>NZ_CP043051.1:1467500-1810000 GCF_008121495.1 Mediterraneibacter gnavus ATCC 29149 | reverse complement strand
GAAAATACCTGCGGGGTCTGTATCATCCACACTGTGCTTCTGTCCGGTGTTGTCTGAACGTACTCTTTTTCATCCGCGATTTTGATGGTGTCTTTGACCGGCATACCAACTACACATGCTTTTTCTTTCTGTACCTGCTCATACACACGCTCTATCATCTCCTCATCTACAAACGGCCTGGCACCATCGTGAATGAAGAGACAGCCTTTATTTTCTGCTGCCTGGATTCCATTCCAGACAGAAAGATAACGCTCTGCCCCTCCGGCAAGTATTTTTCTTACTTTTGTAAGCTGATATTTTTCTACAATCTCTTTCCGGCAGTATTCGATTTCCTGTTCTCCTGTCACTAACAGGATTTCGTCAATAAGAGGAGATTCCTGAAATGCGTGCAGGGAATAATAGAGGACCGGTTTTCCACACAGATCCAGATACTGTTTTTGTATTTTGGTCCCCATCCGCGTTCCTCTGCCTGCTGCCAGAACGATTGCTGTTACAAATTCTTTTTCTTTCATATCCTTTATCTTTCTCCGAGTTTCAGATTCGGAACTGCGTTTAGATCCAGCCCGTGCCTTGTTCCTGCCAGATATTCATAATATGCAGCCACTCCGATCATAGCTGCATTATCTGTACAGAAAATCGGTGACGGGTGATAAAATTTCACACCACGTTTTTCGCAAGCCTCCTGCATTGCCTGGCGAAGGGCGCTGTTGGATGCCACACCGCCTGCAATCGCAAACTTGTTCATTCCATATTTTTCTACTGCATGCATGGAGTTTTCTACCAAAACTTCCACAACCGCTTTCTGGAAGGATGCCGCAATATCTGCCGGATTATAGGACTCTCCTTTCATCTTGCATCCATTGATATAATTCAATACTGAAGATTTCAGACCGCTGAAGCTGAAATCATATTCTGAATCCATATGCGCCTTTGGGAACTGAATGGCATCCGGATTTCCTTCTTTTGCGATCCGGTCGATTTTAGGCCCGCCCGGATAACCAAGTCCGATTGCTCTCGCCACTTTATCGTAGGCTTCTCCCGCCGCATCATCACGGGTACGTCCCAGTATTTCATATTTTCCATATTCTTTCACACAGACCAGATGGGTATGTCCGCCGGATACCACAAGGCATAAAAACGGCGGCTCCAGGTCTGGATTTTCAATATAATTGGCGGAAATATGCCCCTCGATATGGTGCACCCCTACCAACGGAAGATTTTTTGCGTAGGCAATCGCTTTTGCCTCCGCCACACCGACAAGGAGAGCCCCCACAAGTCCCGGACCGTAAGTTACCCCGATTGCATCGATATCGTCCAATGTCACGTTTGCCTCTTTTAAAGCTTCCTCTATCACCTGATTGATCTTTTCAATATGCTTTCTGGATGCGATCTCCGGCACAACGCCCCCGTACAGTTTGTGCAGTTCAATCTGGGAAGAAATGACATTGGAGCGCACTTCTCTTCCGTTGTGGATCACTGCTGCCGCTGTTTCATCACAGGAGCTCTCGATCGCTAATATATTGATATCTCTGATTTCTTTCATACTGCAAACCTCTTTCTACTCAAATGCCAGTTCTCTGGACATTCTGTCTTTTCCTGCCTTGGCTTCCGGGAAGATCCGGCGCACTTCATCCATATACTCTTCCGGTCTTGTCAGGGACGGACTGTAATGTGTCAGCCACATCTCTTTCACCTGTGCGTCCTTTGCCAGATGCGCCGCTTCATAAAATGTCATGTGCTTGTATTCTACTGCTTTTGCTGCTTTTTCTTTTTCTCCATACATCCCTTCGCAGATAAACAAGTCAGAATCCTTCGCATTTTCCCGGATAGAGTTCGTCGGTCTCGTATCTGTTGTATACGTAAGTTTTAACCCTTTTCTCGGCGGTCCAAGCACCATATCCGGAGTCAGGATTCCATTTTCCGTCTCGATCGTTTCACCTTTTTGAAGATGCTTCCAATACTTCTGCGGAATTTCCTGTTCTTTTGCACGCTCCACATCAAATTTTCCTGCACGGTCGATCTCCATTGTATAACCATAGCAGAGAACGTTATGGTTCACCCGAAATGCTTTCAGACGATATCCGTTTAATTCGAAAGTCTGCTCTGCCCCTTCAATTTCTTTATAAATGATCGGAAACGGCAGTTCCGGAGCAATGACCCGCAGAGCAGATACCACACGCTCCAGCCCTTTTGGTCCGATCAAAGTCAGCGGTTCTTTCCGATCTGCATTTCCCATGGTGAGAAGAAGTCCAGGAAGCCCACTGATATGATCTCCGTGATAATGTGTAAAACAGATCACATCAATCGGCTTAAAGCTCCACCCTTTTTCTTTAATCGCAATCTGCGTTCCTTCCCCGCAGTCGATCAGCAGGCTGCTGCCGTTGAACCGTGTCATCAGCGACGTCAGCCAGCGATAAGGAAGCGGCATCATTCCGCCGCTTCCAAGCAAACATACATCTAACATATCATCCCTCTATTTCCACCGGTATCAGAAACGATTGGAGAAGTGCATCATAGCACGTTTCGCACAGATCAAAGGCATGTCTCTCTCCGTCTTTTTCTGAGAAATATCCCCACTCGTAGTCCACACGGAACACCCCTTTCATCTCATGTCCACCGGATACCGGAATTTCTTTTCCACATTTATTACAAATAATTTTACTGATTTCTTTTCGTTCTTTTAATTCATACTGGCGCATAAAATTTCCTCCTGTGATTTTCGGATTTTCTTTTTGCTACGCCTACATTATAGCCGGATATCGCCGCAATTCCTACTGGGAACTGCTTCCGGCACTTCCAGTGATTCTATAAGCATTCTTTTGAAATCCATCAGACATCTGCACCGAGCTGTCTGCTCATCAAAACCGCATCTTCAGACGGGTTAACATAAAATCCCTGTCGAATGCCATCCTCCACGAATCCGTTTTTCGTATAGAAGCTGCGCGCCGCCTCATTACTCTCCCTCACATCCAGAAGAAGCTTTTCCATCTTGTGTTCTTCACAATAGTGTTCAAGCGCCTGCATCAGTTTACCGGCAGCCCCTTGTCTGCGTGCTTCTTTCTGCACCGCAATTCTTGCGATCTCCGCTTCGTCCGCCGCATGATATGCAAGCAGATATCCCAAAAGATGTCCTGCTTTTTCCGCCGCAAAGCAAACAGACTGCTTCTGCTGCACAGTCTCCAACACGCTTTTTTCACTCCATGAATCCGAAAAAATCTGCTGCTCCATCTCCGCAACTGCCGCAGAATCTTCCACTTTCAACTCTCGTACTATAATCTCTGCTTCTTTCTCACGCTGAGCGCGTTCCCGCTCTGCCTGAGAAACACGCAGATAATCCGGACGATGCTCCTCTGCTGTCTCAAATTTTCCTGATTTGTAATACTGGATTGCCAAAGTTCCTACAACAGCAGCTCTCTGCCGGTTCATATACGCAGGTGCAAAAGAATACGGAACAGTCAGTTTTTCTGCCAGTACATTTTCATAGACCGGCACTCCGTCTCCCAAAAATACGACCGGACGGCGATAGCGGTTCAGCCGTTCTGCCAGTTCTTCAATAGAAACCGCCATCTGCATCTTGATCACCTGAAAAACCGGTTCTACCAGATTCCTCCCTTCTTTTTCTCCTGCTTTTTTTGAAAATGTATAAATTCCAGTATATACCTGATTACGTCTTGCATCCATGATCGGACAGATAATATCCTCACACCCGAACACATTATACGCAAGTCCATCCACAGTCGGCACATGGATCAATGGTTTATTCAGTGCAAGTCCCAGCCCTTTCGCTGTCGCAGAACCAATCCGAAGTCCGGTGAAAGATCCCGGTCCTCCTGCCACTGCAATCGCATCGATCGTACCCAGATCCAGCTCTGTCATCTTTACTACTTCATCGATCATAGGAAGCAATGTCTGTGAATGTGTCTTTTTATAATTGATCGTATATTCTGCAACAGTCTGAGTCTCTTCCACGACTGCAACAGTCGCAGTCAGCCCTGAACTGTCAATTGCCAATACCCGCATATTCTCTTTCCTTTCCTTTTCTTTTTTGTATCCTCTATGTTACCGTGTTTTTCTAAATTGTGCAAACAGATTTGCCTAAACTGTTTCCTCCACAGTAATTTTTCGATAATCAAACCCTTCTTCCAGATTCTTCTCGATCGTGATCTCCGTCCGTTTTTGGGGAAGTATCTCCTCAATTAAGTTTGCCCATTCGATCAGGGAAACACCTTCCCCCATCACATAATCTTCGAATCCCACTTCATCCATTTCTTCCACATCTCCAATGCGATATACGTCAAAATGATAAAACGGCAGTCTGCCTTCCTCATACACCTGTACGATCGTAAATGTCGGACTATTAACCGGCTCTGTAATTCCAAGACCGGCCGCAAAGCCCTGCGTAAACACAGTTTTCCCAACACCAAGATCTCCGGTCAGCGTAAACACCTGCCCCGGATATGCCTTCTCGCCCAGTTCTTTTCCAAGCTGAAATGTCTCCTGTGCGCTTCTTGTTTCTATTATCATCGCTTCTTCCCTCCATCAGACATCATTTATCTTCTATCATTTCTTATACAAAAAATCCGTATGCCGGGTACTTGAAATTTCCCCGTCATACGGATTTTACCACATTTTAGTGATGGAATAAACGAATTCCTGTAAATGCCATTGCCATTTTGTATTTATTACATGTTTCGATCACATTGTCATCTCTTACAGAACCGCCCGGCTGTGCGATATATTTAACACCGCTTCTGTGTGCACGTTCAATGTTATCCCCAAATGGGAAGAATGCATCTGAACCAAGTGCCACGTCTGTCATCTGATCCAGCCATGCTCTCTTTTCTTCTCTTGTGAATACTTCCGGTTTTACTTTGAAGATATTCTCCCATGCTCCATCTGCCAGAACATCCATGTAATCTTCTCCGATATACAGATCGATTGCGTTGTCTCTGTCCGCACGTTTGATTCCGTCTACAAACTGCAGCCCTAATACCTGCGGGCTCTGACGCAGGAACCAGTTGTCCGCTTTTGTTCCTGCCAGTCGTGTACAGTGGATTCTGGACTGCTGTCCTGCTCCGATTCCGATCGCCTGTCCGTCTTTTACATAGCATACAGAGTTAGACTGTGTATACTTCAGTGTGATCATAGAAATCGCCAGATCTCTTTTTGCTGCTTCCGGAATCTCTTTATTCTCTGTCACAACATTTGCAAATAATGCATCGTCGATCACCAGCTCATTTCTTCCCTGCTCAAACTGGATACCAAATACATCTTTGTGTTCGATCGGTGCCGGAACATAGTTTGGATCGATCTGGATCACATTATAATTTCCCTTTTTCTTCTCTTTGAGGATTTCCAGTGCCTCCGGCTCATATCCCGGTGCGATCACACCGTCAGATACTTCTCTTTTAATCAGCTTTGCAGTCGATACATCACACACATCAGAGAGTGCAATAAAATCTCCAAAGGAAGACATTCTGTCTGCACCTCTTGCTCTTGCATAAGCACATGCAAGCGGAGAAAGCTCTCCGAGATCATCCACCCAGTAGATTTTTGCAAGTGTATCGCTCAGAGGGAGTCCCACTGCTGCCCCTGCCGGGGATACGTGCTTGAAAGAAGTCGCCGCCGGAAGTCCGGTTGCTTTTTTCAGCTCGGATACCAGCTGCCATCCGTTAAATGCGTCCATGAAGTTGATATATCCCGGTCTTCCGCAGAGAACCTCGATTGGAAGGTCTCTTCCATCATTGACTGCGATCTTTGCCGGTTTCTGGTTCGGGTTACATCCATATTTTAATTCTAATTCTTTCATTTTCTTCTCCTTTATCCACACTCTGCCTCTGATTATTGATTTTTATTCACAATCTTTGTCTCGATATCCCCAGTTGCAATATCGATATAGCGAACGAACAGAGAAACCTTGTTCTCTTCATTCAGACTGTTCCACAGAAGATCTGTAAATTCTTCGATTCTGTTCGGTACAGAAATCAGTTTTGGCTCTCCTTCAAAACTCGGAAGCGGATTGCCGTCATGCATATATGTATGAATAAAGTGTCCTTCTCCGGCAACCGGGTTCTCGTATGCAAATGTGTAACGGTTGCAGGCATCCGGATTTCCGTTATTGCTCTTTAAGATGGACATTGCATAGTTGTATGTTCCATTCTCAAGATGCATAATTCCGGAAATACGAGGTGTATAGTTCGGACCATCCGGCTCAAACTCTCTGCTTCTGAGAGACTGTTCAAATGTCATCTGCTTGTCCATGCCCTCGTAGATTGTATCTGTCTGATCTCCGTTTGTCACGATCGTCTTATTGCCCAGTACACGAACCGGTGCATAAATGATCAGGCTCGGATCTGTCAGCTTGGAAGGATCAAATGCCTGTGTGCGGATTCCCTGTCCTTCTTCTACAAAAACACGATTGCGGCTGTTTTCGCTTCTTCCCATGATAAAATAAGCGGCAACCGCTTTTGTTCCATCTTCGCTTTTTCCAAGGATGATTCCTCTTCCCGGATAAGAATTACTTTTCAATTCCTGCTCGATTGATAACATTTTCATATAGATGGTCTCCTTTGATTACGAATTCTATTTATAAATACAGCCTTATTATAACTTTGAATTTATTAGAATTCAATATAAATCCACCTTTTCCAGAGCGTCTGTTACTTACTTTTCCTAATAATTACTTATTACTTTTCTGATACATGCCCCATGCACCTGGAAACATGTACCCTCGCAATGCGGTTATCTTTCACCTGTTCTACACGCAGCTGCCACTCACCTGCCAAAACAGAGGCCTGCTCATTTTCTTTTGGAATATATCCCAGATTTTCAATCATGTAGCCCGACAGTGTGTCATAGTTTTCCGAGAACAGAGACAACGGCAATTCCTCGTTCAAATCTTCCAGCAGGATACCTCCGTCTACCAGGTACTCTTCATCCGAAAGCTGCTGGATTTCCGGTTCTTCGACTTCATCTTCTTCGTGAATATCTCCCATGATTGCCTCCACCAGATCCTCTACTGTAATGATTCCGGAGAATCCACCATACTCATCCACCAACACCGCCATATGCCTTCTGGATGCCTGAAGTTCCCGAAACAGATCATCGGCATCTTTTGTATCCGGCACAAAAAACACATCTCTCAATAGCCCGCGGATCTCAATTTCTCCGGTCGTTTTTTTCCGCATTTCGATCATCACATCTTTGGCATGAAGAATTCCGATAATATTGTCCACAGTTTCTTCATAAACCGGAATTCTCGAATGTCTGGATTCCAGAACTGCATCCAGAATCTCCTCATCCGGATCCTCAATATCCACAGCAAACACTTCTCTTCTCGGCACCATCAGCTCTCTTGCGCTCTTATCGCCGAAAGAAAATACCGAGTTGATCATTTCCCGTTCGCTGTCTTCGACCGTACCGGATTCTGCTCCCATCTTCAGCATTGCTTTGATTTCTTCCTCTGTAACGATCTCTTCCTGATCTTCCGTCTTCATGCGGAGCAATTTTAACACTCCCTTTGTCGAGATAGAAAGCAGTTTGATAAACGGAGACAAAATCTTAGAAATATAATGGATCGGCATCACTGTGATCATACAGAACTGTTCTGCCTTCTGCAGCGCGATCCTCTTTGGCACAAGTTCTCCGAATACCAGATTAAAAAACATCAAAACAAGCGTCACTCCATTTGACGCAATCGCTGTACTATATGGAATTCCTCTTTGTTCCATCCATGCACTCAATACCGGTGAAATGCTCGACGCCGCTGAAGCACTGGAATAGAATCCGGCAAATGTAATTGCTACCTGAATCGTTGAAAGAAACTTCGTGGAATCTTCGAAAAGACCTTGGATAACGACTGCTTTTTTATTGCCCTCTGCGGCAAGACTGCGGATCCGGTTGTGATTCACGGAAACAACTGCCATCTCTGCTCCGGCGAAAAAAGCATTCATCAATGTGAAAAATAATAAGATACATAAGTCAAAAATAATCTTGTTCCCTGCAGGGTCTGCGTCCATAAAAATACTCCTCCTAAAAATCACTTCAAATTTTTAGGAGAAGTATATCACGAAAAAAATATGAAATCAAGAGGAAAGTTCCTCGTACCATTCCTGCACTTTCCCGGATTCTTCACTGTTGACAAAAACTGTATATTCCGGAAGTTTGATCTTTAAAACCGGTGTTTCTCCACGCCGGATATAAAACATCGCCTTTCCGGACTCTTCGCCTTTGAATTTTCCAAGAAGCTGGCGGCTGTCAGAAAGTCCGTTAATCCTCACAAAATCTTCTTCCGGCAAGTCTTCCAGAAGCTCTGCATCTTCTATCTCTTTCTTGTCAAAAGAAATCCCATATTCAGCACTTCTGACTGTCACCTGGTTTCCATCTATAGATAGCTGCGGACGGATAAAATCCATCCCAAAAAACACAACAACCAGCCACAAAACGCCGATGACGATCACACTCCCCAGTGCTCCTGTCAGATAACGGACACCCGGTTTTCCCATATTAAAAGAATAGTTCGAACTGCACATTCTGTCAGGAACCACCCAGCGTCTGTCCCGTGGATTGTTATACCAGCCATTTTTCCAGTAAATATCATCATCCACATAGGAAAGCGGCTCTTCTGTTTTCAAAAGCTCCTGCCGCTTTTTCATCATCCACAGGATTGCCGCAAGTATAAACAGACCGCCTGCCATGCTGAATATGACACAAATGATCGTATCCACAACATCCAGATATCCTTTACGGGAAATCTGCCAGAGAATTTCTCCCATACCGATCAGACTTGTATATGTTCCCACAAGCCAGATCCATGCCCACATTCTTCTCTCCCTGACATGGATCGCTGTATTGATCTGCGTATTTTCACTGTATGCGTCACACCGTCTGCGGTTGGTCCAGATGTGCAATACCCAGAATAAACCTGCCGTCAGCAGTGCCATTCCCGGAACCAGTATATTTGCTGCCTCTTCCTGTACCCATCTTCGCATCCCCGGCAAAAAACAAAGCCATGCCAGGATCACAACTGCAGGCAGATGCCAGACTGCCGGAATCCGCTTCTCCTCTGCCTTTGCACTTGCTCCGATATCGATCACAACGATGTCCGCACCTTCTGCTGCAAACCACTGATGCTTTACTTTGATGTCATAAAGTTTCCGATGATTCATACAGAGAAAGCCCATACTTCCGATCGTAAACTCAAAAATCCAGAACATCCATCCAAACATAAAGATGGAAGTATAGCTAAATGCCAGCAGACCTGACAGTACGGCACCTGCCACATTCCACCAGTAAAATTTTTTCATTCGAACTGCATACTGCTCCATCAATGACTGGACTTCCGGATCTTTCTGTGCTTCTTTTGGCATATGGATCCCAAAGAGCATACCGTTTTCATACTTCATCTTTGTTCCGTAAACCAGCGCAAAACATCCCACGACCAAGAGATTCACAAACAGAGCCATCACACACATCATAATCTCGTATCCCATACATCATGCACCGTCCTTCCCCTTATCCAAACTGGAGACTTCCGGTCTGCCCGGATAAATTCTCAAAAATTGTCTCACACAGCTGCAGAAACTCCTGCTCGTTCATTCCCTTTATTTTTGCCTCTGCACCCAGAAGTGCAAGCTCTCCTTCCAGTTTTTCCCGGAAAACTCCCGCCGTATCCTCCACCGGATTCACAACTGCACCTCTTCTTCTGTCAATCTCAATAAACCCTTCCGCCTTCAACAGCTGATAGGTTTTATTTACCGTCATGGTGTTGACTCCCGCATCTGCCGCCATCTGCCGAACAGTCGGAAGCTTTTCCCCGACCTTCAATGCACCCGTGCCGATTCCCATCACAATCTGATTGCGCAGCTGCACATAAATCGGAGTAGCACTTGCCATATCCAATCGAATCAACATCCCTGTAGTCCCCTTTCTTTTTATTTTTTCTTCTTTTTATCCAGATTTGCACAATAATCTGCGGCACCACAGTTCGGACACTTTAATTTATATTCTCCCCAGCTGTGTGTGGCAAGAAACAGATTTTTCCACTCTGTCCGAAACGTATGTCCGCAGTGACGACACTGAAATCTACTGCCCGATTCTCTGACTGCCTGGCGGTACAGCGCATAGCCGGTGAGCAATGCGCCTCCTAAAAAGATCACGATCCACATTTTTACGTTCCTCCGTTTCATTAAAAAAGTATCATTTGTATTATCTATTATAATACAAACGATACTTTTGTCAATCTATACGCCGCATCCATTCTAATATTGATTGAAGATATTTCGAATCTGTTTTACATCTTTTGTGATCGTCAGTGCAAGCATCAAAAGAACCCTCGCTTTCTGCCCGGACAACGTATTCGCTCCAATGCAGACATCCATCGGATCAAACACTCTGTCATCAAATACAATTCCCTGTGACACTCTGGATGCCCTGACAAACACTGTTCCTTTTTCTGCCAGTTTCTCCATCGTTTTCATCCATTTCCGGTTATAATTA
Organism: Mediterraneibacter gnavus ATCC 29149; assembly: GCF_008121495.1. Classification (NCBI taxonomy): domain Bacteria; kingdom Bacillati; phylum Bacillota; class Clostridia; order Lachnospirales; family Lachnospiraceae; genus Mediterraneibacter; species Mediterraneibacter gnavus. The sequence goes on along the minus strand of NZ_CP043051.1, from coordinate 1,799,503 downwards.
CCGCTGCCGGATCCCACGATCACGATCCCTTCATGGGTCTCTGCCAGATAATCCAGGATTTTCTCATCTGCGCCTGCATAAAAATAAACCACGGCTACTTTCGCCAGACTTTCCAGCCTGCGCAGAGCAAAAATAGACTGCATGGTATGTGTCTTAAAGCTTCTGGAAAAGAAATACGCAGTCTCATCCTGCATATATCCCAGGCAGCCGAATGCGTTCTGATCAAATGCATCTGTCTTGTAATTATTTACTTTCTGAATATCTCTTCCGGAATAGATTGTGTTGGAAAACACAGCCATCACACCCTGTCCTCTGGCATCATCGCTGGCCGCCAGACAGACTGCCTGATACAGATTAAACGGTCCGTCTGCACTGGTGGCTGTGGCCGGACGCATTGCTCCTGTAAGTACTACGGGCTTCTGTGTATATACTGTCAGATTTAAAAAATATGCGGTCTCATCCAGGGTATCTGTTCCATGTGTGACCACAATTCCATCGATATCCGGACGGGCTGCCAGCTCATTGAGCTGATTCGCCAGCGTGATCCACTTCTCTTCATCCATCTCATTGCTGTCCACATTAAACAACTGTACCGTCTCAATATCTGCAACATTCCGAATCATCGGGATTGTCTCCAGAATCGACTCCACATTCATCTCTCCCGCATGATAGACTGCCGTCTTTCCCGCTTCTCCGGTTCCGGCTATGGTCCCGCCGGTTGCTGCTATTGCAATTGTTTTTTTCTGTTTGATCGTCATTCTCTCTTTAGTCCTTCCTCTAGTGAAAATACTTTCTGTTCTGAGTATAACGTCAGTCAGAAAGATTTACAAGGAGGAAACAAAAACTGCAGTTTTAGAATATCACTGCATACGCAATATGAAATACGATTCCTGCTGCAAAAACAACAGATAAGGATCTGTGCAGAAACATCCAGACAGATTTTTTCATCCGGCTTTTCAGGCAGGCCGCAAGAAGCAGAACAAGCAATACCATCCATACCAGCTTGCCACTGATCATCCCCGGGTTCTTACCTGCCATAATCCCATGCATAAGTCCTATAACAAGCAGCAGCCAGCCATATAACACATGCGGCTTCAGCAGTATCCGAAGTCCTTTTATTTTCTGCCCTGCCTTTGTTTTTTTCAGCGGAGCTGCCAGACACAATATGCACAGTAAAACTGCTGCTGTACTTAATACTTTACCCAATACAAACATTTTTCATCTCCTTGAAATTACTTTCATTTAACTTTTATTAGTTCTGGCTAACTTATTATAACAAAAAATATTTGTTTGTAAAGAAAAATAGAGAAAAAAATGAAATTCACTTCCACTTTTCCTCTATTTCCAAAGTTTCTTTATTTCACAATGTAACCGAGTTCTCCTAACATCTGTATATCCCGCTCAATGGTGATTCCCGCAGTTGTCAGCATGTCTCCTGAAATTGCAGCATTTGCCCCGGATGTAAAGCAGGATCTTCCTTTATCCGGGAGAAGCCCTCTTCCTCCTGCAAGGCGAATCCATGCATCCGGAAGCAAAAACCGGAAAACTGCAACGATCCGACGCATTTCTTCTGTCGTAAGAACCGGATTATGCTCATAAGGTGTCCCCGGAATTGGATTCAGTAAATTTACAGGCATGGATTTGACTCCTAATTTTCGGACTTCCAATGCAAGATCGATCCGGTCCTCCACGGTCTCTCCCAGTCCCATAATCCCTCCGCTGCATACTTCTATTCCGGCTTTCCAAGCTGCGCGGATCGCTGCGATCTTGTCTTCATAAGTATGAGTGGTACAGACATTCGGAAAATTCTGTCGGGATGTCTCCAGATTATTATGCACTCTTGTGACGCCTGCCTGTTTTAATTTTCGAAACTGAGTTTCATTCAAAAGGCCGCCGGACACACAGACCTTGATCTTTGATTCTTTGTGGATTTCCCGGACGCTTTCGCAGACATGTTCCACTTCCGTGTCATTCAATGCTTTTCCGGAAGTTACGATCGAATAACGCAGGACTCCTCTTTCTTCATTGTATTTCGCCTGCTCTTTGATCTTCTCCACTGCAAGCAGCGGATATTCTTCAATTTCTGTATGGTAACAGGCTGACTGTGCACAATATTTACAGTTTTCTGAACATCTGCCGCTCTTTCCATTAATGATCGTACAAAGATCAAATCGATTTCCACAAAACTGGTAACGGATCTCGTCTGCCGCAAGGCATAATTCCTCCAATGGTTCCCCATATAACTGCAAGGCCTCTGCCTTTGCAATCTGATTTCCCTGCAATACCTGTTCCTTTATTTCCTGTATCAAACTCATTGTTCTGCCTCCATGCTGATTTCTTTTTTTCAGTATAGTGCATGGATGCTTGATTGTAAACTTATTTTTAATTTAAGTTTACAATCTTCTCTACTTTTCTCAAAGAAACATGATATACAGAGAACAATACAAAACAGAAAACTGCAATCAGTAACAGAAGAATTCCAAGCGCTTTGATTTCGATTGCTGTTATCCTCCCATCATTTGTATAATCCATATCGACGATGTCAGTCTTTGTACACTGTTTGCCAACACACTGGACAATGCGATTGAAGCATGTCAAAAAATAGAAGCTCCGGACAGACGAAAACTGGAATTGAAATGCCGCTACACGGAAAACGGATATTTTAGTCTGGAACTGATCAATTCTAAAATCAATGAAATTGTAGTCCAAAAAAATCAGTATATTTCTGATAAAGAAGACAAATCTGCTCATGGAATCGGAATTTCTTCTATTCGGGATATTGTCGAAAAATATGAGGGGACACTGGATATTTCTTATGATGATACATCATTTAAGGTTGTAATCCTGATTGGAGGATGAGATCGTTTATTGGGGGAAACATATTATTTCCCCTATTTTGCTACCTAAAACGCGCTGATTGGAAAACTATAAAACAGGAATAAATCCCCCATATTTCCTCACCATCTCATATGCCTGCTTATATTGGCGTCTGTCTGTATACCACTCCAGTACATACGGCACATGAAATACCGCAAAACCAACAGGCAGTCTTGCTTTCATTTTCTCAAAACAAGGAAACAAAAGTTTTTCATATTCCTCTTCCTTCAGATAATTCTCATGTTCCAAACGATAGCGGACCAGTCGACACATTTCCACTTCCAACTGCTTCTCATCATCTGGATCATCCCCGAATTCTCCCATCCTCTCTGCGCGTTTTACAGCTTCTATCCCCTCCGCTTTTCTTCCATACGCTTCACAACAGATTGCAAGCTTATGCAAATCTAATATCGCGGGTTCTTCTACTTTTGAAAAATAGTCGTACGCTTTCTTATAGCTTCCAAGCGCCACCCATGTAGATGCCCGATTATAGTTGATCACCTTTAATATTTCTGTCTGATGTAGGTCTCTTGCCAGACGCGAAGCAATTTGATACTCTCTCTCCATATTTTCCAGTTCCTGCTGATTACTGTAGCAATTTCCGATGATAATGCGGCACTGCAGCATCAGCATCGCCATCCCTTCCTGGGCTGCCAGATTATAGCCCATTTGCAGATAAGAAATAGCTGATGCGTAATTCTGGCCTGTCTCATAAAGAATCTCCCCTGCCCGCATATACATAAACGGAATTGGAAGCAATGTGATTGCCTCATCCAGCCTTCCCTGCAGCATACGCAGAACAGCAAGCTGCCTGAAATCCAGGTAACGTTCCAATCCCTCTTCTATTTCATCTTTACGACTCTCATATACTGCTTCCAAAATGCAGGCATCTGCGATCAACGAACTGGAATACAACTTTTCCTTTTTCTCTTGAAATATTTCTTTTTGTTTTAAAAATTCTTGTATAGGATGCGTAAATAGAAATTCATACTGTACTTCCACAAAACTTTCTAAATCCTTTGTTTCTTTGTCATCAATCCACGGTAACTCTAACCGTTCCAGCAAAAGCTTCAAAATCTCTTCTGATACTTCCATCTTTCCCTGTTCAATTTTGGAAAGATAAGATACTGCACATATCCCATAACACAGACCTGACTGACTCCAGTTTCTTTTGATACGTTCCCGGCGAATCCGCATCCCTATCATTTTCCATACATTTTTTTGTTCGTGCTCTAACATGTTCCTATTCTCCGTTCATTTGCTAGCTCCATTATATCATCCTGTACAAAGAATGGATTCTTTTTTCAACATCTCTTTCTTTTCGTCTTTTACCTGAAAACTTTCATAAAATTTTCTCAATTTTCCCTTATTTTCTTTCTTTCATTCTTCCTGTATACTAAAAAACAGGAGGTGATATCACGATATGAAGAATCCCTTATGGACCAGAAATTTTTCTCTGTTGATTGCAGCTACAACTTTTGGATGTATGGGAGGAATTGTGGGCAATTTCGCATTGTCATTTCTTGTTTTCGATGAAACTGGAAGCACCTTTGCATCTGCTCTTGTAATCGCAATCCAATTGATCCCCAATTTTTTAATCCCACTGTTGGTTGCTCCCTGGATGGACCGCTTTCCCAGAAAACCATTTCTTGTATTTGGAGATTTCATCAATGGAATCTTTTATGCTCTTATGGGAATCTATTTGCTGTTTTTCGACTTTTCATACGTTGGTTATCTTGGATATTCTTTGCTTCTTGCTACACTGGGAAGTCTGGATGAACTGGCATATAACAGTATTTTTCCAAAGATCATACCAAGTGGAATGGAACAAAAAGGATATGCCATTTCTTCCATGTTATATCCCCTACTGCGTGTGATCATGCTGCCTCTGGCTGCAGTACTTATGGATACGATCGGTATGCCGTGGCTTTTTATCGGACAAGGATTATTTTCCATATGTGCTGCACTCATTGAAAACACAATTCAGTTGACGGAAGAAACACGTGTGTGTGAAAAAACATTTTCTTTTCAGGTATGGAAAGAAGATCTTCAAGAAGTTCTCCGCTATTTTAAAAAAGAACGTGGATTACAGGCTATTTACTACTATATGGCAGCCACAAATGGGGTCGCTTCCGGATATGCTCCCATTCTGGTCGCATTTTTCCGTACCGCCCCCGGAATGTCCGCCGCACTTTATTCTTTATTTTCCATTGCTGAATTTTTAGGACGCACCATCGGCGGAGTGGTGCAGTACCGGATTGAAATTCCAAAAAAGAAAAAATTCTACGTTACTTTTGCAGTCTATACCTTTTACGAATGCATGGATCTTATTCTGCTTTGGCTTCCATATCCTCTTATGCTCGTAAACCGTGCCTTTGCCGGTTTTCTCGGAACAAACAGCGCCACCTTACGTGTTGCCGCCGTCCAGTCTTACATTCCGGAATCCATGCGCGCCAGAATCAATGCATTTGAAAATATGATTCTGATGGCTGTCAGCAGCATCCTTTCTGTAATTGTAGGAGCTACTGCTGAAATCTTGGATTATCGGCTCTGCATGTCTTTTTTTGCTGCATGCTCTCTTCTCATCTGTTTCTGCACAATTTTCAGATGCCGGGCTGATGTAAAAAAGGTCTATGAAACAGACAAAAACCTCTCAGGAGCCGACTGACTCCCAAGAGGTTCTTTGTTTCGTTTTATTTTAGTATGTAGTAAATCCACCATCACTTGCAACAATGGAACCTGTAATGTGTCTTGCCTCATCACTTGCAAAATACAAAATCGTTGCTGCCTGCTCTTCCGGTGTCGCATTTTTCTTCTGCAACGTCTCTGTCTTTCCAGACAACATAGAATTCTTCAGCCATTCCATCGGATCTTTTCCCTGTGCTGCAATCTCTGCCATTCTCGTCTTAATATCTGCTGAACTTCTCTCTGTAAGCGGAGTATCTGTTCCTGCAGGGCAAATCGCATTACACGTAATTCCTTTTGTAGCATAGTCCACTGCCACTGCTTTTGTCAGTCCACTGACTGCATGCTTACTTGCAACATAAGCTGCTGCGGAAGGGAATCCACGCATTCCCGCAACACTGGACACGTTCACGATGGCTCCACCTGATGGCTGCATCAGCTTTACTTCTTCTCTGCAGCAGAAGAAACAAGAATTCAAATTTGCATCAATTACCTGGAACCAGTCATCATCCTCCAGTTCTTCTACCGTCTTAGAAGCACCAACGATTCCCGCATTATTCACTGCAACATCAAGTTTTCCGTATTTTTCCTGGATTTCTGCAAAAAGTGCCTTTACTGCATCTTTGTTGCTGACGTCACATTTCATGAATTCTCCTTTTCCACCAGCTTCTTCCATTGCTGCTACAACAGCCGCTCCACGCTCTTCGTTGCGCCCCACCGCAACAACTGTTGCACCTTCTTTTGCTGCGCGAATTGCAACCGCTCTTCCAATTCCGGAAGTAGCTCCTGTTACCAGCATAATTTTCTCATCAAAACGTCCCATAATAAAACCTCCAAAATTCATTCAATAGTGCTACTATATCACAATCCGGCAACGCTTTCTATGAAATTTGTATAAAATTTTGTATTTTTGGGTTTTTTAGTTTGTCGTTTTGACGATTACCATAAATTCAGCAGATGCTGCATACTGAGCGTTACCACGGTAATGCCAAGCCAACATGCCATTCCCATTAAAATTGGCTTTCCGCCACCTTTGATCAATTTCACTACATCCGTATGAAATCCAATTGCTCCCATTGCCATAATGATGAAAAACTTGGAGAGCTCTTTTAATGGCTGAAAAACTTCTGTCGGTACTCCTGCTGCTGTTGCTGCTGTCGTAATCAGACTTGCTCCGATAAAAAACAGGATAAAAAATGGAAACACTTTCTTCAGAGACACTTTTTCTCCGCTTTCTGTTTCAGCCTTCCGCGCCCTGCGTAATGCAAGTATCAATGTGATGGGAATAATCGCCAATGTTCTGGTCAATTTAACCGTCACTGCCTTATCCAGTGTCTGGCTTCCCAGATGATACATGCTGTCCCACGTAGAAGCCGCTGCAGTTACAGAAGAGGTATCATTCACCGCAGTACCTGCAAAAATTCCAAATGCTTCCCCGGATGTTGTTGAAAATCCAAGCGCTGTTCCCAGTACCGGAAAAATCAATGCTGCCAGAATATTAAACAAAAAAATCACCGAAATTGCCTGTGCTACTTCTTCTTCATCCGCATCGATAACCGGAGCTGTTGCTGCGATCGCTGATCCCCCACAAATCGAAGATCCCACCCCAACCAGTGTAGAGATTTTTTCCGGAATGTTCATTGTGCGATGCAAAATATAAGAAATCACCAATGATGTTGTAATGGTGCACACAATAATCGGCAAAGACTGTTTTCCCGTCTCCATCACAACCTCCAAATTGAGTCCGAATCCAAGAAGTACAACGGCATATTGCAATATTTTCTTCGAAGTATATTTTATGCCACATTCCAGTGAATCCCGTTTTTTAATCACCAATGCAAGTATCATTCCAATTAAAATCGCAAACACTGGTCCACCGACGACCGGAAACAATTTTCCCAAAACAGCTGAAGGCACTGCCAAAGCCAGACAAAAAAGTAATCCCTTCCCGTTTTTCTTTATAAAGTCCATATTTGCCTCCTATCGTGCTGCATGAATTGCTGCAATCGTTCCATCTGCTACTGCTGTAGATACTTGTCGTACCTGTTTTACACGAATGTCACCAACTGCATATACACCGGGTATTTCCGTCTGCATATTTTCATCTGTCGTAAGAAACCCATTGTCCAACCTGATCTCATTATATAATTCTGTATTCGGAACCGTACCTACATACACAAAAATTCCACATCCCGGATCTTCAATTGTCTCAATTGCTCCTGTTTTCTCATCCAAGATTTCCAATGACTCTACTTTTTCCACTCCGTACACAGCATGAAGTCTGGCGTGAAGCCGTAATTCAATGTTTGGGGTATGTGCTACTTTTTCCTGAAATTGTGCAATGCATCCCAACGTTTCTTCAAAATGGATGATTGTTACTTTTTCTGCAACCCCCGCCAGATACAGTGCTTCTTTTACCGCTCCATCTGCACCTCCGATCACATATACATGTTTTCCACGATACTTCATTGCATCTTTTGCTGCATTCATTCCGATTCCTCGTCCTGCCAGTTCTATTTCTCCCGGAATCCCCAGTTTTCTTGGTGATGTACCATTCGCTAAAATTACCTTCTTCGCACAATAACATTCTTTCTCTGTATAAATCCTTTTTTCCACCCCGGTCAATTCTACTTTTTTCACCTCGGTCTTCAGGATTTCTACCCCTGCATTTTCCGCCTGTTTCCTCAGGCGCTTTGCAAAGCTTTCCCCGGTTTCCCCCTCTACAATTGCCGCATAATGTGTGACAGCGGACACTCTTCGAATCAGTCCTCCGACCTGATTTTTTTCTAAAATTAGTGCTTTTTGTCCTCTGCTCACTGCATAAATTCCTGCACTGATTCCTGCCGGTCCTGCTCCTATGATTATAACATCATACATTTTCATATCCTCCTGTTTTTCGCCTTCCTCATTTTACTTTTCCCTGTTTTCATATATACTATAAATCGCTCCTATTATTTTGTAAAATTATAAGTATTGATTATATAATAAATATTTGTTATGGTTTAAGTATAAACACATCTGAAAAAGGAGAAACAATTATGTTGGATTTTCGCATGGAAACATTTCTGACTGTATGCAACGATATGAACTTTACACATGCTGCCGAGCACCTGAATCTGACACAGCCCGCAGTTTCCCAGCATATTAAACATCTGGAAAAGACCTACGGTACCGAACTTTTTATAAGAGATAAGAAAAAGCTCAGACTAACTCCTGCCGGAGAAATCTTACGTTCTGCTCTGGAGACCATGAGAAATGATGAAAATACGTTAAAAAAACGGATGCAGGAAAGTATAGAAGAAAAAAAAGTTCTGACCTTTGGCGTAACAATGACCATTGGCGAATATGCGATCGTACCTGCTCTTTCCCGTTTTATCAAAACACATCCGGATATGGATTTTCACATCCGATATGGCAACACGCAGACCCTTCTCACCTATCTTCACGAAGGAACGATCGATTTTGCAATTGTGGAAGGATATTTTAGCGGTGATCATTACGAGACACGTGTCTACAAAACAGAAGAATACATTGCTGTTTCCTCCGCCCATCACACATTTTCAAAACCAGTACACAATCTCCGAGACCTGACATCTGAACGTCTCCTGATTCGAGAACACGGCTCTGGTACCCGGGCAATCCTGACCAAAACACTGGCATTGAAAAATATGTCTGTCAAAGACTTCCGACATCTTGTGGAAATCGAAAACATCCACACGATCGTCACTCTGTTAAAAGAAGATTGTGGAATTTCTTTTCTCTATAAATCTGCAGTGGAACAAGAATTAAATGAAGGAATGTTAGTACAGATCCCACTATCTGATTTCATGATTATGCACGACTTCACCTTTCTGTGGAATAAAAACAGTATCTTTTCGCAGGAATATGATGCTGTTTTTAAAGAATTGAGAGGGGCTGTTGCAAAATAGATGAGTAAACATCTATGGAGCAATAGCTCCCTTTTTATGCCTAAAAGTAAAAAACGGACTCCGAAGAGTCCGCAATCCATGGTATAATTAAGTATGACAAAATACATAAAATACCATAAAAATTATACCGAATTTGGCGAGCCTTATCAACTGGTTTTGCCATTAAATTTGGAAGGTCTAGTTCCTGATGATGATTCTGTGGAAGATCAACGGTTTTTCAACATTTCTGACACGTTTGCTTTTTCAACACATTCCACTACGTGGGATGCCTCCAGCGTCTCACTCAACACCCAGGAAATGATTTTTCTTGAATACAGATCCATCACACTGGTATAACCTTCTGAAATTGTACATCCCTTAACATTTAAGTAACTGGAAATACTTAATTTCACCAGATTCTCAAATGTTGGTGCTGTAAATACATTATAAATACAAGGCTTCACATTACTCCGCATTACACTTTAAAGCTACATATGTTCAATATAAAATTCATCCTGACAACTTCGCCCCTCATTTTTTAATAGTAATTTATGCTCATCATATGAACGCATTCCATTCACACGAAGTATTTCCCCTATATTCTGTCTGCTACTTGGAATGATTCTACTCTGTACCCAACGCATACTCCAATCTGAATTCATGGTTCGGATACCTTTTTTCAAAAGTAACGACATCATAAACGGAGCTTCCTTTGGCGTAACATTTTCCGGAATCTCAATTGTGTATTTCTTTGCTTTCTCATCATAATTTAATATTCCGACAATTTTATTTCTATTATTTCTCCTGATTGCGTACCTGTTCAAAAAAACACCACCTTTTCCAAATCATCTCCCATATTTTATTCCTATGACCCTCCGATAAAACATGCTTTATACCACTAAAAATATAATCCTGATCTTCTTTTTTTAATTTCCAAATCTGTAAATCGTATCCTTTTGGTATCAATGACAGATTATACTCTAAAGATTTTGATCCAATATAATTATTAACCGGAAAATCTCTCATCACGTCCGTTTCTTCCAGAAGTTTTTCATTACCATATGTTGAAAACAATAACGATACTCCCTGATCAAACAAAGGAGCTATTCTCACACTATCGTCTTCATCATTTCTTAACACTTCCAGATTGCTTCCATGACGGTCTCTATTGGCAATCAAATAATCAATGCAAAACATCTGGTACATATATAATTCCCAATTGTTTCTTATTGCAAATTCTAACGGAGATTCATTTCCTTCTTTTTGCAAATCATAATACAAATCATATGCCAACTTTTCTTCATTATCCTTACGAAAGTTTTCCGAAACAGAAAGCCATGTTTCCTGTTCTTTTCCATCTATGATAATCTGCGCATGTATCAATTTATATTTCACATGGGGAATTCTCAAAATATCCATTACTCGACTTACAATCAATTCATTTACACATTCATGCCCAAATACACCGCGATAACTATCATAATTCGATAGTTTATAATATAATCTTTTTCCATTCACTTCTTCATATGCTTTCAGAAAACATCCCGGGGTTCCCGGTGACATTCATCAATGCTGACACAAATTCACATCAAAAACTCCCCAAGACCGAAGTCCTGAGGAGTCGAAAAATCTTTTTTGAAATTGTACGTTCCGAAACGTATAATTAACGTTTTGAGAACTGTGGTGCTCTACGAGCTGCTTTGAGACCGTATTGCGCGAGTTTTTGAGCTGTTTTTCCTTGATATTCCGGGCTTTTCCGGCTTTCTGCTTCTCGGTTATCCGGTATGCGAACCACAAAAATTGTCCCGATTCTTTATGAATAGCCAGGCACTTTTATTGTCAGCCTTCCGTATCTTTCCGCAGTTCACTTTCTATCTCATCAATCGAAGGCAGCGAACCTTTAAAATTCTCCGGTATCAGTTTTGACAATTCATATGCTGACACACCCAGAGGCTGACTGCTTGCTTCCAGTGCGTACTGTGCTTTTATATCATCCTTGGATTTACACACTAACAAGCCAAGTGTCGGTTCATCTTTCTCTGTTTTTAACTGATGATTAACCGCCACTACATAGGTTCCCAGCTGGCCAGCATAAGATGATTCAAATTCCGTGACCTTTACCTCAACTACTACATAGCAATGTAGGTGAATATGGTAAAACAACATATCAATGAAGTTCTCTGTCGAGCCAATTTCAATTCGATATTCCCGTCCCACAAAAGCAAATCCATTACCCAGTTCCAAAAGAAACTTCTGAATATTATCCATCAGTGCATCCTTCAGTTCCTTTTCGTTATAGCTTTGGGTCAAGGTAATGAAATCAAACTTATATGGATCTTTTGTGATCTCCTGTGCCAAATCGCTCTGCATGGCCGGAAGTGTCAAATTAAAATTTGTGATTGCCTTTCCCTGCCGCTCATAAAGATCGGTATCTAAAAAATTCAGCAATACTGCGCGCGACCAATTATTTTGAATCACTTGATTTACAAAGAACAATGCTTTTTTCGGATTTCCATTGCACTTATCAATAATAATCTTATGATGTCCCCACGGAATTGCAAAAAGCGGCTCAATTTCTTCGCTTCTGAAATCTTCCCCAAGTTGGGGAAGATTTGAAACTTCGCTATATAGTTCTGCAAATTTCTGCATATATCGTAAGTTTGTCTCCGAAAATGACTTTACATCCGGCAGTTCTCTACGCAGATCACGACTGATTGTTTTGTAAAAACTCTGTCCATAAGAGAACTTATCTTTTCTATCATGAAGTTCTTTTCCTAACTGCCAGTAAAATCTAAGCATCTCATCATTCACTTTCACCGCAGCCTTAATCTGGCTTTGATGAAAGCGTTTACTCACTTCGGAAATCCACTCTCTATATTGAGCATCCACTTCTACTAATTTATCCATATCCATCCCTCATATCCGTATCAGAATACTGTGTGCGACAATTCCTGTTTAAAACTTGATATGCCAAACTGGCATTTCAAATATATTATTTATCCTGTATAAACGCCTGATTCACTACATCAAAAAGTTCTTCAGGTTTATTGTACTTTACCTTTGCGTAGATGTCCATAGTTGTTTTGCTGTTTTCATGTCCGGCAAGGTATTGTACTGTCTTTGGATCGACACCCGCGTAAAGAAGATTGGTGATGTAAGTGTGCCGCAGCTGATGGGGCGTCACATCGAAGTCCAGCGTATATTTGATTTTGGGTTGATTCTTTTGGGTCATGCCCAGCGTTGGAGTAACCGTATATTTGATACTCTCCCCATTTACATACTTATAATAGTTCCGGGGCTTAGTAGAGCGGACAACTACATACTGCCACACTCTTTGAAACTGCGAAGCAGCCAGCGGTTCCCCTTTGCTATCTGCAATCACATAATCTGATATGGAGTTTTCTTTCGCTTCTCTCAGACACTCTACCAAACACTTTGGTATCGGAATATCCCTTTTTGCCGCCGGAGTTTTTAGCACCGTAGAAATCACGGGTCTGTTATGCTCTGTACGCCATGCCCGCCTCACCGATAGATAAGGTGTATCCTCGTCCAGAAATACACAATCCCATTGCAGTGCAAGAATTTCTTCCCTGCGCAGACCGGAATACAAACCGAGCATAATAAACAAATATGGAGGCAGTCCCTTGACGGTATCCAGAAGCACGGCTACCTGCTGATCTGTCAATGCCTCCTTCTTTTTTGTTGGTTTTCCACCTTTACCGGATATTCCTGCACAGGGGTTGTGTTCAAGGAGTTGGTTTCTCTCTGCCGTATAAAAAATGCACTTGAGCAGCATATTGACCTTATTGTATAAGCCTTCCGATTTCTTTGACAATGGAACAAGCGCCAGCCGAATATCGTCAGCGGTCACTTCTTCCATATACATCTCTCCCAGAGGTTTTATGATATAGTTTGTCATATCCCTCGTATAACCTCTGAGTGTAGACGCAGACACCTTTGCCGACTGCATCAGCAGCCACTTCTCTCCATACTCGGCTACTGTCGGGTGCTGCCGGTGAAAGATAATTTCTTCCACCTGCTTCCGGGCCTCTAACTGCTTCTCATACAATTCTTCACAAGTAGCAGCATACAAACTCAATTCTTTGCCATCTGCATCCGTAATCCTGGTTCTGTAATACTGGATTCCTTTCAATGTAATGGTCCCATACTTCGGGATCTGTGTTTTCTTTTTTGCCATCTTTGATCGTCCTTTCTTGATAATGTGTAGTCTCCGTATCTACACTCTCTTTTTATCAGAAAGCCTCGATTTAATCAAAGATACGGCTGATGTAAAACAAAGAGCGAGACATCCTTGCCTCGCTCCTGCTTTACTTCCTATTTTATTATTACTGTGCTGTGTCCCAGCTTGCAAACGCGCAACTCATTGATCTGACCAGTTCATCCGGCCTGTTATACTTAACCTTTGCATAGATGTCCATGGTAATCTTGCTGCTTTCATGGCCTGCCAGGTATTGAACCGTTTTGGGATCTACCGACGCATGAATAAGATTGGTGATGTAAGTATGCCGCAGCTGATGGGGTGTTACCTCAAAGTCCAGACTGTAAACCACTTTTCCGTTATGAGCAGCCTTTTCTCCCAAGACAGGTGTGACAGTATGCTTTACTCTTTTTCCATCTTCATACCGGTAATAGCTCCGTTCCTTGACCGTTCTCGTAACAATATACTGCCACAGCCGCTTAAACTGCGTATAGGACAATGGATCGCCATCCCGGTTTGAAACTACATACTCCGAAGTCGAGGCTTCCTTTGCTGATTTCAAGCATTCAGCCAAACAAACAGGAAGGGGGATATTTCTCTCCGCAGCCTTGGTTTTCAATTCATCTGAGATCACCGGTCTGTTGTGTTCTGTGTGCCATGCCCGCCTTACCGTCAGATATGGAGTATCCGTATCCAGATATACTGAATCCCATTGCAGAGCAAGAATTTCTTCCCGGCGCAGCCCTGCATATAAACCAATCATGACAAAGACATAAGGCGGCAAATCTCGGATAGCATCCAAAAGGCGCTCTGCCTGTTCATCTGTCAAAGCCTGACGCTCCTCTTGAGGAACACCGCCACCTTTTGTTGTCAGATAAATCGTTGGGTTATGGTCAATGATCCTGCTTTCCATCGCTGCTCGAAAGATAGACTTGTAAAGGATCACCACAGATTTATAAACCGATGCGGATTTCTTGGAAACCGGAACAAGGGCAAGCTGAATATCATCCAGGCTAACCTCTCCCATCCGTTTATCTCCCAATTCCGCTATAATATGCCGCCTGACCTTTGAGGTGTAATCCGTCAAAGTAGTAGCTCGTACATGAACCGACTGCATCAGCAGCCACTTTTCACAATACTCTGCAACTGTGGGCGTTTTCCGATGAAAAGTGGCATTCTCAATCTGTTCCAATGCAAGCGTTTCTTTGTTATATAGTTCTTCAGGTGTTTTTGCGTAGAGAGCTACGAGCTTTCCATTCGCATCTTTGATTCTGGTCCTATAATATAGGACACCTCTTTTCATGACTGTGCCATATTGAGGAAGTATTATTTTTCTATTTGCCAATTCCTCCACCTCCTAAGAATAATCTCCAGCGCTGTACCTTTGTTTTATCAGACCTCTCTGATTCCATCAAGGATACGGACCGGCTCACGATCTTCCACTTCGAGGTTTACGGTAAGTTGTGCTTCTCTCAACTGGTTTTGCTCTGTGCGTGCATTTTGCGATATACTCCTGGAGACCTGCCGCAGTAAAATACACACAGCCATTCTGAACATACTGCACATAAGAGATCAAGCCGTTGTTACGGGCAGCATCCAGCGTTGCGATGCTGATTCCTAAGATTTCAGCAGCTTCTTTTCGTGTAATGAGCTTTTCCATAGACTATATTCCCTCCAATCTGTCAAGGTTATCATCGTGCTTTCAAAATCACATGAATACGCTGGCAGCCGAAACTGCCAGCGCATGGTATCTGATTTTGAATAGAAAGCGGCCACCCAAAAGAGCAGTCGCTTCCTATTTTAATATGACTTAATTCTCGTCACATTTGCCACGCAACCCTGACGATGGGAACATAGCAGGTCTCCGCTGGCGCGGTTGTCATAACTCCGCAGCGTCGTTTTACTCGTGCGCCGCAGGGTTCCCCCCAAGTCTTTAGGAGGCCGTGAGGAAGTATCTTTAAGCCCCCGTGCAGTCCTCGCGCCGGATCTGCCACCATCCGTTTTGTGAAATCGTAGATCGCTCCGAAACAGCTCTGTTCATCACCTCCCTGGGCTGCTCCATCTTCGCGGCGTTCCACACTCGCTCGTACACGGGTTATGTACCTGTTATGCTGTCTATGAAATTGTCAAAGTGCTGTTGAAGGGGGAAAACTTGTCCTTCTAATAGTAATGAAAAAAAGAGCAAGATTTTCGCTATGCTAATCAAACTTTTTCAAATTTTTAGCCAGCCATTTCAAACCGCGTTGGATGCTGTCATACACTCTACTGAGATCAACGCCTTCTGTCTTGGCAATTTCTTTAACTGTCATACCCAGATAAAACCGAGCATAAATCCTCTTTGCCTGCTTCTCCGGTAAGGCCATCACCGCAGAATAGAGCTGTTCTCGAAGCTGCTTTTCCTCCATGAGCATTTCTGGCGTCGGCGGCTGATACACTACCTGTTTCTCTATACCATTATCACAGTCCAGAGAATAGTACGCTTTGTAGTTATACATCTGGCGCTGGCGTGCAGCTTCTGCTCGCTTATCTGTCAGGAATACTTCTTGTACTTCACTGCTTACTTCTATAAAAACATCCGTTTTGTATATATCAGGATACAACTCCCTAAGATTGACTTTCTTCATTATGTACCTCCATTTCGATTCATGGGCGATTAGCGAGTGAATCGAATGGAGGTGGTGATCGGCAGCGACATACTTCGGGGGCTTTCCCGAAAAACCGATACCAAAAAGCGCCAGCTCCCCACAATTGGAAACTGGCGCAACAAAAATACCTACTATTTTGCTGATTTAGATGGAATGATAATACTGATTGATAGTCATACCTCCCCGGAGGAGGGACAAGACTTTTTTTAATTGATGAAGCTCATGGGTGCTATGAATGACGATAATTGCCATGGCGGTATCCTCCTGTGTACCGCCCTCTTAATCGCATGAGCATCGTTGGAAAAACAAAAAGAAACGGCGGCTCTGATTTCTCAAAGCCGCCACTTCATAGGTGCATAGAAATATGTCTGCTGTACGACGGCTTTTTTTCTTTTGCCATCGTTCGGCAGATTTAATCACATTTTCTATCTTACTTTTAATTCTATGATAAAAACCAAATGTTGCAGAAATCTCCTAATCGCTTTCTTTTTCAGCAAGAAAACAGGCTGAATTGCTTCATTTTTGTAGCAATTCAATTTTTATCTCATTTCCGGTCGAAGAATAACCCGTTTGAATAAGAACATTGTTGCACCAAAATAGGTCAGGTAGATTGCACAGAATAGCAGAATCGTCACCAGACCATAAAGAGGTACAAGTCCCTGCTGCAAGATTGCCTCTCCGAAAAAGAACTGTGCCCCTGCTATCAGCAAAATCGTCAGCAAAAGAGGGAATAGCAGTGGGATCAAAAAGACTGTGGACAGTTCCCTGCGAATCAGGGAAGCCTGCCTGTGGCCCGGTACACCCAAACGGTCAATGACTGCATAATTCTTCTGGTTTTTGTCTATGGCAGAAAGCTGCTCAAATGCAAGAACCGAGCAGGATAGGATGATAAAAATAATGCTTAAATACAATCCGCAGAACGAAATAGCTGTAAATCCAGTCAGCGAATTGGCAACACCCCACGCCTTTACTGTAACACCCATCGTTACTTTTTCCGGGAGCTGTTGACCGGACTGCAATTCCGGCTGCCATTTCCCACTGTTCAGGAATTGCTTCAAGTCGCTTTTCAATTCCGGGTATCCGCCATCTTCCAGTTTCATCGCCAGACGGATTTTTTCTCCGACTAATTGTGAAGTTGCTTCATCCGGCAGAACAAGTACATATCCCTTCGTTCCGGCCATTTGATACTGCTCCATCGGCTCCGTCAGGATTGGTGTCTCTGCAATAGTCAAGGTTCGACCATTTAATGTGATCTCCGGCTGCTGCTTCAAGCCCTGCCGGATTCCGTCCATATAGTTCCATGTATCACAATGAACCAAAAATTCGTTGTTGCCCATGACAACAGGAGAAAGCCCCAGGATTTCACGCAGATGGTTATAGTCGGACAAGGACAAGGCTTCAATCGGTTTTTCAGGAACCGCATACAGATAATAGCTCACAGAATCCTCGACTCCACAATGCTCCTCTGTAAAGGAAACGATGGAATCCATGTTGGATTTTTCTAAAGGTGCATCAATCGCCACGCCTGCATCATAGGGATAATAGGCTTTCATGTTGGCTTTGTAGCCTGCTCCCATTGTAAGCCCCACAAACATGGTTGCCAGGGATATGGTTAAAAGAATCGCCACCACAGCCATTGTCCGGCCAGCAGAATGGATGCGCCGCCCAATCTGCCCCAGGAAGAACAGATTTTCTTCTTTGTACTTATGGCGCAGATTTTGTTTTGCAAATCGGTGCAGCAAAAGCGGAATCTGGCGATGCAGCTCGTAAACACCCACCAGAATGAGCAGGCAGGCTCCGCCAAGGTACAAAAATGCTTCATTGGTTTGTGTCTGAAGCATCCGCCCAAGCAAAATCACGCCTGCAACCATTGCAGCGATTGAGAGCAATACTACCAAAAGACTATGGCGGAATGATTTGAAACGGTATTCTTCATTCTTGCGGTTATCATACAGCAGATCGATTACTTTCTGATGCCGGATAATCTTTGCTGCTCGGAGCATCCCAAAACCATACATCAAGGCAAAAAACAAAAATGTTACTGCCCATGCCTGGAGAGAAAAGGAAACCTGATAGGTATGCGGCACCTCAAAGATATTTTTTACCACCTGATTCAGCAAACCGGAAAGCCCTGTGCCAACCAAAGAACCAAGCAGAAAGGCCCCAGTGCCGATGATACTGTTTTCAGCAAGGAACAAATTCCGTACTGTCTTTGATTCCATGCCAATCAATTCGTAGGTTGCAAACTCCTTTTTCCGTCGTCCCAGCATAAAGCGGATCGCATAACCGATCACAAACGAGGACATAAAAGCAACCAGAGCTGACATAAGCAGAATTCCAGTAGTCAGCATCGACATATTTTCTGCCATAGCAAGAACATCTGATGAAAAGCCCAATGCCAAAAATGAGTACATCAATGCCGCAGTCAAGGTAAGCGTCACAAAGTAAATGATATAATCCCGCAGGCTTCTGCGAATATTTTGAATTGCTAACTTCCAGTACATCATCACACCCCCTCAATCTGAATTGGATGTGGATTTGCTGAATAATATCCATGTGCTGATATAATAGCAAACCAAAAGCAAAATAAGTACAGCGACCGTAATGCCCACTTGCAGGAGCAATTTATCAAATCCAATATAAGAAGCGATCTCATTTGAGACAGATTGAATAAAATAAGCTACCACAACGAAGGATACAATAACCGCTACTGTAATCGGTAAACCAAACCACACTCTAAGCTGTTTTCGCATCAATTTCTTTATATCGGATTCCTCTGTCCCCAATTTACGCAAAACTCCAAAACGATATTTATATTTTCCTGCATCTAAGAGTTGCTGCAAAGAAAGTATTGTGAGGCACATTACCATTAAAACCACAGCGCCATAAATCATCGCTGTCTTTAGAATGAAGTTCATACCCTTTGTTTCATTGATTTGCAGCGTACTCAATCGAATGGAATACCCAACACCCTTTTCCGAAAGTTCTGGATAGACCTTTATAAACCTGTTTTCTAAGGCCGCTGCATCTGAGTAGGAAAGTTCTTTTGATGTCTGGATATAACGGTTCCGCTTGACAGAAAGAAGGTTTTGACAAACACTATCTGGAAATACATATACAACTTGTGTATAGGAATTGTATAAGGTTTCGCCCATTGCCTCTTGATAACTGGCCTGTTCAGAAAGCGTTAACCTTCCTACATCGGTATCTACCACTGCATGACTGCGTATAAATTCTTCTTGTTCATCCGTTGTTGCAGTTGTATGCCATTGGGTCGTAAACTCATTTTCTTCAAGCGTAATAGCCTCATATCCCAGCATTTCCCTGATAGCATTATAATCGCTAAGAGAAATAGCAACCACAGGAAATTCATGTTTTACACGGTCATGAAAATCTTCACAATTTGGAAGATAAAGGCTAAAGGCACAGTCTGCGATTACCGCAATTCCTTCTTCCGTCAAAAAATCTGTGACCGCTTCATAATCGCCTGTTGGCAAATCCTTTTTTTCGTACACATCATTATATCGGGAATTGATCTGAACATCATACATGGAGCGACTATCCAAATACCCCGTACTCCATTCTGTCAGTACTGGTGCGATAATGAACATAAGAATGGCTATTGTCAGCGTAATGCAAATCAAGGTCATTGTTTTTGTCGTTGTTGTGAGCTTGGATATGATCTGTCCAAAGAAAAACAGGTTATTACCTTGATACCTGTGTGCAGGGGATTTGCTTTTCCATGCAACAATCGCGCTGCTGGACAGATAAATAATTCCGCATATCAAAAAAAGTAAATCTGCAACAACGAACAGCAAATATTGATTGATCGTACCAGCGCCCAGAGTTAGATAATACTTGCTTTCAAAAACCGGTACGAGAGCTGCAAGTACAGTATTTGGAACTGTGCAGGCTAAGAGACCGATAAGCAAAGTTTGCAATGTCCATACTTTCTTTTTGAGTAGCCAAACGAACGACCACAGCAGGGTGAGCGCCGGAAAAATGATATTTCCCCAAAACAAGATGTGGAGAGGAAAAGCAAATCGTGGATCAAAGAAAAAGATCATCTTTTGAATCCCTGTTTCCAACATCCATATAGAAAGCACCAAGTAGATCACAAGGATTGTCTGTATAAACCGGTTCTTCTTCAAATCAGGTTCATTTTGTCTGTCCGCAGACAGCATATCAATAATCTTGATCTTACGAATAGTACGGACATTGAACAGTCCAACCACGAAAAAACTGATTGTGAAAAAGCCGACTGTCCAAAGAACGGTATCGGGGAACAGTGTCCATGTCAGCTCATAACTATGACCATAGGAAGCGAGCAGCATAGCGGACATAAATTGCGAACACAACACACCAAGAGCAATACCAAGAGCAATAGATATAGCCCCCATCAAAAAAGTTTCTGCAAAAAAGAGCCAGCCGATTGTTTTTTGCTCCATCCCCATAATAGATTGTACGGCAAATTCCTTTTGCTTGCGCCGCAGCATATAGCTGTTTACATAGCGTATCAGGAACAATAACAACAGCGTGATCGCACAGACCGCCAATTTGATACCATCACTAAACGCTGTAATTTCATAAGCAGTTCCAATATCTGGCTGGTAGTAGCTGCTCGATATAGATAGAAACGCATAAAACAAAGTAACGCAGATCGTCAAGGTAACAATATAGATTAGATAGTCCTTTGCAGAGCGTTTCGCATTTCTAAAAATCAATTTAGCGTACATCGCTCATGCCCCCTCCCATCATGGTGAGGACATCCAGGATTTTTTCAAAGAAAGTCCTGCGGGAATCACCACCCTTACGGATTTCCATAAAGATTGCCCCGTCCCTCATAAAGAGAATACGATTGGCATAGCTTGCCGAGAAAGCATCGTGTGTCACCATCAGGATCGTGGCTCCGAGATCTTCGTTGATACTCTGGATCGTCGAGAGCAGCATCTGGGACGAGTGACTGTCTAACGCACCGGTGGGTTCATCCGCCAAAATCAGCTTAGGCTGGTTGATAATGGCTCTGGCACAGGCGCACCGCTGCTTCTGGCCGCCGGACACCTGATAGGGGTACTTATCCAGAATATCCGTGATATTCAGCTTTCCGGCCATTTCCCGCACCCGCCCATCAATCTCGCCTGCGGGAACCTTGTTGATGGTCAGCGCCAGGGCTATGTTTTCCGAAATGGTCAGCGTGTCCAGCAGGTTAAAATCCTGGAACACAAATCCAAGATTTTCCCGGCGAAACCGGGCAATTTGTTTTTCATTGATTTCCGTCACATCGGTTCCATCCAGATAGATATGTCCCGCACTGACGGTATCAATGGTGGAAATACAGTTGAGCAGGGTGGTCTTGCCGGAACCGGATGCTCCCATGATTCCTACAAATTCTCCCTCTTGAACGGAAAAGCTGATGTCCTGAATTGCTTTTGTAACATTCCCGCCATTTCCGTAATATTTTTGGATATGATCCAGTTTCAAAATTTCTTTCATTGTTATCACCTCTGATCTCTATTGTAAAATAAGAGCGGCTTCGTTTGTATCAAGTTTTCTTACAAAGTTCTAACAAAAATGTAAGAAGTGCAGAACGCTTTTCAGTCCTGCACTTCATGAATCAGACAGTTGATGTGAAAAGAAAGGGAAACGGCTGTGCCATGTTCCGACGATTCCGCCGCAATGCCAATGCCCAGCTTTTCACAAAGCCGTTTGCACAGATACAGACCAATTCCTGTGGATTGCTGAATCTTGCGACCGTTCTGGCCTGTAAATCCCTTTTCAAAAATACGGGGCAGATCGGACGCAGCAATTCCGATTCCATTATCCTCCACGACAAGGACAACCTGATCCTGCCGTTTATGGGTGGAAATGCGGAGAACCGGCTGTTCCGTACGATACTTGACCGCATTGGCAATCAGTTGATTTAGGATAAAACGCACCCACTTTTCATCTGAATAAACCGTATCCTGCATTTCCTCCACTTCCAGACGCATACCACTTTGGAGCAGCAGATATTTATTATCTGCAATCGCCCCATGCACCACTTGGGACAGCGCCATTTCCCGTACAGAATAATCTTTCTCTGTATGTTCGCTGCGGGCGTAATAAAGAGCCTGTTCGGTAAAGCGGTTGGTCTTTTCCAGCTCCAGCAGAAGTTCTTTTGTCCAGTCCATCCGATGATTTTCACATAGGAGTTTCATGGCAGTAATGGGCGTTTTGATTTCGTGAATCCATTGTTCAATGTATTCCTTGTACTCCAGGCGTTCCCGCTCGATCTCTCCAATCTGCTCCAACATGGATTTTCCGGCCATTTTCAAAAGCTGATAGTAAACCTGGTCCTCGGCCTGTTCTGGTAGCTCCATCACTTCGGAAATGAGGTATCTTTCGGAAAGCTGCTCCGCCATATCCAGAAGTTTTTTCATCTGCCGTTTCCGTTTCCAGTAAGTGAGGATAAGTCCCATCAGCAAAATCAATGCCCATACGATCAGGATCAATACTACTGCGGAAACCGAATTGCCGCACACCAGCAGAAATACAGTGAGCGCAGCCATACAAACAAGGTTTGTCAGCAGAAATGGCAGCCTGTTTTTCCAATATCGTCTGCTGTTCATATCGTGTACCCCTGTCGGTGCTTTGTCTTGATAAAATCCGTCAAACCAATGCTCGCCAATTTTTCCCGTATGCGGTTAATATTGACACTCAAAGCATTATCATCCACATACAACTGATTGTCCCACAAATACTCAACAATATCTCCGCGAGAACAGATTTTTCCTCCGTTCTTGAAAAGGTAATAGAGAATTTTCAATTCGTTCTTGGTAAGCTCTACGCTCTGTCCATGATAGTCCAGACTGCTGGATTCCAGATGCAGCACTGTATCTCCATAGACGATCTGTTCCCTTTGCTGTGCGGGATAGGCTTTCTTCAGCAGAGAAGCAATTTTCGCAAGCAGGATCGCTGTGTTATAGGGCTTCGTAATAAAAGCGTCTCCGCCCAGCATGATGCTATTCAGTTCGTCCATATCCGTGTTGCAGCTTGTCACAAAGATGATTGGCACTTCAGAAAATGTGCGAACCTCGGTGCAGAGAGAAAAGCCACTGGTTCCCGGCAGTTTGATGTCCAGCAAAATCAAATGTGGCTGTTCAGCTTTGATACGGTCGATCGCATCAGAAAAATTCTCCGGAGCCACCGTTTCATAGCCGTTGCTTTGCAGCAGCGTTTTCAATTCATTCCGTATCAACGGATCATCTTCTATTATCAATATTTTTTCTTTCATATCAGCCTCCGTAAAAAATGCGATATGCAGTTGCTCATTCTCCCATTGATATTCGAATAAGTCAAGTATATATGTTAAAGCAAACTACCCTTTAACCCTTTTTTGAAAACCAGTACAGCTCTTTCGGTTCCCCAAAAAGACATCGTAACAAGTCGATAGCTTTCCTTTTCCATTTCTTCTATTTTTGCATTGATTTTCTCTGTTACATTTTCCACGGTAATTCCTTCTACTAATTCTGTCCGATACATCATATTTTTACCTCCATAAGCACTCAATTCAAAACCAATTCGCTTTTTCTGCTTTGAATTGAGGGGTATCGCCTTCCTGGTATGGATTATAGGTATTGCGATTACACCCAAATTCTTTTAATGCCTTTATTTTATTGTCCTCTGTCCATTCAACCAAAGAAATGCCGTCAAATTCCTCTATACTTCCATTGTTCATTTCATTTTTGAAATACCACTCTACAATCGTTTGATCTCCCTTATGAAAAAATTGCTTGATTTCCCAAATAACTACCTTGCCACGGGTATTCCATTCCTGAAACCAATGCTTTACTGTTTTTCGGTTGTTATACTGGGGACTCCAGCTTTCTGTATAGATTACATCTTCTGTAAAAATATCATCAATGCCCATATCCTGCTGATTGAGCCACATATCAAACCATAGTCGGATTGTTTTTTCTCGTTCATTCATGATATGAACACCTCACCATTCTTTTGTCTTACCTTCGCGTTTGTTCTGCATAACCTGGGTTTGATATACGAGAACAGGAATCAGAGAAACCAAGGCAAGCACACCAAAAACTACCGAACATTTTGCAACCGCAAATATTGCGAACATAAGCAGGATCAGCAGCCACGGATTACGCAGATTTCTGTAATAGTTTTCCTTGTCCTCATAAGAAGTATGAAGTTCAAATGGCTTACCGTCATTATCTTTTTCTACAATCAACAATTCCCGATTAAAGGTGGTGACATTTGTTGCTATGCGTCCGCCTTTTTCAGCCCATGGCCGTAGGCGTACTTTACCAACAGAGTAGTTCAGGTTGATGTTTTTATAAAATACTTTGTAACCCATCCCCTCTAAAAACTCATGATAATCGGACGCGTTGGCTTTCGATTTTTGCCCGATAAACTCCACGCAGTATTTTACCTGATCCGGTTTACACGCCTCAAATTCATACAACATTTTTTCCGTCCGAATCAGACGATAGCCCTTTTCAGACATTTTATTCAACCAATGTTCCTGGGCAGTCAACAAACCGCCAAAGAAACGATAACACTTTTTGCTCATACTGCACCTCCAATAATTCCATTGGCCACTCCTACAAGTTCATTGAGCCTTATAAGTTCCTTTTCTGCAATTTCTTTTCCTTGTGTTGTGATGAGATATTCTTTTTTCCGTCCCGCACTATCTCCAAAAGGTGCAATCCAGCCTTTTTCCTGCAACGAGTTCAACGCACCATATAAAGTACCTGCCCCCAGCGTGAGCCGCCCTTTTGTACTATCTTCAATAAATTGCATGACAGCATATCCATGTTTCGGGGTATAAAGGGAGAGCAAAATAAAGAATGTCACCTCTGTGAGCGCACCACCTTTCGCATTGTCTCGCATAACACCTGCCTCCTTATTACGGTTACTGTAATAAATATATCACTAACCGTAATAGAAGTCAATAACGATCCAAAATATAACAGCAAACTTAAAAAGCGGGGCAGCACACGCCGCCCCGCCGATCCTATATGCTTATTCCATCGCTCGCATTTCTTCCACAAGCGATTGATTTTTCTGCCTGCGCATTGTCCAGAAGGACAGAATAACCTCCAGACCAAACAGCACCAGAACGAACAGACCCATTTGCAGGAAGGGGAAGGAATATGGCATGATGACTCCATGGAAAGTCATTTCACTGAATTTCCGGGCAGCAATCACTGCAATCGGGAGGCCCGCTGCCAGGGTTGCCAATGCAGCAAAAAACGCATAGCAGATCCCTTCATAAATGGTCATTTGACAAAGCTGTTTTCTGGTCAGACCGATGGCGCGAAAGACGCTGTTTTCCCTCTTTCTGGACATCTGATTGGAGAGGGTGGTGTTGATGAGATTGACCACGCCAAAGAGGAATACCAGCCAGGACAGTGCCTGAAGCCCTCCAAAAACGACCCTGTTTTCCATTTCCTCATAATCCTTATGTATCCCAATGGTGTCCAGTGCAAGGTCGGGATCAGAAGAAATGATCGCGCTCAGACTGTTTTCAATCTGCTCTGCCTTTTGGGGATCACTGACAATGCTCCAAGAATAATCAAAGCAATCGATCATGGGCATTGCTTCCTGAAACAGCTCTTTGGTTGCAACCATGCAGGTGCTGTCCAATGCCAGAGGACCATGACCATTTTTAAGCCCGTCGTTTAGGAACAGACCGGAAACAGTGACAGGAATCTCTTGATCCCCTATGGTAAGTTTTATAACTGACCCCACATCTACACCAATCATATCTTCTGCATATTCCATATCCAGTGCAATACTATGGGAATCTTGAGGTAAAGTTCCGGACACAAGCGCCGCTTCCATCTGATCCCTGTTTCTATCACTCAACAGATCGCACATTCCGCCGGAAGAACTCTCCTCATTCTCAAACCGCACATGAACCGCCTGACGATTCTCGATCACATCTGTCACGCCGTCCACAGCCAGCACCTCCTGCCGAAGCGCTTCATTCAAAGGATTTCCCTCCGACATTACCTCATATTCTGTTTTTTCAGAGTTCATATAGATTTTATAATCCCCATCCGGGAAAAACTGCCTTGCGATCCGCTCCGGCGAACGAACCAGAAGAACAGAGGCTGTCACCAAAAGGATTATCCCGCCCAGACTCAGGGAAGCCACGATACTGATGGTCTTTTTACGGTCACGCCTGAAATTTGCAATTCCCATGGAGAGGGGATTTAACCGCATATTCTTCTTATGGGTGTGGGCCTTTCCGCTCTGACTGCCGGTAAAGCGGACCGCTTCAATCGGAGAGATACCGGCGGCAATCTTTACCGGTCTGCGGATCGCAATGGATACCATAAACCTGCCAAGCAGCGCAGTCAAAACAACCGCAGCAGCATAAAACGGCAGATGAAACCCACGGGAAAACAGCGCAAACCCGGCTGCACATCCCAGCAAAATACCGATTCCGATACCAGCCCATCCTAAGAAACGGCCTTCCTTTTTGACAATACTCCGGATCTGCTTTGGCGTTGTGCCGATGGTCCGCAGCTGTCCATAGCTTTGGATTTTGTCATTGATCGAGATTCGGAAGATACTTTGTATCACAACATACCCTCCGATGATGACCAGGACTGCGATTCCGGCAACCAGCGCAAGCATACTGACATTCACCGGCTGCTTATAGAATTTCATATAGCTGAGGTTCATGACCGGCATTTCCAGCTGATATTCCTTGGCAATCTCCCGGCTACGGGCAGTCAGCTCTGTTTCATCCATCTGCTGCTCATTCTTAAAATGCACATAGGCACGATAATCAGCGGGGTCGTAGCCGCTCCATCCCTTCAGGGCTTCTTTGGAAAGAAGGATGGATGTGCCATTTACCTCTTTTTCCTTATAGCCTTCCATAATGCCAGTCACCGTGTATTCTCCGTGAAAGCTCTCGCTGCTTAGCATAACCTTTTCACCTATCCCGGCGTCTGCACCATAGTTGGAAAGGAAATAACGGCTCACCACCACCTCATCCTCCTTTTGGGGCAGTCGGCCTTCCAGCAACCTCATCTGGTCACGGGCAATATACATCGTTTCCTCATCACAATAAATATAGGAGGCATTGTATCCCTGCTCCGCAGGTTCCACAGCCAGCATATAATACTCTCCTACCCTTGAGAAGTCATCCAGCCCCTTCAGGGTGGACACATCTTCTTCGGTAATCCTGGTATAGACCGCCTCATAGGTATCCTCCACATGATTTTTCTCTATCTGCCGGGTAGACAAAGCCATCACAATCGAAAAACAAATCAGACAGGATGCCAGCGCAACGGCGATCACCACCATGAGATTCCGACGCTTCTCACTTTTCAAACTTTTTCTTGCCAGTTTCCTGACAATATTTCCTGTATCATTCTCAAATGGTACTGTCATTTTGATCATCTCCTTTAAGTCTTATATTCCTGCTGTCAACAAAGCGGCGGCTTCATATCGGAAGCCGCCGCCTCTGGTTAGTCCATGGTCTTGATCCGCTCCACAAGGGAAAGCCGTTTAGAGTAACGGACAGCAACCACAGAGAAGATTCCGGTCACGACCAAAAGTGCCAGAACAAAAACAACCGTTTCCATCAAAGGGAATTGATAGGACAGTTCCCCGAAAATATTAAAGCTGCTGATCACATAGTCAAAAATCCAGCCCAGGATTCCGCCAATGCCAACTGACAAAAATACCGTAACCCCTGCGTACCACAGGCATTCTGCGATCAGCATACGGGAAACCTGCTTTCCGGTCATTCCCACAGACTGCAAAATCCCAAGCTCCTGCTGCCTTGCCAGCAGATTGGTCATCAGGGTGTTGACCAGATTTACCATGGAGAACACAAACAGGAATGCCAGCAGCAGATAAACACCGCGGGTCATCATCTTTAGCTGCGATTCCAGGGATGCCGCATGGTCTGCTCTGGAAAAGACCGTCAGCACCGGATTTTCCAGCAGGCTGAAAATAGACGCCCTGAGCGCATCCGAGTCCTCCGATGTATGGACATTCCAAACAGCCTCCCTGTTCTCAATGTCCGGGTAGAGCTGATCGGCCAGTTCTTCTGTAAGGGTAAACAGTCCCCATGCGCCGGTGCCCGATGTCACTGACGGTTTCGCAATCCCCATGACCGTTACTTCTATGGCCTTACCGTCCATGGATTCAAAGGTCAGCACATCCCCGACAGCAGGCGTATAGCCATAAAACATACTTAAAAGATGATCTTCCGAATCAGTCACGACCACACCGTTGTTTGCGGCAAGCTCCTCATAATCTGCGCTGCCCTGTTCCAGATTTTCCTCCGGCAACCACTGTTCCATCTGCTCTCTGTCAAATACAGGGAACTTTAATGCAACACTTTCCTGAGGAAATTTCACCGTTGCGGATGTTACTTCATGGCTGGTGATAGATTCCACACCATCTATGGCAAGAAGCTCCTGACGAAGTTCTTCTGTCAATGGATTTTCCCGTGCGATGGCAGGCAATCCTTCCGCGCCTCCCGAATCCATCCAGCTGACCTCATAGTTACAGTGATCTCCCATGGCTTCTATCGCCATCTTTTCGGGACTGATGGAGTTAAGTACCGTAGCGGCTGTTACCAAAAACACACCCGTCAATCCCAAAGATACCAGGGTGATGACCGTCTTTTTCCTGCTCCGCCTAAAGTTCATCTGTGCCATAGAGAACGGCGTAATGCGGTGGTTTTTCTGATCTTTCCGGTCTGTTGCCGTTTCATAACCACTGGAGCGGACCGCTTCGATTGGGGATACCCTCGCCGCCATGCGGACAGGCGCATGAATGGACAGAAATACCGTCAGGGCGCAGGCTGCTGCGGTCGCAGCCAGATAAGGCAGATTGCCCATCCAGCTCCAATGTGCCGGGAAAATAGCAAACCCGATACCCCCTCCAACCAAAAGCCCCAGCGGGATACCGCAAAGAGATAACAGCAATCCCTCCCGCCGCACGATCCGCCGGATCTGTTTTGGTGTTGTGCCGATCACTTTCAAGCGTCCATATTCCCGCATTTTGCCCTTTACGGAAATGAAAAAGATACTGTAAATGACCACGGCACAGGCAACCAGCAAAAGGATTGCCACGGGAATGTAATATTTCATCACGCCGGACTTAAAGCCCTGCATATCGAAATAGTTGGAACTGTAAAAAATCTGATCCTCTGAGACATCGTTGGCAGAAAGGAATGCTGCAATATCCGCCTTGAGCTGCTCCAGTTCCATACTATCAGCACCAGTATAACGAAGCCGAAATTCAAACAGCGGCTCTCCCTGCGCCATCTCCTCCACAAATGCTTCAGATACATAAAGCTGGAACATACGGGAGTCATTCTCCACATCCATGATACCGCTGACGGTATAGGTCTGCTTTCCGTTTCCAAGATTCACTTCTATGGTCTGCCCGACTTCTGCGGGGATTTCAAAATAATCAAGAAAGGCCCGTTCTACCAGAATTTCATTGGCAGCCTGCGGAAGTGTCCCAGTAAAGGAAGGCTTCTTACCCAATTCCATCCAGTTGGCATCCGCATACTCCACAGTCAGAACGCTGTCACCATAGCGGGCGGAACCATAATTCTGAGAAAGGCCCCAGCGTTCCACTTCCGGGCAGGCTTTCAGTTTTTCAATCGTATCACGGTCACAATGTACCACAACCGCCTGATACTGTCCCCGAATGTCCGCCTCCAGTTTTCTGTCACTTCCCGCTCCTGCGCAGAAAATCGCTGCCATCAGGGCAGCCGCCAGAGCAATCGTTACAATCACAAACAGGTTGCGCCGCTTGTCTGTCTGAATACTCCTTACCGCCAGTCTTTTAATAACCGGCCCTGTATCATTTTCAAAAGGCAATGTCATGTCTGCCACCTCCTTTATCCAACGATTTTGCCATCCTCAATCCGCACGATACGGTCTGCAAGCTGGGCAATGGCATCATTATGTGTGATCATCACCAGCGTCTGGTTAAATTCACGGCTTGTTCTCTGCAAAAGCCCCAGCACATCGGCGCTGGTCCTGCTGTCCAGGTTTCCGGTGGGTTCATCGGCAAGGACGATAGCGGGCTTTGACACCAAAGCGCGGGCGATAGCCACACGCTGCTGCTGGCCACCGGAGAGGTTGTTTGGCATATTCTTCAGCTTATCCTCCAGTCCCAGCATGGACACCACATCCGCCATGAATTTCTGATCCACCGTATCCCCATCCAGTTCCACGGGCAAAACGATGTTCTCATGAACATTTAGGATCGGCACCAGATTATAGTTCTGGAAAATAAAGCCGATATTGCGGCGGCGGAAGATGGTAAGCTGCTCATCGTTCATCTTCGCCAGCTCCTTATCCCGCACCATCACGCTGCCGGAAGTGGGGGTATCCAGGCCGCCCATCATGTGAAGCAGGGTGGACTTACCGGAGCCGGAAGTGCCGACCACCGCCACAAATTCGCCTTCCTCCACAGAGAAGTTCACGCCATCCAGGGCGCGGGTAATGTTCGGCTCTGTGCCGTAGTATTTTTTAAGATCAGTTGTCTGCAAAATTTTCATAACAGTTACCTGCCTTTCTTAATTTGTTGAGTATAGGGTAAAGGGCAAATGTTGCAGAATTGTCCTAAATGGCATGAAAATCTATGGTGAATTGCTTCAATTTTAGGACAATTCATTTTGCAGTAAGACTCACACATTTTCATCCTTTAAGACTTCTACAATAATATCCCTGCGGATTCTTCTGGAAGCCGCCCTGTAAATCCCACTGATGACCACTAACACCAGGACAATATAGGCTGCCAGCCCTAATAACGGAAATACCTGAATGAACTCCATGAAAGTCACATCCTGCATCCACATCAAAACTGCGGCGATCAAAAACAGGATCGGCAATCCAATGACCAAAGGCTTTCCTCCAAGGAAGAACCCTTCTATATGCAGTAAACGGTCAAGACCTTTTCTATCCAACCCCACAGAACGCAGCATGGCAAATTCCTTTCTTCTCTGATACAGACTGTTCAGAATCGCCACTGCTGCCGATGAGATTCCAATGATACCAAATAGTGCAGTCAAACTGTAAACGATCAGCATGGTCGCATCGGTCAGCCGCTCTCTGTCCAAAGCGCGCTGAGTCTTGCTGGAGGTATAGAAATCACTCGTCCCCAGATAAGTACCACAGATATGCTCTGCCTGCGCCTGTACTTCGGCATCCAGCCCATCTTCCACGAGAAGATTCATGTAAGTTCTGTAATTGTAAACCGCACGATCCTCTCCGAAATTCTGGATAATCTCATAGTATTGATCCATCGGCACCAGAATGGGCAATGTATAAAAGGCCATATTACGCCCAATCTCCGGCATTTCAGAAAGTGCAGATGACACCGTCACATCAAAACGGTAATCCCCCTGAATGGAGTCCAGGAACTTCTCTGTTACTTCTAAAGACTGACCTTCTTTGAGTTTTAGATATGGAACCATATCTTTTTTGGCTTCATAACCTCTGGAGTCAGGATTTTTCACAACAGAATTGACAATGAGCGCAGCACCCTGTTCAGAATAAGGCACCCCTGACTGCATGAGATAATTTTCATAGGCGTCCTGTTCCAGACCGATCAATACACATGGGATACGGTAGCGACCATCGCGCTTTGCTACATACTCACCAGCCGCTTTTGTGCCAAATCCTCCAGAGGAAAGAAATTCTTCCGACAGCTCACTTTCTGAAACCCAGAGCGCACAATTCGCCATCGTATAGGTGGCCTGTTCTTCTATATGAGGCAGCTGCTTCAATTCATCCATAAGCGCTGGCTCTATTTTCTGACCAGATTCCATGGTAAGATTGACATTAAAGTGGCTGTCCTGTTCTGCTTTTGTATTGTTAATATCTGAAACGGAAAAAACAGCCAGAAAACTGAACATCAAAAGCATACACAGACTCAGCGTTACCGTACAGGTACGAAACAGCCTCTTATTAGCTGTCATGGAGTTTGCAGAAATATTTCCAAGGAATCCAAAGCACTTTTTCAGAATCGGATGCTTTGCTGATTTTTTCAAAGAAGGATTGTTCCAGCTTTCTTTGACCGCTTCAATCGGGCGAAGTTTTCCCATCTGCCGGGCAGGACCAGAAGCAGCCAGGCGAACCGTCAGGAACGAGAGAATCACGGAAACCACTGCGACCCACGGCGAAAAGGAAGCTGTTATCCGGCTCCCTGTCACTTCCTGTGTCAGGTCAGAGTATGCTGCCAATACGCCATAGGAAAAAAGGTATCCAAGTCCCACAGAAACCAGAATGGGAAGCACAGACAGCCAGCGCGCCTCATATACGATCATCATGCGGATCTGCCTAGGCGTCATTCCAATGGATTTTAAGATTCCCAGCTCCTTTACCTTGCGTTTCGCAGAAATAGAAAAAGCGCCCCGAATGATATAGGCAAATACCGCCATAGATGCTGCCATGGCCAAACCCAGCGCAAGCGCAAGTTTGGGAAGGTCACTGCTTAGGAAATGTCCCGGCGCATAAATTCCATACATCCCAAGCAGGGCTGTGTGGTAACGGAAGGGATAGTCACCAAATTCATCCAGCTGCAAGCCAATGTCCTCTGCTATCTGCGGGATGATTTCATAGACTTTTCGCGGCTGTGTCACTTGAAGATAAGCAACGATCCCCGTGTCCTCCGATAATGTGGCAGTGTCCAGCCACCCATACGCAGGGTAGCCATTGTATGCGCTGGAAACAGTCATATCAATCTCACCAACGATGGTGTACTGCATTTTTTCTGTTTTCACAAATTCTTCCCCGCTTTGAATGGGGGAAAGAAAATCCACAGTTGTAGTTCCAATCCTTCGTTCGCCCAAATCCAGGTTCAGCCGGTCTCCAATCTCAACAGATGGATTCTGCTCAAAAAAGCTTTTTCCAACCACAATCTCTCCCAGCGCCTGGGGAACCCGTCCGCGCAGGATCAGATTCTTTTCCCGCATACCGCCCCAATAGGCTCCATCACAGTTTTGGATCAAAAGATAGGGCAGGCCGGATGCAGTCGGCAATAAGGCGGTCTGATTATCTCCTTTTACCATGATGCTCTGGATATTTTCGTTATTCCGAATCAAATCCAGCTGGCCGGCATGAATCTCCAAAAGCTGTGCATCCCAATCACCGTAGGCTGCAATCTCCTGCTGCACACTTTGATTCCAATAGCTTTGGACGAATGTGCATAACGAACACAAAAAAGTTGATGCGATCAATATGGCTACCATGATAGAAATGGATGTACGCCGGTTTGCTTTCATATTCTGTTTCGCCAGCCGCTTTACAATCCGGCTGGTATCATTTTCAAATGGTAATGTCATAGTCCTTCACTCCTTTCGCTATCATCCTAACCCCCAAATGTTGCAGAAATATCCCAAAGGCTCAACAGTTTAAGGGTGAATTGCTTCAATTTTAGGACAGTTCTAATTGCTTAATCTATCTCTCTCAACTGCTGCACAATAGACTTTTTCTCCAAAAGATGGATCAGAGCTGCAGCAATTAAAACAGGAAGCAAAATTGCCACTATCATATATCCAGCAAAATGTACTGCCGGGAAATGCCACACCCAAGTATCGTCGCCAACATAATTCAGATAACGAATAATCCCATAACCGACCGCAGTTCCAATCAGGGCAGTGATACAAATGTTCCAAAAAGCCAGCAAGATGCCTTCACACTGCACTGTCTGCCTTAACTGCTTTTTGGCCATACCAACAGAGCGAAGAACAGAAAATTCGTGTTTGCGGGAGAGTGTCGTAGCAATCAGTGTATTTACCAGATTGATAACTGCAAACAGCATGATAAATCCACACAGCCCCCATATCACAAGGCTGGTGCGTTGATACATAGCCTCGCTGTCTTGATAGTAGTCATAGAGAGATTCCATTGTTACCATTGGTGTGGTATCAAGCAGATCATTCATAGTTTCCCGAAGGGCTGGCTCTTGTGAAAGGTCATCCATACGAACCAGCAACTGACTGTTGAAGTTAAAGCCAGATGGCATCATTTGATTCATTAGTTCTTCTGGCAGTAGGAAAAATCCTGTTTTTCCAAAAATTTTACCTCCACCATCATCTTCAAAGATACCATCGCTGATTTCTCCAGCAATTCTAAACTCTGTCTCCTGCTCCCGTATCCCATCAAACCAGCGGAACTTCACCGTATCTCCAACATGAAATGTCCAGTCGTAGATGTAGTCTGCATATTCATTTCGCAACACCAGAATCTCATGACTTTCAGACATAGTTGAATAATCAGCCGTGCCAGTCACCAAATATTTTTCCAAGAGGGCCTGCTGATCTGGTGTGAATGGGGTAATATTTTCTTTTTTAGTCACTCCGTTGTATTCAAATTTTGCCTCTAATGTTTTATATTCCGAAACTTCTGCAACACCCTCCATCTGCGCAATGGTCTGTATCAAATCTTCCTTCAAAGGATTCTTTAACTGGACTCCAGTTTGTCCATGCGGGTCATTCTTGATCGCATTTCGGGAAAGCTCAACTTCAAATTCTCCATATTCTAAAAGCCCATGTCTTGCAAGGCGCTCCATATCCAGAGAAGAAAGGAGTGTTGTTCCGCCCATAAACATGATTCCTGCAATACCTAACGAAAGAACAGTTACAATCCACTTTTTCCGGTTACGAGAACTTCCCATAATAGCCAGTGAAAAAGGGGTGATTTTCCGATGCAGTTTCTTTGAAACAGCAGGAAAACTCTCATATCCGGTGTTTTTTGCTGCCTCAATCGGTGAAATGCTGCCTGCAATTTTTGCAGGCTTGCTCATAGCCAGCCATACCATGCCATAGACAAGAAGGAAAATTACAATACTGGTTATTGCGGTATTACCCCAGCTCCATCCGTTTGGCTTGAACAGAAAGGCTGCAATCCCACCGATTACCAGCCCCAAAGCTGTACCATAAATACAGAAAATCCTACCTTGTACCCGAAGAATTTTCTTAATCTGTTTTGCAGTTGTTCCCATTGTACGCAACTGCCCAAATTCCCGCACCTGATTATGCACATAAATATAGAAAATACTGTAAATCACCAAATAACTAACAAAAAGTACAGCAAAAGAAAAGATCATAACAATCTGAATATCTTCCCAATTCGGCTCCAGAGAGGAAAGAAAACCATCGTTCGGATCAGAATTTTGCGCTGGAATACCATAGTCAGCTTCAATCTGCTTGGTCATGGCCTCAAATGCCTGCTTGGACATTTCATCAGCATGAGCAAATTGAACAGCCAGAGCTGTTACAGAATGCTGGAATTGGCTTCCCGCTTCCGTATATTGTTTGGAACAGAAAAGGGAGTAGACCCGTTCTGTGGAACCACTGTCT
The DNA here is from genome assembly GCF_008121495.1 of Mediterraneibacter gnavus ATCC 29149. Classification (NCBI taxonomy): domain Bacteria; kingdom Bacillati; phylum Bacillota; class Clostridia; order Lachnospirales; family Lachnospiraceae; genus Mediterraneibacter; species Mediterraneibacter gnavus. The sequence goes on along the minus strand of NZ_CP043051.1, from coordinate 1,763,815 downwards.
GTAAGGCCTACCACAGTAAAGTTTTCCTTATTTCCATCATAAAACGGGATTGTGATTGTTGCCCCCAACTCCGCTGGAAGCCCCAGTTGCTCCAAATATGCCTTATCCACAGCTACATCATAAAGGTCTATGGGATACTGCCCTTCCACAATTTCATCCATAACGATTTGGCTGTTATTTTGCTCGATATAGACAGGGATCACCAGATAGTTTTCAATCTGCGTATTGGCCGCCTGCATATATATCTTTGAATCCGAAATTCTTTCATCATGCCGCAGGGTCTGCATCTGTTCATCGTTCAGATTGTGATATAACATCTGACTTGACACAAGCAATTCTCGTTTTGCTTCGGTTTCCATCCCAATCACAGACAAAGCAAAGCCAGACAGCAAGGCAACTGCCAACGCGATGGTCAAAACAGATAAAAATGTTTTAACCCGGCTTTGACTGATACTGTGCTTGGCATACTTTTTGACAATCCGGCTAGTATCATTTTCAAATGGTAATGTCATAGTCATTCACTCCTTTCTCTGTCATCTTAACCCCCAAATGTTGCAGAAATATCCCAAAGGCTCAACAGTTTAAGGGTGAATTGCTTCAATTTTAGGACAATTCATTTTCATGTGTCTCTTTTATAAAGCCAGATAGATATAAGAAAAACCATTGCTAACTGAATTACAACAAAAAACAGCGTCAGCCAAACGCTCTCATAATAAGAAATATCTGTCCAGAAGAGCACCAGATCTGCCAGAGCCACCACACCAGCCGACCATCTGATTTTTCTCGGAAAGAAGTGCCGGAGCAGCAGCACAACAACAACCGGCGGGATCAGCAAGCAAGCTGCATTGATGAGTAATGTCTTTGTGATTTCCATAAGGCCACCTCCAAATTCATGATGTTGCTGTCAGCATAAATCCCAAATGTTGCAGAATTGTCCTAAAATCCGTTGTCCTCTAAAAATTTTTCAAAAAAGGCAGCCTGCCAAACAGACTGCCTCAGAATTATTTTATGGGCAGGAACACGGAAAAAGTTGATCCTTCCCCAACTTTAGACTCGACGGTAATATAGCCGCCCTGCATGGTAATGATCTCACGGGCAAGGTATAAGCCGATTCCGACCCCATCTATATCATGCACCGCTTCATCCCGATAGAAGCGTTTGAAGATCGTGCCCTGAGAATGCTCCGGGATGCCTCTGCCTGTATCCGTCACATCTATCCTCAAATACATTTCCCAATCCCGTACCCTCACCTGGATGCTGCCACCGGCAGAGGTGTACTTTACCGCATTATCCAGAATGTTAAACAATGCTTCGGAAGTCCAGCGGCTGTCATGGGATATTGTCAGATCAGATGGGCAGTCCACCGACAGGCTGATCTCTTTTTGTTCCATCGGAGCCAAAACACCATTGATGGCGCTCACCAGCGTATCCCCGATCACAGCATCTTGTTTCTCCAGCGTAATGACACCCGTTTCCAGACGGGAAGTTTTCACCATTCCCTGAATGAGAAAATCCAGTTTATCCAGCTGTGTGCCTGTGGCCTGCAAAAACTCCTTGCGCTTTTCTTCTGTCAATGGCCTTGTCAGCATCGTATCGTTGATTAGCTTCAAATTTGCGATGGGGGTTTTGGTCTGGTGGGAAATATCCGATACCAGGGATTGCAGTTCTTCCTTTTCTCCCTCTGCCGTATGTCTGGTTTTCTGCATCACATTATAGAGCCGTTCCAGACGATGGCTGATCCGAGACAGCAGTGTTTCCGCTTCATAGTCTACCTGAGGCCGGTCTGTACTGTCCATCATGTGATCCAATGTCTGGCACAAACCATCGGTGAACAGAGAAAGTTTCTTTTGAAAATAGTTCAGAAAAACCATGCCCCAAATGTAAAATGCAGCTGTCAAAATAATGCCGCAGATGACAACACGCACATCTTTCGTCAACAGGAAAAAAATCAACAGCAGCAAAGCGGCAGTGAGCAGAGTCCCCGCCACAATTTTTCTCAAAAATGCCCTGACAGATAAATTTTGCAGCTTCATCGAGGCTCACCGCCGATCCACTGATAGCCCATTCCATAAGCTGTCTTAATATATTTCCTCTCGTCTGTTTCGATTTTTTTGCGGATACGGCTGATGATCGTCGTCAGCGTATGCTCATCCACAAAGTCCCCATCAATGTCCCACAGCTTCTCTAAAATCTGCCGCTTGGTCAGAATAATCCGGGGGTTCTTTACGAACAGGAACAGGGTGCGGTATTCCTTCGGTGTAAAGTCCAAGGATTCTCCGGCAAGGGACGCACTTTGTTCGGAAAAGTCGATTTTCAGAAAGCCATCATCAAACAGATCATGCCGGGGTGTCCGCAGTTCCAGATTTGCAAAAACCGCCGCTACTTTTTTGCAAAGCACCGTCACAGAAAATGGTTTGGTCACATAATCCGCACCGCCGACTTCATATCCCTTGAGCATATCGCTCTCCTTATCATTGGCTGTGATAAAGATGATATAGGTATGCTGACCGCGATTCCGGATTTCTTCACACAGATCCAGTCCGCTGCCATCGGGGAGGTTAATATCCAACAGTGCCACATCAAATTCATTTTCCCGTAGCTTTCTTACCGCGCTGTCAAAATTAAAAACAGAAATAACCTCATATCCATCAGAGGTCAGATTGTATGCCAATGTCCGATTCAAAAGCTGATCGTCCTCTACAATTAGAATCTTCTTCAAGACATTCACTTCCTTCCTTATTTTTCAACTATATTGATAGGATAAACACAAAATGTTACAGAAATGTCCTAAATCTAAAAATCAAAACATTTTTTATTTTTCCTTACTATCAACATTGTAACATAGCTCATCAAGGATACAACTGCACTTTTTCTATTCCCTCTCACAAAATCAGTATAATCGTATCTGTCAACAGGCATAATAAGGTTATTCCTTTGTGCAAATCGGCACGATAGAATATATTTGAGGTGAACGATTATGCCGATTGATGATTTGACCGCTTTGGGGCAAAAAATGCGGGAAGCCCGAAAGAAAAAAGACCTGACACAACAAGAACTTGCGGATCTGAGCCATGTATCTATCAAGCAAATTGCAAAAATAGAAAAAGGAAAAATAAATCCATCTTATTTGATTTTGAAGGCGTTGGCAAAGGTTCTTCCGATCTCTCTGGACACTCTGATCAATCCAGATGTTTCTCCAGAAGATGAGGGAGCCACTCAGATGAAGATGCTTTATTGCAGCTGTCCGTCAGAAATGCGTGAAACCCTCTTGCGCCATACGCAGGAGACCGCGAAAGAACTAACAGAATTATCCGAGAAATTTGAAACGAATTGAGCCGGTGAGTGAAATTTGACTGTTTCCTCACTGGCTCCTTTCATTTCTGCGAAGAAAGGGGCAAGCAATGCCGGTGTTAATACACACCGACCCGCAGAGCGCAAAATCCCTCCGTGATTTTCCTCTCCGCTTGCTTGTTGAGGGCAGCGCCCCCAAGCCCCTTTGAACACAGAATTTCATTCTGTGGCTGCGCGTTCTGCGAACGCTTTTGACCAGGACCAGCTTACCGCTGGCCGTGGTCTTTTTCTTTTTCAACATCCTGTTCTACCTCCATTTTCAGCACTCGATCTACATTGGCCTTTGCCGTTAAAAGCTCCCGCATTTCCTCACGGGAACGCCGGTACTCGGCATAGGTCTTTTTCTTTTCTTCCAGCAATTTTGTGTACTCCGTCTGCAACTCCTTGACCTTAGGCAGCTTCTTAACGCCCATTTCATCAAAGGCATTCTTGGCAGCCTGGTGGAGCAGAATTTCTTCCTCATGTTCTTCCCGGAATTTCTTAGAGTAGCCAGCCTTGCGGTATGCCACATAGACCTCACGGGTCTTGGCATAATTTACGATGTGAGTACGCAGAACAGCAATCTCTGCCATGCGCTTTTCAGCCGCTTTGATCTGCGCCGAAAGCTCATTGTGATGTGCCGTGGCAGCCGCAGCCTTTTCTTCTAAAATCTCATACTCCAACAGGTTATGCTCTGACAGGTAATTCATGGTCTGCGCCATCTGCTTGAGGTTGAACACCTTAGCCCATCGAGCATAACCGGCACCTTTTCCAGCCTGCAATTTTGCCTGAATGTCCACCAGCAGATTGACCTTCGGCGGCTCTGCCTGTGTAACTGTTTTTTTTCGTGGGGTATGCGCTTTCTTCCCGGAGAGAACTGCCTGCAAATCTTCCAATCCATATCCTTCGCCCAGGCTGTCCATTCGGGCTGCTTTCTCCCAGCCGGGGAGCTTCAGGCGATACGATTTTCCGCGCTTTGATACTTCACAGCCGGACTCTTGCAGCAGCTTCAGCAGTTCCTCAAAATCAACAGGGCTTTGTGATAATGCGTTGTCAATCGCCACACGAAGCAGCTCTCGGTGAGAGGGCTTTGCCTGATCGCCCAGCCATTTGTTATAGCTCTTTCCGTGAGGTTTCGGATTCTCTACAATGGACAGTCCGTTTTCGATGCAGATGGTGTCACTTAGCCGACGAACCGCCTTGGTGCTGCCCCAAAAGTTTCGGAATTTCCGGTCATATTCTAAGCTGACTGATGACCAGATAATGTGATTATGAATGTGCGATTTGTCTATGTGAGTACAGACCACAAAGGCATGATTACCCTTGGTGAATCGCTTGGCAAATTCCACACCCAGCCGGTTAGCTTCTTCCGGGGTAATCTCTCCGGGGCGGAAGGACTGGCGCACATGATAGGCAATCACATCATCTGCGCCACGCACTCGTCCGGTAGCGGCAATGTACTGCCGCTTTGCCAGAAGAAACTCTGCATCCGCAGTCCGGCTGTCACACGCATAGCCGGTAATGAGCCTGCCGTTATCTGTTTTCTTTGGATTGGCCACATAGTCGATGATGTCACTGATCGCCCGACTTTCTGTGCGGCCCTTGCCGACATGAAGCGGCATGATTCTTGTGGTTGCCATAGAAGGGACCTCCTTTCTCATAAGCAGAAAAGATATTTTTTGATTTTTCATGGGGATTGACATATTTTCTAAAGTTGCATATAATAATAGTACAAGGTGGGCAACGGCGTGTGTCTGCCAAAGCGTTGAAGCATAATAGCGTACCGGAATGCCTTGTTATGCAGAGCTTTCAGTAGGGGTTGTGCAGTAACCTCAAACCGGAGTAGGCTGCAAAGCCGAAAGAAAATGCTCAAAGCCGCCTTGCGTTGCAGGGCGGCTTTCTTTATGGACAGAGAGGTTTTATGGATAAATTACAAAAGTGTGCAAAAGCATTTGAAAAATTATTGGAAATACAGTATCGAATTATTATTGGCCGAAAGGGAAAAACCGTAGAGTTAGTGATTGGCTTTTCCAAATTGGACTTTCATCATCTGATGGGGCTTGGAAAACTAAAAGATTTGCGGATAGCAAAACAAAATCGCGGCTCTGTATTTGATGAAATCATAATCGGAAGCACCACCTATGAGACTTTAGCGAAAAGCCGTTATCTGCCTCAAATTGAAAATCGGTTTGAACCGTTGGCTTTGATTGAACAACTCTTGGACGATAACCGTCTGGTGTTCCGTTACAATGCAAAATTAAATCAGTTCTCTTTAATTGAAGCGGACTATTTATTATCAACTCCGTTGGAAAACAGCGACATTTACATTTTTATTGCAGAACACAAGGACACCGGAAAATATTTCTGTCGGTCTTTCTTCCCGAAAGAGAAGAAAGATTACACAGAGGGACAGCCGCGCTATACCATGCTCTATAAAGAAAAAAAGAATTTAACTACCGGAGAGACCGTCATCCAATATGACCGCCTAACCCCGAAAACACAAACATAATTTTCTAAATAATTCAAGGAGGTATAACCCAATAATGCAACCAATTTCTGTCGAAGCGTTTGCCAGTATGGTCATGAAGAATAATAAAGGCTATCGAAAAAAGGAACTGGTAAAAACGCTGAACGAAACACTTACTGCCAAGAAAAACGGTGCAAAATGTATTATCTGTGGCGCACCGATTTGGGCAGCGGGAAGTGCCATCACTGGTAGCAACCTGTGCTTTACCTGTACAACAGGTGAAGCGAATGACAGCGACGATTATGAGATAGAGTAACAGGGTGTCGGGAAAATTCCGACACCCTGTTACTCTTATTCATCCTCTGATAGTACATTGTGTTGATCTGCCATTCTAACTGCCGGACGCTCCACGCAGACTTTACACATTCCTCCATATAAAAGGTTCGTGCCTGTTCATCTGGTATGCGCATCAAAAGGCGATAATGCGACCAACCTAATTCAAGACACAGTGTGTCTCGAATTGGGAATGTACAGTAGAACTGCCTCATCTTACGAAGATTTGATTTGTCAAAACCTTTTCCAAACTCAGCATATATTCATAAAAAGTAGGTTTTACAATTCCTCTGGCAATCGCCTGAGAGGTTTGTAGCATCCCGTCCAGCTGTGCAAACCGTTCCAATTTTGTCATGCCCCATCACTTCCTTTCGTGCTACCATTACACATGAATATAGCACGAAAGTAAATACACAAAAGAGAACCTATTTTTTGCAAAATTATACACTATAATATTAGCGTGCATCCATACACACTATCCTTTTTGAAAGATATGAATCACAACTTAGTGGGTGACATCCACCAAGTTACCCACCAAGATGCTGAACTATCAACGGTATCTGAGCAGATTTTGGCTTTCTGCACAAAAACAAAATCAAAGAAAGAGCTTGCAGCATTTTGCGGCTTCAAAGATCTAAGAAATTTCACCTTGAAGCATATCAATCCGCTTTTAGAATCTGGGCAATTGGAAATGACGATTCCCGATAAACCTAAAAGTCGTAATCAAAAATATATTACTGTTCATTCTGAATAAACAAGAAGCAGGACATTGGGTCTCATCTCCCATTGTCCTGCTTCTTTTTCATTTCAGATTATATTCACATCATTTACCCATACACCCTATCCTGGATCGCAAATTTCAAACTCTGTACCTTGCCCAATAACCAAATCGCAGCCAGCGGCAATCCCATGGGGCTAATCAAAAATGCCATGACCAAAAGAATCACACCGTTCTGCGGAGAATAGGTAAGCAGCACAGCCACGCCAAGCAGAGCAATCACGGTACTGAGCAGGCCAAGCACCAGACCGGATATGTAGATCAGCCCCGTGCAGAGCCAGACAAAAAGCGTCAGCACCAAAATGACCGGTGCAGTTACGATCATCAGCAGGCATTTCAAAATCTTCATCCCAATTCCTCCTTCCAGCGATCCAGATACCGTTTGCACAGGGTATCCGCTTCTTTTATATCATCTTCCGTCAGTTCCCGTCTGCCTTTGGTCAGTTCAATCTCCAGATAAGTCTGGTAATCATCGGATAAGAGGTCAAACAGTTTCCTGGGAGTATGGCACACCTCGCCGGTGCAATAATGAAAGTCCTGGTCAAACTCAACCCTTACACATCCATGACGGCTGATATAAACTTCGATGGTCTTATCTGCGGCCAGGTAGTCCGCAAAAATCTCTAACACTTTTTCAAAGGTCAGCATCTGTTTTCACTCCTTTGCTTCTATTCTATTTCATATTATCCGGTATGGACAGGCAAAAGACAAGGATACCGGCAAAAAGAAAAAGCGGAGGGAGGTGCGGCGAAAAGAACGCCGTTCCTCCCTCCGCAAATGGAGTGTCTATCCCTGTTATGAAAGTTTAGAAAGCTGGGTAAGGATTTCCTTCACGCCCTCCCATAACTGTTTCTGCCGCTGGGATATATCCTCCAAGTCAGCATCATAAACCCGCCCGGTCTCATGCACTTTACGGGTCAGCTGATTTAAGTTGTTGCTGGAATATCGCATAAGGGAAACCAGTTCTTTCAGCTCCGGTAAATCCAGCTGCACCACATAGCCATCCAAAGCCATCTTCCGCAGATAGGCACTCAGGTTTTCTGTCCCATATTGTTGCATCTTTTGGCGGATCAGCTCCAGTTCCTCTGCGGACACCCAAAACAAAACCGGAACATCCCGCTTACGCTTTGCCATAGTTATCGCTCCGGTTCCCGTTTTTTCGGGGCGGCAGGCTTATGGGCAGGCAGTTCCTGCTTGAGCTTATCCCGTACAGAGGGACGAGACGGTTGTATCTTTTCTCCCTGAGTACGGCTGCGCTGCTGTTCTTCCCGCACCAGATCAATAAATCCATCCAGCACAGCAGGGTGGCTGTTCAGGACATAACCACATCGGACGGTTTCGGGGTTCTCGTTGGGAATGCTCTTAGCCCATTCTTTGTTGCGTCGGGAGTAGCGCCCATCCCAGTCCTGAAGCTGAACGGTGTTGGCAAGGACCAGCGACACACGCTCCATGCCATAGGTCTCGATCACACCCTTTGCCGAATCGTGACTGAGATACATTCCGTCGAAGTGTTCCCGCACCGCCGCTTCAATAGCCTCCTTGCATTGGAGATTTACATTGTTGGAAGCCCGGTATTGCTCCAGCTCCCCATGTTCTTTTGCATAGGCGGCAGAATGGGGATAAACCGGCGTTGTTTGCAGTTCTTCTTTGGCTCTGCACACATCATCGGCACGGTTCTCAATGCTGTCCCTTATTACATCCATATAGCCGGTCTCCAGCTTTTCAAAATAGCGGTACACATCCGCCAGCGGAGAGGGAGACTCCAAAAGAGCCTGTGCCTGTGCATCGGTCAGGTCCAGTTCCTCCATCGCCATCACGATGTCCTCACGGACAGTATACTCATAGGTGTGGTGCAGGATTTCTTCCGGGGGCTGGCTTTTCAGCCAGTCCCTGTATTTGTCCTGCTCAGCAGCCATCTTTTCATAAAGGGCTGTATTCAAATCGTTGGTATTCATGTTATCGCACCTCCTCATGCTGTTTTGGTTTCTTGTCTATACTGCGGGGCGGCACCGGGCGTTTCAGATGGTCCAATACCGAAGGCCGTGTGCTTTTGGCAACGACAGCTTCATCGTGTGCCGGTCCCTTTCCGTCAATGTTGAGCAGGGTATCCAGCTCCACCAGACGGGCGTTTTTGCTTTTCAGTTCTTCTTCATAAAGGAATGGCTTTCCGACTTCCTCCTTTGCGGCAGCCTGCTGCTGATAAAGGTTATCCAGCTGGGCCTTTGCCGCCTCCAGACGCTGGGGCATCTGGGCGAGGGCATTGTCGATACGAGTAAGGTTTCCGCGCGGGTCTGTACCAAGGGTTGCCCTGTGGGTCATCTGGCCTTTCAGCAGGAGTGTATATTCCTGTTTCCAAGCGGAAAATTCCACAGACATGGCATAGCCCCGGTAGCTGCCGATCTGTACCGGATCGGAGGTTTTGACCTCCTTGCAGGCGTCCAAAAGGGCTGCACCGGCGTTCTCCTTATCGGTCAGCAGGTCTCCACGGATCTCCATACCGGCAAAGCCGTCCTCCGGGTGAGGGTGAGCTGCCAAAACCTCCAGGTCAGATTCAAAGCCCTTGATAAAGCCCTTGTGCTTTTCAATCTCCTCCGGGAAGTATTTGAGCAGCTGATCCTCCAAACGATACTGCTTGCTCTGGTGGTCGGCTTTCATCAGCTTCAGACGGGATACCTCCACATCCAAATCCATACGCTCTTTGATACGGGGGTCTCCGGCGCACAGAGCCTTGATCTCGGCAAAGGAAAGCGCCGTTTCGTCCACATCATCGCAGGAGCGCACCGGCGATTTAGAAGTCATGATCTGGCTGATGAATTTCTGCTTGTTCTCCACCGTCTGCCAGAGGTATGCGTCAAAGGTTCCCTCGGTCACATAGCGGTACACATGGACAAGAGGATTCTGGTTGCCCTGGCGCTCGATACGGCCCTTACGCTGGGCAAGGTCTCCCGGCCTCCACGGGCAGTCCAGGTCATGCAGCGCCACAAGGCGGTCCTGCACATTGGTACCTGCGCCCATCTTAGCCGTACTGCCCATAAGCACACGCACCTGACCGGTACGGACTTTGGAGAACAGCTCCTTCTTCCTGACTTCGGTGTTTGCTTCATGGATAAAAGCGATCTGGTCAGCAGGCATCCCCTGGGCAATGAGTTTCTGACGAATATCGTCATATACCGTAAAGGCCGGTTCCTGCTCCGGCAGGGGCACAGCACCTTCCAGTGCATGAAGCAGCGGATTATCCAGCGTTTTCGCCGCCTTGCTTGCAGGGGCTTTTGCCTGCGGGGTAGAAATGTCGCAGAACACCAGCTGGGTCAGCTTGTCAGCTTCGCCATCCCGCCAGATCTGCATGATATTGTCCACACACTGATTGACCTTTGTTCCGGGTTCGTCCGGCAGCATCTGGTTGACGATCCTCTGGTCCAGCCCCAGCTTGCGGCCATCCGAGGTGTCGGGTAGGATACCGGCGAGGTAGCAATGGCTCCTTTTCCGTTATCCCCCCTCAGAACCGGACGTGATACTTTCGCATCATCCGGCTCCCCAGTAATTCCATTTCAAGAACTTTTGGTTATATTACCATTGTGGATTGCTACATGGCATTCCCGACATACCACAAGCGTTTTTCTTTTTCTGGCAGACATTATCTGTACCCATTTAGGTACTTCTGCCTGTCCTTTCTTCTTTAAATCTGCAAGTTTTCTTATATGATGTACCTCTATATTTTTAGTACTTCCACATAATTCACACTTCTCTGCCAACAGTCTTTTAACTAATTCTGTTCGCCCACCATATACCTTGTATGGTATATCCTCTATAACAGCTTTTCGTTTATGCACAAGAGAAATTCCTCCCCATGTCGCAACTAATGGCTTTTTATTAGGACGTTCTACTACAACTTGCAGACACGGAACTGTTTTTCCACTTGTACTTGTTATGGTTGTTCTATACTTAGCCTTTTGCTTATTGATAGATGACCTGTGTTTACACGCAAGAGTTTTCAATAATGAAGTTTCCATATACCAGTACAACTTCGAGAACCAAGACAAATTTTGTGCGAGAATATAATACTGCACCAGTCCTCTGTACTCTTGCTGATATGTCTGTACAATAGAAAAATCATCATCTTGCAGAAGATTATTCCTATGAGTTGCTTTTCCACGTTTCATATATTTCTTGCATTTTTCTTCAATTACTTTTGCAGGGACTAATAGTGCGATTGCTCCATTTGCTCCTCTGCGCCCCTTTGGGTCAATATAGTCATTGACCCTTTGTGCTTTGATTTCATATCCAAGAAACTTTGCCGCCTGACTGCCTGCATTTGTTATTAGAGTCTTTTCTTCTGACATTATCAGATTTAATTTCTCTTTTAGAAATCTTCCTATTTCTTCTTTTATTTCTTCTGCATCTGCTTTAGAGCCAGTGAATCCAAGTAGAAAATCATCCGCATATCTCACATAGCGCAATCTGCGATAATTCTCATCTTGCGTATTAACAGAAGGTATTTTTCTGCGTTCAACCACAAGCTGATGGGCTGTCTTTGCATCTCCCTCCTTTCTGAGTTTTTGGATTTCAGCGGTCAACTTGTTATATTCTGGATTAGATTTCTGCCTTTTCCCTTTTGTGTATTTTGGGATTAAGACTTCTTCAATCCAATTATCAAATTCGTTGAGATAAATATTAGCCAGTATCGGACTGATAACTCCGCCCTGAGGCACACCGCTGATTGTCTGCTTGAATTTCCATTCTTCCAAGTATCCAGCTTCTAACATATTCGATACCAGACGGATAAATCTTCCATCATGAATATTTCTTGCAAGTATTTCCAGTAAAATTTTATGGTCGATTGTATCAAAGTATTGAGAAATGTCTCCCTCAATAAACCAGCGAGTTCCTTTCCATACCTGTATTTCTTGTAGTGCTGTATGACATCCTCTGTTTGGACGAAAACCATGGGAATGTTCACTAAACTGTGGCTCATAATACGCTTCTAAAATCTGACGCATTACTTCCTGCAATACTTTATCTCCCCATACAGGAATCCCCAGCGGACGCTTCTTACCATTTTTCTTTTTGATATATTCCCGTCTTGCTGGTTTCCATTGATATTTCTCCTCACGGAGTATTTCAATCATTCTGTCTATTTTCTGAATGGACATTCCATCTACCGTTTCATTTGTAACACCCTTTGTCATTGCTCCGTTATTCGGGTATAACTTAGCATAGGCATTCAGATATAATTCACGGTTAAATAAGAGCTTGTAAACTCTTTCAATAGGTTTCTTTTGTTTTCCACGTTCTTGAATGACCGTTAAAACAGTTTTGGCTGTACGCATCTCACGCACCTACTCCTTTCTAACTAATCGAAATTACCTGTCACCCTTCGCCATGTACAAGGCTTTCCCTTGCTCGGACTACTATGGTGACTCCGTTACCATGGGGGTCTCCCCCTTTAGGCAATCCTGCTATTCGTCAAAAGTATACGTATCGAGTATCCCTTAGGTTCCTTGTTCGTCCCTTTATTCGCACTCACTGTGCGCTCTTTCATTGCAAAAAGTTACTCGTCCAAAATCAACAACAACGAGCATACAATGACATCGGTATCAATCGCTTTCCGATGGGCGATGCTTTGCACCAAGTCGGAACTAAGGTTCAGGCAGTATAGCTTTAACCATAGGATACGGAACTTGCGGAGCATCGAAGTATTGCGATTAACTCCTTATCCGCTTTACCAACATGCGATTGTCCCCTTTGAGTTTCCTCTCCAGGTAGGTTGGTTGTTCCCATTATTTACTTTTAATAATGTCCCCCTGCGGGGGAGATATACTTTTGCGCTTAGCAGCGCACAATCTTGAGCATATTGTCCTGGGACGGGTCAACGGTTCCGCTGTGTACCAGCGATGCGCGCTCCGAAAGGGCCTTGACCATTTCCTGCTGATGTTCGGTAGGCTGCGCCACGATGTTGTGGTATTCCACTTCCGGGGTAGGCAGATTCAGCTGGTCGGCAGTCTTGATGTCGGCCACCTCTTTGAACAGGTTCATCAACTCCGGCAGATTAAAGAACTTGCTGAATCTCGTTCTTGCCCGGTAGCCGGTTCCCTCCGGTGCCAGCTCCAATGCTGTGACGGTCTCTCCAAATCGGGAAGCCCAGCAGTCGAAGTGGGTCATGTTCAGCTCTTGCAAGCGTTCATACTGAAGGTAACGCTGCATGGTGTAAAGCTCGGTCATGGAATTGCTGACCGGGGTGCCGGTGGCAAAAATCACGCCACGGTTTCCGGTGATCTCATCCATATAGCGGCACTTGGCAAACATATCGGAGGATTTCTGCGCGTCCGATGTGGATAAGCCTGCCACATTTCGCATTTTTGTGTATAGAAACAGGTTTTTATAGTTGTGGGCCTCGTCCACGAACAATCGGTCCACACCCAGCTGCTCAAAAGTTACCACATCGTCTTTTCGCCCCTCGGCTTGCAGCTTTTCCAGTCTGGCTTCCAGAGATTTTCTGGTACGCTCCAGCTGCTTGACGGTAAAACGCTCGCCGCCGCTGGCCTGCACCTCTGCGATGCCCTCGGTGATCTCGTCGATCTGCTCATAGAGAAGCCGTTCCTGACGCTCCCGGCTGATGGGGATACGCTCAAACTGGCTGTGTCCCATGATGATGGCGTCGTAGTCACCGGTCGCAATACGGGCGCAGAACTTTTTGCGGTTATGGGTCTCAAAGTCTTTTTTTGTTGTGACTAAGATGTTGGCGGAAGGATAGAGGCGCAGAAACTCCGACGCCCACTGCTCGGTCAGGTGGTTTGGAACCACAAAAAGAGATTTCTGGCACAAGCCCAGGCGTTTGGCTTCCATCGCAGCGGCCACCATCTCAAAAGTTTTGCCCGCGCCCACCTCATGTGCCAGCAGGGTATTACCGCCATACAGCACATGGGCGATGGCGCTTTTCTGGTGTTCCCGCAGGGTAATGGCTGGGTTCATGCCGCCAAAAGTGATATGGCTGCCATCATACTCACGGGGACGGGTAGAGTTCATTTCTTCGTTGTACTGGTGCACCAAAGTCTGGCGGCGCTCCGGGTCTCTCCAGATCCAATCCCTAAAGGCTTCCCGGATCGCCTGCTGTTTTTGGGCAGCCAGGGTGGTCTCCTTGGCGTTCAGCACGCGGCGCTCTTTTCCGTCTGCGTCCTCTATGGTGTCATAGATACGGACATCTCGCAGGTTCAGGCTGTCCTCTAAAATCTTGTAGGCATTGGCACGGCTGGTTCCGTAGGTGGTGTAGGCTGCCACATCGTTGTAGGATACGGAAGATTTCCCCTTGATCTGCCATTCAGCGGTAAAGGACGAATAGTTGACCTCGATACTGCGCTGGAGATAAAACGGGGTGTTGAAGGTCTCGTACATAAACTGCTGGATGTACTCTTTGTCGATCCAGGTAGCGCCCAGACGCACCTCGATCTCCGACGCATCCAGGTCTTTGGGCTGGGCGGCGGTAAGAGCTTCCACATTGACTGCATAAACCGGGTCCTGCTGTGCCGCTCGCTGCGCCTGACGCAGTTTGCGGCGTACATTGCCGGAAAGGTATTCATCAGCAGTCACATAATGGGGTGTGCCGTCTTTCTCTAACTGTCCCGGTACACGGAAGATCACGCCTTGCAGTTCTCCGGCCAGTTCTTCTTTTGTTTTTTCGGTAAGCTGGCTCATATAGCTCATATCCACGCAGGCTTTTTCCGAGATAGACACCGCCAGTGCTTCGCTTGCTGTATCCACCACAGCCACCGCCTGATGGGGTTTGATGGTCCGTTTGGTGAACATATCCGCCTTGCGTTCCAGCTTTCCGTCCTCGTCGATGACTTCCAGCGCACAGAGCAGGTAATAGGAAGAATCGTCTGCATAGGCCAGACGGTTTGCACGATCATTGATGAGACCGTATTTGGCAGAAAAGCTGTCATAGAGGCTGTTCAGTTCTGCCTGCTTCTCCCGAATGGTGCTGTCCGGAACCGCTGCATCCATCTGAAGGTCGATCAGTTCCTGCACACAATCACGCAGTCCCACAAGACCTTTCACGCGGGCTTCTGCGGTGGCGTTGAGGTCAGGGCGCACCATACGGCTGTTTTCCCGGTAGTACACCTGCCCGTCTACAATGGCATAGGAATAGTTCTTCACATTGGGGTCGGCAGGAATGGAGGTATCAATGGCTTCGCCTTCGCCAAGCTCCGGCAGCTCTGCCTCCTGATAAGTGCCATGAATATACTTCACCGCATCATGCAGCTGGTCGGAAAGCTCCAGTCCCTCGATGGGGTTCACGGTGTAATCCATACCATGAGCGGTGCTTACCGGCTCCTGTCTGCCCAGCACCATTTCCGGGTGGTCGATAAAATACCGGTTGATGGCAAACCCGTCCTCTGTCTGTCCGGTCTGGGTCCATTCCGGCACAATGTCCAACGGGCGGTCCCGCTTTTGGAGGAAGATGATGTCCGATACCACCTCGGCACCGGCATTCTTTTTGAACGCGTCATTAGGCAGACGGATAGCTCCCAGCAGCTCAGCACGCTGGGCAAGATAGCGGCGCACGGTGGAATCCTTGGCATCCATGGTATAGCGGGAGGTCACAAAAGCTACCACGCCACCGGGACGCACCTGGTCGAGTGCTTTGGCGAAAAAGTAGTTGTGAATACTAAAATTCAGCTTGTTGTAGGCTTTGTCATTGACCTGATACTGACCGAAAGGCACATTGCCGATGGCAAGGTCAAAGAAGTCACGCCTGTCGGTGGTCTCAAAGCCGCCTACTGTGATGTCCGCCTTGGGATAGAGCTGCTTTGCGATGCGCCCGGAAACAGGGTCCAGCTCCACACCGTACAGACGACTGTTTCTCATTTCCTCCGGCAGCATTCCAAAGAAATTGCCCACACCCATAGACGGCTCCAGAATATTTCCGGTCTCAAATCCCATACGGCCCACCGCTTCATAGATGGCCTGAATGACCGTAGGGCTGGTGTAATGGGCGTTGAGGGTGGAGCTTCTGGCGGCAGTATATTCCTCCGGGGTCAGCAGCTCTTTCAGCTGGGCATACTCTGAAGCCCATGCCGGTTTTTCCGGGTCAAAGGCATCGGCAAGGCCACCCCAGCCCACATAGCGGGAAAGAACCTCCTGCTGTTCCGGCGTTGCCTGTCCGGTGGTTTCCTCCAGGTATTTCAGCAGCTTGATTGCCTCGATATTGGCCTGGAACTTGGCTTTCGGACCGCCTTCTCCCAAATGCTCATCGGTAATACGGAAGTTTTGTGCATTGCTGCGCAGGTTAGCCTTGTATTCCTCATAGGAGGCTTCCTCGGCAGCTTTGACATTCGGGAAGGTCTGCCACTGGCCATTGACCTGAATGGAAACCGGGTGTTCGTCCAGCACTTCCTCAAAGGTTTTTTCCGGCTCTGTCACAGGGGCTGGCGGCTCCGGCTCCTCAATATGCAGCCGTTCCACCACCACATCATAAGGCAGATTGTTCTTGTCGCCCGGATAGACGGCCACGGTCTCGGAATGGAAGGTCGGGGATTCGGCAGTTGGTTCTGACTGCTCCTGTCCAAAGCCATCCAGCTTACGGGCATACATCCCGCGCAGCAAAGGCGCAACTTCATCCCAGCGAAAATACAGCACAGCCAGACGCTTTTCCTCTGCGTCCAGGACTTCCAGCTCCATGCCCTGTGCCGTGGTACGGTAATCGGCAATATCGCCGGTCTCCAGATTCAGAGTCTCGATCTCATGGGGATAGGCTCTACTCAGCCAGTAGGCGATCTCGCTGTTGCTCCTGCCGGATTGCAGCAGCGTGGAAACCTGTTTTTTATCCGCTTCATCCATCAGTCCATGAGCCAATACATCCCGCAGGTCCTGATCGGCTTTGTTCGGGTCAACGGGAAGAAACTCGGTATAGTAAGCATTGCGGCGATCTGCACGAAGCAGCTGTTCAAACTGTTCTTTGTGTTCTGCACGGTAGATGGGATACACCATACCGGTGGGCAGAAGCTGCACGGTGTCATCCCGCAGCTCGGTGATCTGATAGGCGTCATCCTCGATATACACGGTATCGCCCACGGCATAAACTGGGGCGGCAGGGTCATAGGAGGTTCTTTGCGGAGTTGGGCGGCGAACTGCATCATATTCCTCATCGGAAATGGAAACTTCGGAAGGCTGCTCTGTCTCGGCAGCTGCGATCTGCTCTGCATCCGACATCACCTGTTGGATAAATGGGTCATTGTCCAGTTTTTCCGGCTCTGTCACCTGACCGTTGACAATCCCTCTTTCCTCCAGGGCTTCCCTGATGGCGATAGGGTCGATGTTGTCAAAACGGTCCTGTTCTTCTTCGGTATAGAACCGGTCCTCCTGAATGAGCTGGGCAATCCGGCGCTGTACCTTCGGCCAGGGCAGCTGCATTTCCTCCGGGCTTCCGGCACGAGTAATGAACAGGCTGTTGCTGTTACTGCCGCCGTATTCCTGAGCCAGCCATGCAGCGGTATCTTTCTCTCTTGCATGGTCTTTCATATAGCGGACGACAGCGTGTTTACTCTCAATATTGCCGTTCCATGCACAAAGGGCAGTATCAATATCTTCTTGAGAAAGAGGGCGCAGAAGTTCATGGAGCTTTGGATAGGTTTCGTCGATCACTTCCCGGTGCAGACGCTGGCGGAACTCCGGTATATCAGAATAAAGGCGGATCAGCTCCATATCCTTAGAACCAAGGACCGCACGGCGCACAGCAGCATTGCCCTCGATGACAGCATTTTCACGGTCAGAATGACCGCAGGCATTGCAGTATGCGGCATCCTCGGAAATGGCGGCAGTTACCACAGGCTTATACTGCTCAAACTGCTCCCGAAGGGTAGGCTTTGGCGTTTCTTCCTCCACCTCCGGCTGCTGGGCTTGGATGGCATCTTCTTCGGCCAGTTCCTTTTCAGCCTGGATTTTGTCATACTGCGCCTGTTCCTGTTCGGTAAGATAGCGGCCTTTCTGAACAAGAGAGGTAATGCGCTTGGCAACATTTTCCCAGTTCAAGTGAACATCCGGGCAGTCCTGCTTTTTATAGTGCACTCCTTTTCCGTCGTGGCCTTCGCCGCTAAAGGTTGCGCCGGACAGTGCATGGGTGTAGCCGCCCATGCCATACTCGTTCTTGAGGAATCTCACTTTTTCCTTATCCGTATGGTTTTCCATGAAGAAGGCATAGATACGGCCTTTACCACCAGAGATACCGCTTCCTCTGGTCATGGCGGCGTCGATCTCATCCTCGGTAATGAAGTGCTGGACGATTGGCATTTGGGAAAGGTCAGAAGTAAAAGTTCTGCGTGGTAGGTCAAGTTCCTTCAGGTTCTCCCAGATCTCCCTTGGTTTATGATAGTGAAAGCGCAACAGGTCACGGTTCTGCTGATAGGCGGTCCAGAAGGCGGCGTATTCTTCCTTGAGGGCCTGGCGGAAAGCCGGGTCACTCAGCTGCTCCGTCAGACGGTGGGTCTCCTCCGGGAACCCATTGCCTTTGATCTCTGACAGGCAGGACAAATATCCGGCTTCTCTGGCGTCCTCACTGAGATCGTGATATAGGTTCCAGAACTTTGTGGCAAGGAGGGAGCGTTCATAGCCTGCCGCTTCTGCAAGCTCCACATTGGAGGCAAACTGGCCGCTCTCCAAAAGCTCCCCAATACGCTCCGCGGCGCTCTCCCAGGAAATGACCTGGGCAGACCTGTCATAACGGACAGACTTCCCGTGAGAAAGATGGATACCATCCTCGGCATACCATGCGCTCACGCTGCCAAGGCCGTTGCCGCCGTGGTACAGCGTTTTCAGTATCTCGGCAATCTCAGCGGTGGTTTTCTGTTTTTCAAAGGCTGCAACCACACGCTCCCTCTGGCGGTCTGTATTGCCGCCCAAACGCAGCACATGGTCGATGTCATTTTGGGCAAAAGAAAAAGCAGAGGATGTATGCGCTACATTCTCTGCTTCATCTATGGATTGGATCTGTTCCGCTTCGGAGAGGAACAGGTTTAGGGTCAGCTGTTGATAAGCTCCGCCATCAGGATCTCCTCTGCCTGGGCTTTGCAGGTGTTCATCAGCCCCACCCACTTCATGGGATCGCTGGCTTTCAGTTCCTCGGTGGCTCCCGCTTCCTTCGCCAGCTGGGGCATCATCTGCTCCAGTCTGTTCTGGGCGGTCTCGTCGATCTCCAGAAGGTGCGGGTACAGCTTCTCGCTCAGCAGCATCTGGTTGTAGAGGATGGGACGGTGTTCCTTCAGATAGGTTTTCCTCATCCTGCCGTACTTGCCCAGGGGTTTCTCCGGCTGCTGGCTCAGCTTCAGGTCGGGAATCAGATAGTCTCCGTTCTGGATGTAGGTCATGGGATTGTTCATCTTGCTTGCTCCTTTCTTCTTGGGTGGCTTCGCGCTCTGCATTTCGGACGGTGACGCCGATCTGCCGCAGCACCTGCTGGTTAATCTGGCTGACCGCTGTTCCCAGCGCCCCGATGGTGGACGGGGTGTTGAAATCAAAGATCGCCATGAAATCTTCGTGGTCGAAGTAGCGTTCCGGCTCCAGTCCGCAGCGGGACATCAAAGCGTAAGTGATGCTGACGGTGGCGGCTGCCTTAAACTGCACTCCGATGTTATACTCATCATATTCCTCCAAAAAGGAACCGTCAACGATATAGAAGAAGTCCTGCTGATGCTCCGTCCAGTATTCCTCAGCCAGTTTTCCGGCTACCTCGGTGAGCTGTCCGGCAAGGTCATCACCATAGACATCGTAGGTGCGCTCCAGCATGGCCTGCACCGAATCCAGATGGCGCTCCTCCAGCTGCCATAGCCAGGGAGTGCGGGAATGTTCACGGGTTCCGGTGTCGGAAATGTCAAAGACATAGCGCAGTCGTGGTCTGTCCCCGGAATCGTCCACTAGAGCGATCCCCTTGGAACCGCGCCTTACATATCGGCCCATCTTTTCATTCCACAGGTCGTACTCTGCACAGGCGGTGGCGTCCGGTCGCTGGGCGTAGATCATCAGCTGTTCATGGAACGGGTATTTGTAAAGGCGGGAAGCAGTGGTGAGAAACCCTGCCCATTCCTGCCAGCTCCCCGTGAGCTGTGTTGCCACCTTGTCCGCCATCTGTGCATATCGTTCAGCTTTGGTTGGCATAGTGTTCTGTCCTCCTTTCGGTTTTTGGGTAAAAGAAAAGCAGGAAACCTAAAAGATTTCCTGCTTGTTGCTTTATGGCTTCTTATGCAATATTCTTCTTTTTCTTTGCCACAATAAATCCAATTATCATAAGCACATTCAAAACAAATACTACAACACTGCCTTCAATTTTATAAATTCCACCAGATAGCAGTTGATTGCCACCGAATGTCATATTAAACAAATGCGGATAGTCCTCTGCAAGTGATACTCCTCCCAAAATAATCGCTCCTACACTATTCCAGAGAAAATGAATGATTATAGGGGCAATCAAAGAATTTGTATATTCCAAAACCGCTGTCATAAACAAACTCATTGTCAAAACATTCAAAACAGGGAGAATTCCCGCTTCAAAAGCACCTCCATGTGCAAAAGTAAACAGCATGGTAGACACAATAGTTGCCGCAACTACATTGTAGTTTCTCTTTATCATCTGATATAGATAACCACGAACCAACATTTCCTGCATAATTGTGTTGATAAAGGCTGATAGTATCCAGAGCCAAAGCATAGAAATATGATTAGTATCTTCTATCCGCGCAGACCCGGTAAAAAGCAAAATACCAACAGATATACCTAACCAGCTTAGTCCCACTATCCCTCCTAATGTACTATTATAGACGGGGCGTTGTGTGAGATGTAACTTGGTTTTTTTATGATCTACAAACCAAAAAATGACGGTCATAACAACAATCGCTAAAAACGGTATTAGTTCTGCAAAAAACCTCCACAACGCTGCATTGTCAATATCAGGAATCGGTATAACTGATGCGCAAATTGCCCATCCAACAAAGAAAATGATAGATTTTAATGATACTTCTATTAGCTTTTTCATATTTCTAAAACTCCTTGGTGCTTTCTAATTTACATAAGTACATTATACATCATCTTGTCAAGGAGCTACATCCTTTTTTGGTAAAACTCTACTTGAAAAAATAGTAGAATAAATAGCTTTCTGACCCCTACAAAGAACAGCTTTAGGCTTATTGGTCAAAATCCGGGTACAGCTCCAGCTGGGCAAAGTCCTCATCGGTCATCGCACAAAGCTTCGTAAGGGCGCTGTCGGTTAGCTCCCTCAGTTCCGTTTCCTCCGGTGATAGCTCGCCGCGCATCTCACGCAGGCTGTCGATCAATCCGGTGCGGCTGCCGGTATTGTAAATGCACATCAGGTTCATTTCCTCAAAAGTAAAGTTTCCCATAATCAAATCTCCCTTTCCGCACTCTTTTTGGGTGCTGTCTTTTTGGGTGCTGTCTTTTTGTGTTCTGCTTTGGGCTGGCTTTTCAGCTGATCCACAACGGATTTTTTCTTTTCCCGTTCCTCCCGATGAACGGCGTCAGCCAAGTCCATCAGGGAAATGGGCTGACCGCTTCGGGCCTGCTGTTCCAACTCTGCCACCGTAGGCTCTTTTGCGCCATTGTTGATGATACCGTCGATCATGCCGTAATCGTCCTCCACGGTCATCTCCACATTTTTCAGAGGATTTTGCGGCAAGAATCCAGGGATCTGGGTAAAACCAACGCTGTCACAGTAATGACAGGATACCTTACCGTCCTGCCTGATCGCAACGATGTCGCTGACGCTCATAGAAGGATGGTGGTAGTCTGCCGGATGATTGTTGTTGAACTGATTATAAAGCTGTTCAACAGCAGCCTGCGGAGAATTGCAGGATTCCAACGGCGCAGTATAGACCAGATCATAGTTTTCACGCTTTACTGCCTGCCCGATGGATCGGAGCCAGTCCATCCCTTCATAGCGAATGTCACGCAATTCATCGGTATGCTTTACCTGATAGATGGCAAAGCAATCTCTATTCTGGGAGAGAAATGCCTGTTCTCGTTCCTGCTGATGTTCCTGACGCTCCATGACCTTTTCATGGAACTGAGGGCTTTTCTCCCATTCCTCACGGTCCACACCGCAAAGACCGCCATGCTCCATGATCTCCTGTGTGTCAAACACCATGCTCTCCGTATTGTCCTTATGCAGCACATAGACAGTCAAACCGGCGGCATCCAGTTCCAGCGCCCGTTCTCTGGTAACAGGGAGCATCCCATCATAGGAGTATCCGTATTCCTGCATATCCGGTGTGGAGACCTGCTCATCGGGCATGGGGTATTCATCCAGTGCCTGCTCCTGTGCTTCCGGCAGCTGGGAAGAAGTAGCCATCTGACTGGCCTCTGCCTGCATCTGCTGATAGGCAGCTTCCTGCAAGGTCTCAATGATGGACAACGGTGCGTATTTTACCGAGTCTTTGCCCAAATCGTTGTCATCACAAATCTGGAGAACTGCCTTCATGCGGGAAAGCTCCGGCATATCCAGCTGACCGCCATCCATCTCTTTCATGGACGCAGCATCGTAAAGGGTGTAGTCCCATCCGCTGTCACAGGGCTGGATATGAAGATAGGTGGCATCGTTGATCAGAAACAAAGCCTCCTGCTGATTGGCGTCCGCCCCCAGCACCTCCATTTCTGGCATGGCCGCAGCCAGTTCCTTTACCGCTTTCTGTACCAGCGGATTGTCACGGTAATAGTCGATTGCCTGGATGGTATCCAGGTCAATGGTCTGCCCGGTCAAAATCGGAAAAGGTCCTTCATAGTCGCTTCCGTCTTTCAGCTCAAAGCCAATGCCCTTGATCCCGTTCATTCGCTCTGCCGGAATCTCCTGATAAATGCGAATTGCTTCCTCCAAAGACAGGTTATCGTGGTATTCTCCGAGGTTTGGAAACTCCATACACTCTGCTGCATAATAACAAATGGTTTCTTCCTTACTTACCGCTTCTCCGGCAGGGGTAAGGTCATACTCCTGAATTTCTTCCGGTGAGAGTTTTTCCAGGTATTCCACATAACCAAATGCCTGTACCTTTCCATCCTCGTAGTTTTCCAGTGTTGATGTGAAATGTACCTTGCAGCCCTCTTGGAAGGGATAAACACCCGCATCAGCCGCCGCCTTTGTGATGTAATATCGAAAGGTTTCGGACTCTTTTTGTATTTCCGAGGTGGCAGTGGTCATTTCTTCTTTGGGGTGCAAATCAATCCCACGCTCTTTGCAGATTTCCTTATAGTGGCGCTCAATGTCAGAGATCAAAGTGCCGGAGGTCTTATTGATGGTCTCCAAACTGGCTCTCAGTTCTTTCAGTTCCTTGCCCTGACTCCAGCTGGCAATATAGCCGAAGCTGTTTTCTCCGGTCTCGATGCCAAAATACTTGCAGACTGCATAGGAGATGCTTTCAGCCTCCACTTCCTCCGTGTGGCGGTCTTTCCTCTGTTCTTGCAAAAACTGGGCGAGGGTAGAAAAGCCGCCAACAAAATTCAGCCCTTCTTCCTCGGTCAACCGAAGATACCCTTCTTTTGAAAGGTCTAAGGGTTCTGCCAGAATCACAGAGCCTGCATGATTTACACCAACTCGGTCCTCCACATAAATCGGATCGCCGGGGTCATAGTCAGAACCGCGCAGGTCGTAGCAGTAAACGCCCTCCGGCAGAGTATCACGGGCAATCCGCCCATTGGAAAACAGACCGGGTTTATCAAACAGCTCAATCTCCTGATACTTCTCGTCATTGGCAATCTGAATCTTTTTCTGATTGTGGAGCTTGCTATGGGCAATCTCGTGGACTGTGGCCGAAACCGTCTGCACCTCACTCATGCCCTGACGAATGGCGATTTTCTGATGATCGGCAGAAAAATAGCCGTCCGTATCGGCGGCCATTGCTTCAAAAGTGATCGGCACCGGCGCACTGCGGCGCAGAGCCTCTATGAATGCCTCATAATTGGGCACATTTCCGGAAAGGGAGGAAGCAAGCTCCGGCAAAGGTTTCCCGTCAGTCTGGCTCACATCAAAGACCTTGACAGGGCGGAACATGGGGATTTCGATTTCTTTTTCCTCTGTAACGATCTTTCCGTCTTTATCCAAAATCGGAGCCTTGGTATCCGGGTCCAGTTTCTGCTCCTCGATTTTCTTCTTGTACGGTGTGGGGGCGATGATGGTAATGCCATGCTCGCCCTTTTTTACATGACGCTCAAACTGGTCTTTCCACTTATTGTATCCGGCTACCAAAGTGGCGTCCGGCTTCTGCATATAGATGAGCATGGTATTGTTTACCGAATAGCGGTGGAAGCGGGACATGACGGACAGATAGCGCATATACTTTTCACTCTCGAACAGTTCCTTGATGCCCTGCTCGATGCCGTCTGTGATTTCCCTTAGCCGCTCTCGGTTGGTGGGTTTATTCTCAGCCATGATTTTCAATCTCCTTTCCAAGTATGTGATTTCTGCTGTGTGTTCTGCAATCCATGCCTTTTGTTCTTCTTCACTTTCATAAAGAAAAAGGTCCAGCAGGTACTCTACATAGGTTTTCTTCTGAATCGCTTCCACAAAACAGGGGTGCGGTTCCTCCTCTGGTGTCCGGGGAGAATTGTCGGCCTCCCATTTTTTCAGCAGATAGTAGTAATCGGACAGTACGCGATAACACCGCTGCCGGTCCTCCCGAAACTTTTGTGCCTCGGTTTTCTGCCGGACATATTTCCTGCGGGGAGGGGCCTGACTGTCATAGATCAGGCCAAAGTCCTGTGCCAGTTTCTCCGCCGCTTCTTTTGGGGAAAGGTTGTAGAGCTGGGCGGTCAGGTCGATCACATCCCCATCTGCACCGCAGCCAAAGCAGTGGAACCGCTGGTCTACCTTCATGCTGGGGTTCTTATCATCGTGAAAGGGACAGCAGGCCATACCGTTTCGTTTGACCTCGATCCCATAAAACGCTGCCGCTTCTCTGGTGCTGACCGACTGCTTGACTGCTTCAAATACATTCTCTGCCATGTACCTTTAACTGCTGGACTTTCTCACAGGGGGCTGGTATCCGGCAGCTTTCGCACGCTCACTGGCAGCTTTGCGGCGTTCTGCACTGTATGGCTCCCTGACTGATACACACCGCTTGGGGACGGTAAAGTTATGGGCGTCCTTTCGGGTGATCTGGTCGGGGTGCTTTTTTGCCAGCAGTTCCAGCTTCTCCATCAGACGGGGATCGTGGGTGTAGACCTCAGCCATTGGTTCTGCCTGGTTATAGAGGAGAATGGTTTCCCGTTCCACTAAAGAGAGCTTCATCGGCTGCCTCCTTTCCGCTGGTCAAACTCCAGCTTGAAGTTGGCGTACTGTCCATCATCCTCCAAAACCACAGTGGCATCGTAGGTCTTGCCGATTTTCTCCGAATATAGTCCCGTCACACGGACACGGCCATCTTTCAGCAGCGCAGACACCACAGCCTTGGTCGGCTGTTTTTTCTTGGCAGCCCACCATTTGTTATTTTTCCAGATTGCAAATTTGCAAGAATCATTCTGACAGAAGAAGCCTTTTTGCAGTTCTGCAACTTCACCGCCGCAGCGAGGGCATTTGCCTACCACCTCACGGGGCGGAGTGAACAGGTACTCGGTTCCCTTGATGACCTGATAAGTCCCTACCAGGTCTTTCAGCATGGCGCTGATCCCGTCCAAAAACTCCTCCGGGGCAAGCTGCCCGCGCTCAATCTCGCCCAGGCGGTACTCCCACTCAGCAGTCAAAAGCGGCGATTGCAGCTGTTCCGGCAGGACCGTGATAAGGGAAACTGCATCGTGGGAAGGGAGAAGCTGCACCGTTTTCCTGCTCTTTTTTCGTTCCAGAAAACCGGCAGATACCAGCTTTTCCAAAATACCGGCACGGGTGGCCGGTGTACCCAGACCTTTTCGCTCAGCGTCCTCCGGCATATCCTCTTTTCCGGCAGTCTCCATCGCGGACAATAGGGTGTCCTCCGTAAAGTGCTGAGGCGGACTGCTTTTGCCTTCTTTGATGATTGCAGCAGCAACCGAAAGGGTCTGTCCTTCAGTCAGCTCCGGCAGGGCTTTCTCTGCGCCCTCTTTTTTCGGCTCTGCATCCTTCATTTTGGCACGGTAAGCGTCCTCCAGTGCTTTCCATCCGGGGTGCTTCACCGTTTTTCCTTTGGCGGTAAATTCCCCACCAGCACACGCTGCAATCACAACGGTTTCCGAATAGATATGGGGCTGGGCTACGGCGCACAGCAGACGCAGGGCCACCAGCTCCAGCACCGCTTTTTCTCCCGCAGGAAGGGCAGAAAGGTCTGCATCCTTGAGATTTCTGGTAGGGATTACTGCGTGGTGGTCGGTTACTTTCTTATCGTTGATGACCGTCTGCGAATCACAGGTAATGGCGATCCCTTTGCGAAACGGCATGGCGTTAGCAACCAGATTGACCAGCACCGGTAGGCTGTCTGCCATATCGCCGGTCAGATAGCGGCTGTCGGTACGGGGATAGGTGCAGAGCTTCTTTTCATACAGGCTTTGCAGATAGTCCAGGGTCTGCTGGGCTGTAAATCCAAGCAGGCGGTTGGCATCTCTTTGCAGAGTAGTCAGGTCATAGAGGGCAGGTGGCTTTTCGGACTTTTCCTTGCACTCCACCTTTTTGATTGTGACAGCTGCACCCTGACAGGCTTCTTTCAGCTGCTCGGCAGCGGTCTTATCCGCCATGCGCTCCCCGGATACGGTAAGACTGGCCAGCTCCAGCGCCACGGTATAAAAGGGAACCGGCTTAAAGGTGTCGATCTCAGCTTCTCGCTGGACAATGAGTGCCAGCGTTGGGGACATAACGCGCCCGATGTTGAGTGTGCGGTGATACAGCACGGAAAAAAGCCTTGTGGCATTGATCCCCACCAGCCAGTCGGCCTTGGCACGGCAGAGGGCAGCATCCCGAAGTCCGTCATAGTCCGCACCGGGGCGCAGGTTTGCAAAGCCCTCCCTTATGGCGGAGTCCTCCATCGAAGAAATCCAGAGCCTTTTCATCGGCTTTTGGCAGCCTGCCAGCTCATAGACGCTGCGGAAGATCAGTTCGCCCTCGCGTCCGGCATCGCAGGCATTTACCACCTCCGTCACATCCGGGGCATTCATCAGCTTTTTGAGAATATCAAACTGCTTTTTCTTATCCTTTCCCACCACCATCTGCCAATGCTCCGGCAGGATAGGCAGGTCATCATATCGCCACTTGGCGTACTTAGGGTCATAACTGTCTGCATCCGCAAGACCAGCCAGATGGCCCACGCACCAGCTGACACGCCAGCCGTTGCCCTCCAGATAGCCGTCCTTGCGGACAGTCGCGCCGATCACGGCGGCCAGACTTTGGGCAACGGACGGCTTTTCAGCGATTACCAGTTTATATCCCATCATCTTCATCCTCCCATTCTTCCCGCACAGTCGTGTGCAGTTTTTTCTCAATGCTGTTTTCCTCATCCAGCAGCAGGTCATAGCCGAACCGGTAGTCATAGCGGTACAGTTTCCCCAGCAGGTCATTGATGATGATGCGGCAAGCCAAAATGACACGGGTTTTATCCACCTGCATCAGCTGGTAGCGTTGATAATTGCTGTAATATTCTTCATGGCGGTGGGTATTGCGGACGGTATCTTCAAGCAAAATATCTACTGCGTCCTGACAACCATCTTCTTTTTCCCCTTCCATGCAGTTCAGAAGTTCCATTACCATAGGAAAGCTCTGTTCATCCATAGGAGCTTCTGCTGCAAGAAAACCGATCAGGGCAGATAGGAGCAGACGGGCTGCTGTCTGTTCCTGATCCGTCAAAACAGCCATCGTTTTCTCCGCATTTGGCAGGATCTTTTCTTCCACAAAATCCGCCGCGTCTCCTGAATAAAGCTGACGGATGGAATCTACGGACAAGGGAACCGTTGCGGCATCCAGAGAGAAATCAAAGGAATCTTCCTGTTTCGGTTTTCTCCGGAGTTTGTTTAACATGGTAGAAAGAATGTCGCCGCCAAAATACACAGCAATTACCAGCAGGTCAAAAACAGCAATCAGCTTGATAAATATAATCAGAACACTCATTTTTTTCGTTTCCTTTCTTTAAGCCAGCGTTCCATCTCACGGTGGCAAACGCCTACGCAGGGACTTCCATAATTCCCGCAGCCATAACAGGGGTGGCTTTGGGGTAAAGAGGGAGGACGGGAAGTTTCCTTCCCGCCCTCCGGTCTGCGTGTCATCATGCGTTCATAGGGACTGTCTGTGAAACGGGTCATTTCACGCTGTCCTCGTCATCTTCTTCTGCGCTGCCCCCGTCAGCGTCCGGCTCGCCCGACTCCTCATCTTCGGTTTCCCATTCCTCGGAATCTTCCTCGCCATAATCATAATCGTCCAGACTGTCATTGCCCTTGGTCTTAGGCTTGTTCTTAATGAGCTTCAAGTAGGCAAATACGCCACCGCCGCCCAGCAGAGCCAGCAGAAGGATCAGCGCAGCCGGGTTCAGTCCGGCAGGCTTCTCTTTTTCCGGTTCCGTCGTTTCTGTCGGGGGGTCCGGTGCTTTTCCCGTACATTTACTCTTATCAGTTACACAGACCGGACAGGCCGTATTGACTGCCCCTGCTTCACATTTCTTCGTGCAGCTGCACACCGCAGGCGGCTCCTCTTTGGCTTTGCCATCTTCCATTAGTGCCATCAGGTCCGCTTCATCCACCTGGTTCAGAAAGTGAACAGCGGTCTTTTTATCCTCGTTGGCCCTGTCGATCAGGATATAAAAGTAGTTGCCCGCCTTGGTGGTAACGGTAATGAGCTGCTTGTTGCCACCAAAATCATCCACCAGCGCCGCGTTGCCTTCTGGGGTCAGCGGAGGCGCTTTTTCCGTTTCTTCCACCACCACATTGCTGTCATTGGTGGTATCCTCTGCCGGGGGCGGCGCTGCGCCCTGGGCAAAAGCGGGGACGGTAAAGCCCGATGCCAAAACCAGCGTCAGGCAAAGGGCGGAAAGTGTTCGGAGCAATCGTTTATTCCTCATAGCTGTTTTCCTCCTGTTCGTTTTTGGCATCCACCATACTGTCGGGAACTGTGCCGCCGGACAGCATAGCGCTCAGCTGAGCAGGGGTCATACGCAGGGCGCGCACCATCTGGACGATCTCCAGATTTTCCGCCTCGGTTTTCTGTGCCTCCAGCGCCTTGAGCTTTTCCTGATACTCTGCGATTTTCTCGCGGACCTTTGTAATCTCCTGGTCAATGCGTTCAATTTTGTTCTTTGCCATCGTCTATCACTCCTTCTAAAAATCTCTGTTACCAGTTCATCAGACCGTAGCCCTTGATACTCTGATAATTCAAGTCATAACTCTTGATCTTGCAGGCATCGCCGGAATTTCCCTCCACGGTATAAACACGGCTGCCATCGGTGCCGACAACGATGCCCACATGGTCGGCGCTGCCGTCCAAGTCCCAATCGAAGAAAATGGCATCGCCGGGGGCAATATTCTCATACCCCCGTGCGCCCCACTGTCCATGAGACTGGAACCACGGAACGCCCTGCCACTCACAGCCTGCAAAGCGCGGCTCACTTTTTCCTGCCTGGTTATAGCACCAGGATACGAAGCAGGCGCACCATTCCACGCGGCTGTCAAAGCCATACCAGCTCCAGTAGGGATAACCGCCCACATTTCCCACCTGACTTTTCGCCAGTTCCACCAGCTGCGGATTGCCGGGGCGGGTGCCGTTAATGAACTGCACACCGGACAAATCTTCCGAGCCGCTGGTATCAGGGGAACCGCCGCCAAACAACAGCGGCTTATTGCCCATGGTCTGTCGATAGACCTGATACATTTCCATCTGCTCCGGGGTCAATAGCTCCGACGCCACAGCGGAAATGGGCTTGCTGGTGAGTTTCACATTCAGAATGTAATACTCATAGGGGACTTCTTCTGAGGTGGTCTCGCCGGTCTCCGGGTCGGTGGAGGTCTCCGTGCGATAGCGGATCTCCACTTCCTCGGTAAGCGTCAGCTGATACTGTGCTGCAAACACACGCGCCAGCTCTGCCTGGGCGCTTTGCCTGGTGTAGCCCTGCAAGACAGCAGAGAGAAAGGCCGCCAGCTCATGGGGGTCATGGCCGATCATGCCAAGGTCATAACGATACTCGTCATACCCTGGGTGGCTGCTTTCGATGTTGTCGATTTCCTCCTGCAACTGGGCTTCTCTGGCTGCATAATCCGCCTCCACCGCCAGCATTTCCGGGTCATCCGACGGATAGGTGGTGCCGGAGAGAACGGAACCAATGCTCTGCGCCATCATGGAACAAGAGGACATGGTATTCATCAGCATACAGGCGATGAGGAATAAAACCCCTGCGATCAGGAAGCCCTTTTTGTGGCGCATGACGAATGCCCCTGCCTGCTGTGCCTTTTCTTTTACCGTCCTTGCGGCCTTTCCTGTTTTGGACGCAGCCTGGGCGGTATTTCCGGCAGTCTGACCGGTGCGCTTGGCGGCGGCATACTGCTTTTTGATGGCCTGCTTTTGCTGCCAACGGGAAAGAGGATTGCTGGAAAACTGGGGATTTTCCTGCAAAGATTTCTGGTACAGGACATTTACATTTGCCTTTTCCAGTTGACGCTCTGCCTGGGCTGCTTTGCGGTACGGCTTCAGCTTGTGGCTGCGGTAGCCCTCCCGCACCAGATAAGCGCCGGTCTCCACCGCCTCCTCGGACTTGTGGGCGCTTTCCACGCCCACATTGTCCTGTTCTGTTTCCCGGATTTCTTTGTGGAGCTTGCCCGCGACCAGATGGACGGGTGCTTCCTTCACTCTCTGAGAAAGTTTGGAGGGTGGCTTTTTCTTGTCCTCAAAGGTCAGCTTCGAGGTCTTTTTTCCGGTATCCGGGTCAATAACTGTCTGCCTGACCTTTTTCTTTGGAATATTGGCCTGCGCCTTATCTGCTCTGGCCGCAGCTTTCTCCGCTTTGCGGATCGGCTTTTCCAGCGCAGGGTCAGCCCGTTCCTCATCGGTAAAGCGCAGGCGCGGCTCTTTATTCAAACCATTCTCCCAGCATGAGGGAGGACATCATGTAGTGCAGCTCTGCATAAATGGCCATCCCCACAGGATCGTTGAACATACAGCCGGACAGGTAGGCATAAAACTGTGCCACCACATCAGACAGGATCTTTGCTTCGGTTCCTTCCAGAACCAGACCGCCCATGCCTTCCTTGGCACGGATGGCGCTCCAGACTTCTGCCAGACGGAGAAGCCCCACCTGACCGGTCTCATTCAGTTCAGCTGCCTGATCTGCCGCCGTGCGGCACTCACTTACCGCATCAGCCATGACCGTAAGCAGCTGGCTGCGCTGGGCATTTACCGCCCTGTCAAAAAACATCAGCGGGTTTTGATTCAAAATGTTGGGGTTCATCATCATTCATCCTCCTTCTTTTTCAGTTCCTGGGGTTTGGTGGTCATAATGCGGTAAAGCTCGGTATTCTTCGGGAAGTGATCCACGAAAGGCAGGATCGTGGAGCCATAGAACAGCAGACCCTCGCCCTCACCGGAGTGGGTCACATAGCTCAGCTGGTGCGTGGAGATGCCCAGCTGCTTGGCGAGAATCTGTCGGTCTCCGCCTGCCTGGTTGAGCATATACACGAAGTCGGAGTTTTCAAAGATGTTCTCCACCTCACGGCTGGAAAGCAGGTCTTTGACATTCTGGGTGATACCTGTGGGAATGCCGCCCCACTTACGGAATCGCTTCCAGATTTCCACCGTATAAGCGGCGGTCTGTTCCTCTTTCAGAAGCAGGTGCATCTCGTCGATGTAGTAGCGGGTGGACTTGTGAGCGGCACGGTTGATGGTAACGCGGTTCCACACCTGATCCTGGACCACCAGCATACCGATTTTCTTGAGCTGCTTGCCCAGTTCCTTGATGTCATAGCAGACAATGCGGTTATTGATGTCCACATTGCTCTGGTGGTTGAACACATTGAGGGAGCCGGTTACATAGATTTCAAGGGCCGTGGCGATATACTGGGCTTCCTTTTCTTCCTGTGAACGGAGCAGGTTATATAGATCCTCCAGAATCGGCATATTCTCCGGGCGTGGGTCGTTGAGGTAGGTCTGATAGACCAGACGCACACAACGGTCGATGATGGTTTTCTGCACCGGCTGCAATCCGTCCTTACCGCCCACGATCAGCTCACACAAGCTGAGGATAAAGTCAGACTTGAGGGACAGCGGGCTTTCATCATCCGAGTAGTCCAGGTTCAGGTCCATCGGATTGATGTAGTTGGTTGAGGTAGGCGAGATCTTGATGACCTGCCCATGCAGACGCTCAACAAGAGGTGCGTACTCAGCTTCCGGGTCACAGATGATAACATCATCATTGGTAAGCAAAAAGCAGTTGGCGATTTCTCGTTTTGCGCTAAAGGACTTGCCACTTCCAGGTGTCCCAAGTATCAAGCCGTTGGGGTTTTTCAGCAACTTTCGGTCCACCATGATGAGGTTGTTGGACAGAGCGTTGATGCCGTAGTACAGGGCTTCTTTGCCGTTCTGAAACAGTTCCTGTGTGGTGAACGGTACAAAGATAGCCGTAGAACTGGTGGTCAGCCCTCGCTGGATCTCGATCTGATTGAGTCCCAGAGGCAGACAGCTCATCAGCCCTTCTTCCTGCTGAAAGTCCAGTCTGGTCAGCTGACAGTTATACTTCTGGGCAATAGAGCCTGCCTGAAAGATGTTGTTGCCAAGCTGACGGGGATTGTCCGCTGTGTTCAGCACCAAAAAGGAGACAAGGAACATTCTCTCGTTTCGGCTCTGCAAATCCTGCAACAGCTTTTTCGCTTCACTGCCGTAGGTGGCAAGGTCAGAGGGAATGATGTCCATGTCGTATCCTGCGCGAACTGCTTTTTTCTGTTCCTCGATCTTACTGCGGTCCAGGTCGGTAATCTTGCGCTTTACCGTCTTAATGGCTTTCACCTGATCCACCGACTGAATGTGAATACTCACAATGAGCGAGCTTTCCATATCCAGAAAATCAGCCAGCAGACGGTCATTCAGCTCTGGGGCTAAAATCTGCAAAAAAGAAACAGTCCCGTATTTCTTGCCCATACGGAACTGCTTGCCGGTGCGGAACTCAAAGGAGCTTGGTGCAATAAAATCTTTCGTAGACAAACCGGAAGGAGCCAGCCAGTCCCATTCAAACTGAAATGGGAGCTGTTCGTCCATGTGGAATACCGCATGAAGCTGGGAAAGCCTTTCCTTACCGTCCAGTGTTCTGGCGGCTACGCCAAGACGCTTGAAGTTATTGAGTATATCGGTCTCAATACGCTCCAGACGGGGCTTGGCAACTTTGATGCTGTCAGCGTCGATACCAAAGGTCAGGTATTTGGTCTTGATGAGACCGTTGTTGCCTCTGGCCAGCTGATTTTGCAGCATCGTGGTGTATTCCTCACGGATACTGTCAAAGGCATCCCCCTGGGGTGGGATGGAAATAGAGTTGGCAAAGGTCTCCTCCGATGCCGCAAGGTTCAGAAAAGACAACTGGAAGTGAATCGAGCTGTCGAAATAATTGAGGAAATCACACCAGCCCTCAAAGATCGCGGTCTTATCTTCATTTTGGGAGAGCTGATAGTTGATGTCCTGAAACTGAATGATCTTTGTGTAGTGGCTGTCCGATACGCGGCAGATCCCATCCGGCCACATCCGTTCATAGGGGATACTGTCCTGTGCCGATTTTCCTTTTTTGTCCGTGCGGTTGGCGCGGGCAATGGCCGCTTCGATCTGCTTTTTATCGGCGCGGGACAGCTTTTTCTTTGTCTTTACCGGCTGCACAGTTTTTTCCTCGGTTTTGCCGAACAGACGATACAGCCAGTTTTTGATTGCGGTGAACAATGTCATACACCTCCTTATCGAGCATTTCCTGCCGCTTTAATACGGCATAAAAGTTATTGGTCTGGTAGGGACGCTGCTTGGGACGGATCACAGCCACTTTTAGGATGTTGCCGACGATCTTTTCCAGGGGCTGTCCATGCTTTTCATACATTGCCAGCAGGAAGAAGGGCATCATGACCAGCATCATACACATGGCGGCCATGCTGTTTCCCGCAGGCTCACGGAGCAAAAAGAACAGCGGTATGCCTACAAGCGCCCCTGTGGTAAAGCAGACCAGCTGCCTTCGGGTCAGATTGAACATGACCTTGGTTTTGACTTTGGTTAAATCTTTGGGTACGGGTACATAAGCCAATGTGGAAACCTCCTTCCGTTTTAATGCGCCTGAAAGACTGATTTTGCGAGGCTGCCGGTTTTGAATAGCGTAAAGCACAGCAGTACGGTGTAACCCACGCAGCTCCAGATCGCCATGATGATGTCATCTTCCAAAGCGATGTTCTGCACCAGCACAGCATAAATTGCCACGCAGACGATGATGAGAAACGCCTGAAAGCCCAGCGCCAGCAGGGAACGGAGGTAGTTCTGTCCCATACCGCCCCATTCCTTGCCCATCATGGCAGCCATTGGAACGGGAGCCACCGAAGTCACAAGGTAAATCTCGATCATACGGCCATAAATGACGATAAAGATACAGATATACAGCGCCCACATGGTAATGCCGATAAAGAGGGATTGGAACCAAAGCCCGAACAGCGGCCCCAGATCCATTTCCATCAGCCTTGGTTCCAGATCGGTCATAACTGAGGAAATGTCAATGGACGCATCTGAACCGATGATCCCTGCCGCC
The DNA here is from genome assembly GCF_008121495.1 of Mediterraneibacter gnavus ATCC 29149. Taxonomy (NCBI): domain Bacteria; kingdom Bacillati; phylum Bacillota; class Clostridia; order Lachnospirales; family Lachnospiraceae; genus Mediterraneibacter; species Mediterraneibacter gnavus. The sequence goes on along the minus strand of NZ_CP043051.1, from coordinate 1,729,230 downwards.
TGCGCCACCACGCTCTGGGCCATATCAAAGACGCCCATCACGATATTCCAAGTGTTAGTGACAATCAAAATAGCGGCGGCGCTCTTGAACACCCACTTGAAGATCATCCAGGTGTCCACATCGTGCAGGTTGTTTTTGTCTGCGATCATCTGGATCAGGTCTACGGTCATCACAATAGCCAGGATCACGCCTGCAATCGGCACCATGATGGAGTTGGACAGATTCTCAATCATACTGAAAATACTGCCATTCCATCCCTGTGGTGTCTGGCCTACCTGTACGGATATATCCGCGACCTGTTGGTTTACGCTGTCAAACATCCCCGAAAGGTTGCTCATAATACCGCCCACCAGCATTTCTTTCAGCCAATTTGTCAGGGCTTCAAGTAAGAAATCCATACGGTGTCAACCTCCTTTCCGCCGCTCCCGCAAAGCAGCGGGAGCGGCAAGGATTTCATGCAGGGACGCTTAGACAGAGAAAAGCCCGGAGAGCAGAGGTACAAGGACCATGCCGACTACGGCTACACCAGCGCCGGCCATAAGCTGTTTTATCCCCAATTAGGTGTAAAACTCTGCTCGATGGCGGGCGGCGGCGTACAAAAAATCTATATGGTGTTGTTAAGAGAACCGTCCCGGCGGGACAGGTCAGGCAGTGACCTGTTCCACCTCTGGGATGGGTTTGAGATTAAAATGAATTTCGATAGAAATGTGTCTTGTTTTATCTTCGTCAATGCGCTCATGCACGACGATTTCTTTGATTAAGCGGTTGAGGGTGGCTACGTCCAGCTCTGTGATATTGGCGTATTCCTGAATGGCTTCCACCCATTGTTTTGCGTCATTGGCAAGCTGGACTTCATCGGACAGCCGCTTTCTGCCCTCGGACACTTTTGCTTTAAGCTCCGTCTGCTCGGTCTGTGTCTTTTCCAGCATGGTGTTGAAATTCTGCTCACTGATACGCCCTGCAATCATATCCTCATAAAGCCGCATGACCATTTTGTCCAGAACCTCAATCCGTTCCTCGTCCCTTGTAAGGGAGCGTTCCATTGCTTCCCGCTGTTCCCGCTGCTCGGCTTCACAGGTATTGGTCAGGCGGTCAGCAACCGCTTCCCCGTCCATCAGGGCAGCTCTGGCACATTCCCGGATTTTCCGCAGCACATGGCTGTAAAGGGTGTCATAGTCAATCCGGTGCTGGGTGCAGTGGTTCTTTCCAAAGGCATTGTAGGTCTTGCAGGAATAAATCTGCTGGGGATGTTTTGCGTTTGTGTAGCGTACTGTCAGCGACTTCCCACACTCGCCGCATTTTAACAGTCCGGCAAACAGGCTGATTTCATTAGTCTGCCCCGGACGCTGGCGGGATTTCAGCTTGTTCTGCACAATGTCAAAGCTCATGCGATCAATCAGCGGTTCATGCTGCCCCTCCACCACAATCCAGTCCTCCGGCTTCTTTTCCCCAATCGTGCCGATTTTGAAACGGTAGTCCTTTTTCTGGGAAGCAATCGCCCCGGTGTAGACGGGATTCATCAAAAGGTCTTTGATAACGGAGAAGTCCCACATATACCGCCCGTTTTCCGGGTCTTTCTTTTCCCATTTGGTGCGGGTATTGCGAAGCCCCCGTTCCCGGTTCCACCATGTGGGGCAGGGGATTTTTTCTTCCTCCAGCCGTCTGCGGATATAGTTCGGACCATGACCGTTCAGGGCATATCCGAAAATCAGCCGCACAATCGGGGCGGTTTCCTCGTCAATGAGCAGATGGTTTTTGTCCTCCGGGTCTTTCCGATATCCAAACGGGGCAAGACACCCGGTAAACTGTCCTTTCTGCGCTTTCAGAAGATAAGAGGAATGGACTTTCTTGGAAATATCCTTGCTGTACATCTCGTTCAGGATATTTTTGAACGGGGCAATGTCGTTGTTATCCCGCAGGGTGTCGATTCCGTCATTCATGGCGATATAGCGGACACCGTTTCTTGGGAAAAAGTCCTCAATCAAATGCCCGGTTTGCAGATAGTTACGCCCCAGTCGGCTGAGGTCTTTCGTGATGACAAGGTTGATTTGCCTGCGCTCAATGGCTCTCAACATTCTCTGTAAATCAGGACGCTCCATATTAAGACCTGTGAAGCCATCGTCCTGATAGACTGCCACAACCTCCCATCCCTGCTTTTCGCAGTATTTTTCCAGCATATCACGCTGGTTTGCGATACTGGCACTTTCGCCTTGCAGGTCATCGTCCTTTGACAGCCTGCAATAGACCGCTGCACGATACCCTCCGGCAAGTGCCGAACCGATTGTTCTGTATTCCATTTCGTTCATCATAGCCATTTACCCACACAATCCAGACGGTATCTGGCTCTTTTGAACCTCATCTTCATTATAGCTCATATCTTTCCTTTTAGCAAGATATTCTTTCGTATTTGTCTTACCGTATTTCTGGGAAATCAGGCTGACGAACACATCGGTTGCGTCCAGTTCCCCGTCAAATACCGTTGTAACATGAATCTCTGTTTTGTTTTTTGCCATAGGCAGTTATCCTCCATACATGAAAATAGCCAGACAGAGGGTGTCGGCAACGAAGTCCGGCAACGGGCTTCAAAAGACCTTGCAAACAATCTCAATCTGGCGATGGTTACTATTTATACTTTTCTTTTATTTTTCTGTTGTTTTGGTTGTTATAAGGGAGAAAAGCCCGCAGTTATGGGGTTTTCCCCGGCAACCGGCTCGGCAACGGGATAGCAACAGGGGATGCAACGGGCTGTCATTTTCAGAATGGAAGCTCCATCTGTTCTGTGACCTCCACAAAACCGTCCATCGTTTTTTCAGACGGGTTGCCGGAGTCCGTTGCCGGGTTTTCACGCTCCCAGCCCTTTTGTCTGCCATATTCGGAAAACATTCTTGGGTTTGGGAAGTACCGCCAGCCGGAAATGCACTGGTTCATAATCTCGTTGATTTCCCGGATTTCCCATTGCTTCGGCTCGTCAAAGACATGGTTCAAGGCTTCCTTGTAGAGCTGCTTGGAGCAGACCATGCTCCCGGTGTACTTATCAAGATACGCCTGTATCATCCCGGCTTTGGTGTCCTCCGGCATAAAATCCCTCTGGTGTTCTTTGAGATACCGCTGCATGGCGGGGCTGAAAGCCAGCTTGAACCTGCCGCTTCGGTAAATCTCCATCGCTTCCGCCCACATCTGCTCGATATAGGCTCTGGAAGCAGCTTCGTCCTCTAAAATGTGAACCTCGGCTTGCTCCGGGTACACCATGACGGGGATAAAGCGGCGGTTGCCGGAACGGTCAAGGGGCAGGAAGTCAAGGGCATTGGAAGTGCCGCCAAACACGCACTGACGGGGGCGGTCTGCCGGGTGGGTTTCATAGGGTATCTTGTAAACCTCTTTCTGCCGGCTTAAAAATGACTTGATTTCCTCAATGCTCTTGGCGTTTGCGGTTGCCATCATTTCCGACATTTCGATAATCCAGTGACCTTGCAGCTTGCGGTACACATTGTCATCGTCCAACTTCCGCAAATCATCGGAGAACCACTCGTCCCGGACTGCCAGCAGACGGAAGAAGGTGGACTTGCCAGCCCCCTGACCGCCTACCAGACAGAGCATGATTTCAAACTTGCATCCGGGCTGAAAGGCTCGTGAGATTGCACCCAGCAGGAATAGCTTCAACGCTTCATAGGTGTAATCGTCTGCGTCAGCCCCCAAAAAGTGCCGCAGGCAGAAGCGGATTCGCTCTGTCCCATCCCACACAAGGGTATTGAGATAATCCCGGATGGGATGGTACTTGTTTTCATTCGCCACAATCCCGATGGCGTTATCAATCTTTTTCTCATTGGTAAGCCCGTAGGTTTCTTCCAGATAGAGAAGCAGATACTTCATGTCCGTATCGTTTAAGGCGGTGCTTTCCCTGTGGAAACCGATGGGCTTTATGATGTCTTTGCGGTCGGTCAGGATGTTGTAGGCGATAGCCCCGGAAAGCAGCGGGTCACGCTGGAATACAGTCAGGCAGTTTCGTATGCTCTGACGGACACCGCCTTTCTCGGTAGTTTCCAGCCCCGCCTTGATTTCCTCAATGCTCTGGGGCGGCTGCATGGCGTTTATGGTGTTTTTTAGTTCTTGCTGCGTCTGCGGCTGCAAGCTCTGCCATTCGCTGTTCAAGCTGTATCACATCCTTTCCGTAGTCCGTAATCAAAGCCGCTTTTTCCTCGGTTTCCCCGAACAGCAGCACATCCAGCAGATATTCCACATGGGCTTGCTTCTGTAAGGCTTCCACAAACCGGGGATGAAAGGCTTCCTCCGGGGAGTGTGGGGCATAATCTTTTCTCCATTCCCGGAGTAGGTGGAGATAATCGGCAAGGATACGGAAGCAGCGGTTCTTTGCTTCCTGAAACTGTTCCTCCGGGGATTTCTGCCGGGGCTTGGGCTTTTTTGCCTTTCCCGGCGGTTTCCAGTCCTCATAGGAAAGCCCGAAGTCCTGTGCCAGCTGTACGGCGGCTTCTTTCTTTCCCAGCCCATACAGGGCGGCGGCAAAATCAATCACATCCCCATCTGCACCGCAGCCGAAGCAGTGATAACGCCGATCCAGCTTCATGCTTGGGGTTTTATCGTTATGGAACGGGCAGCAAGCCATCCCGTTCCGACCTATATGGATTCCATAATGCTCCGCAGCCTGTCTTGTTGTGACGGACTGCTTCACAGTTTCAAATACATTCAAATCTATCCCTCCTTGAAAAAAAGAAAAGCACCTGACATTCTCAATCTGAAAATGGCAAGTGCCTGTTAAAGTTCCATATCCTGTTGTTTGTGTTTTGTCTGCACCGGGGCAGTTCTTTGTGCTTTTTTCTCGTCAGCCTTATCCTGCAAGACTTCTTTGATAGGCTGTTTCTTGGGCGGCTCTTTGCTTTCTTCTGTGCCGGGGGTGGCTTTCCGTACCCAGTAGCGAATGTCCCGCAGCTTCTTCAAATCCTCCTGTACCTCGGTCAGCGGTGTTTTCAGGGCTGCAATTTCTTCCAGAAGCGTTTCCTGCTCCTCTTGCAGCTCCTTTTGGGTACTGTCCTTATCGTCCGGGTGCTTGGCAAGGTAGGCGGCGGCTTTCTCATACCGGGCAACCTCCGGGTGTTCCTGTTTGAATTTTTCCTTTGTTTTCTTAAAAAATATCTTCTGGTACTTCTCATAGACAGCCTTACATTCTTTGCAGTCTGTCCGGCTGGCAAGAATCCCGTCAATCACTTTGCTTCGGGCTTCCTTTGGCTTCATCTGATTGCGGTAATCTGCGGCTGATTTCCCGGAGGATTCCAGAAATGCTTCTAAGTCCTCCACAGTGGAAAGCCCCTTTTGCCGGAGATAGGACAGGGCTTCGCTGACTGCCTTTAAGTCCTGTGAAGTCCCCCGGTTCTGTCCAGCCCTCGTCCAGTCCTTCCGTTCTTCCTTTCGTATCTCCATGTACTTCATCAGCAGATTGGGAAGAAGTGTCGCTTCCTCCGCCGCCTTTTGTGCAAGCAGTTCTTTTCGTTTTTCTCCCAGCTCGGTAATCCAGCCTTTGAGGTTTTGGATAAGCTGTCGGATGGACTTCATCAGATTGTTGGCAGCTCTGATTTCCCGGTTCAGGTTGCCGATGTTCGTCTGGATACCCCGCTTTTCCATCTGCCGGACAGCAGCTCCCTCATGGACAGTAGGGATAATATCAAGCCCCTGTCTGGCATAAGAACGCAAGTCCACACGCTCTGGGCGGTCATTGGCTTCCAGATAGCGGTTCTGGATGACCTCCCATTCATGCCGCCAGATTTCGCAATACTTCTGGTCGTTCCAATCCACCGTATCCTCCTTGTGGCTTTTCCATCTGCCGGACGGAAGTTTTATCCGTTCCCCGTTTTCGTCAAGGTCATAAACCTTGCGGCTCTTGGGAAGCCATTTTCCATGTTCGTCCATTGCCCTCATAGTGAGCATGACATGGGCGTGGGGATTGTGTCCCGGCGGATGGGGGTCGTGGATGGCAAAGTCAACGATCATGCCTTTGGAAACAAACTGCTGTTCACAAAACTCCCGGACAAGGACAGCGTACTGGTCAGGCGGTATCTCTCTGGGGATGGTAAGCACCCACCGCCTTGCAAGCTGGGAGTTCCATTGCTTCTCCACCGCTTCGGCGGCGTTCCATAAGGTATTGCGGTCTGCATACTCCGGCGGAGCATTTGCCGGGAGCAGGATTTCATTGTGGACGATACCACGCTTTTCCGAGTAGTGCTTCACTTGCTGGTCGTATTCACAGAACAGCTTTTCGCCACTCTGGTAAGCAGCGGCGGCAACCGCAGACTGTCGCTGGCTGCGCTGCACAATCGTGATTTCGTTGTGTGGACAGGGCATTTCGTGTCCCTCCTTTCGGTAATTGGTGGATGGGGTGGCGTTTTACCACTTCATTTTGTGCAGAAAAAAAGCAGGAGATCTTTTTCAGATTTCCTGCTTAATGTGCCGCTGTGTGGGCGGCGAGTATTTAGTTGTAGTAATATATCAGCTTGAAAAATCAAAACTGAAAACGAGTATCTTCTTTGAATTTGTGTCGTCCGGGATTCCCTTCGCTTCGATAAATTTTGTGTCGTTTCATATCATAGATGACTGACCAGACAGTATCTTTACCAGTACTTCTGTCATACTGGCAGAGAAAACCATAATCCCCAGACAACAATTTTTCTGCAAATGGAAGATTGAAACCTCCATTTTTTCTGTTAAAAGCTGAATACAATGTTTGATACCGTTCTTCTGCAAACCAATTATCAATTTTATCGTTGTTATAGCCTATCATTTCTGGAAAATGGAAAGTGTTTGTTGCGCAGACAAAAGAAAGATTGTTATTCAATGTCTTTTCTACTTTTATCTGTTCCGCATTACATTCTATAACTGTTATCGTCCCCATTGCATCAGCTAAGGTTAAAGTTTGCGCTGAAGCAATCGGTAGTTGATATAAACAGGAGACAGCTTCCGATACATTTTTACATTTCTCCAGCAGGTATCTGACAATCATACCTGCGTTAAATCCCGGTTTGCATTGGTTAGGATAGACGGATGTTAGACCAACCGCTAAACCATGTTCATTAACGCCATCTTCAATCTCAACAAAAGCAGTTGTATTTCCTGTGAAAGAATAAACTCCATCTGTCAATTTATAAACTACATTCTGATTTAGTCTTTCGATTTCTGTCAGAAAATCACTGTTTCGTCCCAGAAGAATTTCATGCTCCGTTGTAAAAGCAAAACAAGAGCAATTACAAGATGGCGGCATAGAGTACATACTAAATAATACAGCTTGCAGAATACGGACATCACATTGTTGTCCATCTGCCAGACCTTGAATTTCTTCCATAATCTCATGGTAATACTTTTCATAAATCGGAAGGCAGGACAAAGCATAGTCAATCCGCTCCTGTGTGATTTCAAATGGTATGTTCTCCAAAATTATATTTTTGTGTTTTAACAGTAAGGAACCCCACCGAAAACCAGCTTCGTAGTGTGTTCCCCTAAAATGTGCATGATACATTTTTACACGCTCCTTATTGATTAGGTAAAGAGCTACCGGTAACTCTTATCTAAGGGTAACTGAATAAAAATTTTAAGTCAAGCCATATTTTACTTGTCGGCTGGGAACAGCTTGCAGCGCAAGGTGTCCCCAGAGGGCAGGTCCACAAAAGGGTAGCTGGCGGCAGCCAGCGCAGGGGAAGCGTAGCGTCTCCTGTTTGATTTGAAGCAGACCATGACTGCGGAAAATCACAGCCCTCCGGCGAGGAGCCTTCGGAGAACGCAATGCACCAACCTCTGGGTGGTGTATAATTGCGCCCTTAGTAAACTAAGGGGTTTCCGGCTTCTCCCGTTCCAGCAGTTTTTTCAATAGTTCCTGCGTGTCCTGCCTGTGAAAAATGAGTTTCAACAACATCATGACATCATCATCTGTCAGGCGTTCCGGCTCTTGCAGAAAACTTTCCAGCATACCGCCACGGGTACAGAGCCGGTGCGTCCGTTCCTTTCGGGTAAGCTGCTTTAACTGGTGCTGCAATGCCTTTTCATCATTGATGGCTTTCCGCAGTTTCTTTTCGCTTTTCTCCATCTCCCGGTTGAGCCTTTCCAGCTTTGAGGTATCAGGCAAGGGCAGCGTCCTCCTTTCCCGGTATCAGCACATAAATCCTGTTTGGTTCTCCAACGCCCTGACGCACCCGCATGATAAGTCCGGCGGTTTCCAGTTCATTCAAAGAACGCTTGACCGTCATGGGGCTGCGGGACAGGACTGCGGCAATGGCTGTGACAGGGAAGCAGACAAACAGGATTCCGTTCTCGTCCTCCTGCCCTTTGGAGAGCATAGCGTCCAGCATCCGGCAGTACATGACCTTTGCGGTGCTGCTGACTGGAAATCCTGTCAACGCCCTGGGAAAAGGCATACAGGGCGGCAAGGGTGTGTCTATCGTCATAAATTCAAAATTCATTCGGTGTGTTCCTCCTTTTTCTTTGCTCGTTTGGATAAATAACGGGGGCAGTCAATCACAACCGCCCGGAAGCTCTGCTTGCACCCATGCTGGCATTTCCGGCATAATTCGTTGTAAGTGACACGCCCCCGGTCATTGAGGTAAAAGGAAAGCTCCTGTTTCCTCTTTTTGCTCATTCTCGGCATATTGCGCTTCCTCCCGTTTTTGTGTATGGTTTCGGGGCGATTTTCGGAAAAATTACAGCCATAGAGCCGCCTAAAATCTCCCGAAGTATCAGCGATAGGGTAGACTATCCCCCTATCAGATTGTCGTGTTTCGGTATCATTTCGGTGTCAGTTCGCCAGTTCTCCCCGGTGTCGTTCCTCCCCTGAATCTCACAGCGGCGTATCGCTCCCTTTGGTACGCTCGTTTCGGTCAGGGTTCCTCCACATCCCTGCCAAAAGTCATGGCACTACATCGCCGGGGAAGCATATCCCACACAGGCTGGTCATTCGATTGGAATAATCCATCGATGAACTACCTGTATCATAGAACATTTTTGTGCCCTGTGCCGTATGTCCACAAAGTAGGAATTAGGAGTAAAAATCAGAAATTTCCACGATTGCGGAAAGTGTGATATAATCCAGTTAAGCGGCAGCAATGAAACCGCCGGAAAGGAGTGTGCGCCCATGAAAGGAGCAACAAGCATACAGGAACGCCTTTGGGAACTCCGCAAGGACAAAGGCTTAAATCTGGAAGAACTATCAAAGCTGACGGGTATTTCCAAATCTGCTCTCGGAAGTTATGAAAAAGAGGATTTTAAGGAAATCAATCATGGCAACCTTATCACGCTGGCAGACTTCTATGGGGTTTCCGTTGATTATCTACTGTGCCGGACAGAGAACAGGGAGCAGATCAACACGTCATTGACGGAGCTGCATTTGAATGATGAGATGGTTGCTCTCCTGAAAAGCGGTCGGATTAACAACCGTCTGCTCTGTGAGCTTGCCACACATAAAGATTTTATCAAGTTTCTTGCAGACATTGAGATTTATGTGGACGGGATTGCCACCATGCAGATTCAAAATCTCAATGCACTTGTCGATACCGTCCGGCATGAAATCATTGAACGGTATCGCCCCGGCGAAGATGACCCGCATTTGAAAGTGCTGCAAGCCGCCCATATCAGCGATGATGAATATTTCAGCCACATGGTTCTGGATGACCTCAATCTCATTATCCGGGATATTCGGGAAGCTCACAAAAAGGACAGTGAGAGTGCGCCCCAGACCACCGTTGCCGATGAACTGAAAGAAAATCTGGAAGCGGTCGAAAATTTCAAGGGCAGTCGGGATGAAAAGCTCGTTGTCCTTTACTGCAAGCAGCTCGGTATCAACTATAAAAATCTGTCAGATGAAGAATTTCGCTGGCTCATTCGGATTCTCAAAAAATCAAAGAAAATGGGAACGCCTATCAGCCAAAGGAAAAAACGGTAAAGAAAAACCGCTGTTGCATGGTTTGTTAGCTTCCATGTAGCAGCGGTTTTTACTGTGGTTATTCAGTTGAAAATCAGAACGATAGTCGAGTAGACTAAGACCTCTCAATCTTAGCCCCTCACAGATCCGTACGTGCGGCTTTCCCGCATACGGCTCCTCATAGTAACATTCGCTTCAATATAAACAATAGTACGTTTTAGGTTTTGCTAACGGGTAATACTTGAGCATTTCCACAAATCCATTCCATGTGTATGCCCGTCTACAACCTCTCCGATTCATGGCTTTGAATAGAAACTGTTGTACTCTGTGCAGGAATGTTGTTATCTTCCGAAAATTCCATGTAACACCATAATACCGATAGTGTCCAATTAGTTTTACGTTCAACTCTTTAATTATTTCTCGCATTGGTCGATTTCGATTATCGTAAATCCAGTTCTTGTATGCTCTAACCTTTTGCTCAAACTTCTTTCTTGAAGTCTGTACCTTTGGTACGAAACCTCCCTTTCGAGTTTTGCTACAGTAGAAGGTAAATCCCAGAAAATCAAATGTTTCAGGCTTACATTCTCCTCTTGCTCTACGATTCTGCTCTGCAAATCTCCCAAATTCAATCAGTCTGCTTTTACTACTTTCCAGCTCCAGTCCAAACTTTTCCATTCGTTCCTTTAACTCTTTATAGTATCTTTCAGCTTCTGACTTATATTGAAATCCTGCAACAAAATCATCCGCAAAGTTGACGAGAAAACACTCTCCATGCATTTCCCTTTGCACCACCAGCTTAAACCACAGCGTCAGCACATAATGCATGTATATATTTGCAAGCATCGGACTCATTACTGAGCCTTGTGCCGAACCTTCCTCTGTTGGCTCGAATTTTCCTTGCTCTATTATTCCTGCTTTGAGGTATTTACGTATTAGCCACAATAAGTTCCTATCCTGTATATTCCATTCAAGGAACTTCATCATCCAATCATGGTCGATATGGTCAAAGAAACCTTTGATATCGGCATCTACGATATAGCTGATTTTTCCATAGCTTATCCGTTGGTATACTTCTTTTATTGCTTCGTGACACCCCCTATTCGGTCTGAATCCATACATGCAGTTTAGGAATCTCGGTTCATAAATAGCTCCCAGTATTTTCTTCACTGCCATTTGTACAATCTTATCTTCATAGGAAGCAATCCCTAATGGTCGTTTCTTTCCATTTCCTTTAGGTATATATACCCTCAGTGACGGAAATGGCTTAAAGGATTTGTTTTTCAACCTCTGTACCAGTTCCTTGATATTTCTATCAAGGTTCTTCCCATACTCATCCTTAGTTACCTTGTCAATTCCGACTGCTTTGTTCCCATCTAATTCCCTATGGCATTGCTTTAGCATATCTTCATTTATCAAATGGTACACTGATGTAAATATAGGATGTTTTGATGTTGCCGATATCTCAGCTATTCTTACTAATTTCGTTTCCATTATTTCCTCCGTCCCTGAGTACGGATAATGTGTCCTCAGTAAGACCTTTACTATGCAATCCCCTTCCCTCCATAGGCATTGCCCGATTTCTACAGTACTATGGGATTGTCCGACCACCTACCATTCATTTGAAATCCTCCGTTTTCAGTTGCAACTTCATACTCTTCTTCGAGAAATGGCAGGTTCTCCCCAGTTGATGTGTATTCACAATGTAAAACATGATTGGTTCTCTGACTCCGCAGTGCCACATAATACTCGCCATATCGCATTACATGCTATTGTCTTCCGCACCAGTTAAGACGTCGACCGACTGAAGTTAACGTTTCGAAGCTCAATCACTATTCAACCCTGCTTTCTTGCTGTCTACGCTTGTCAGATGCCGTTACCGGCATCATCCCAAGACTCGCTATTATCTGGTTGGCTAAACCTTGGATAAACCGGAATCCCACCGGCTTGACTACACACCCTTAGCTGGGCGCACAACTGGAAGTTATCGATTTCTTTGTGCGCTGTATCTAACGGACAGCACAATGCTTACTGATGCGGTAATGACCTTTGCAAATACGGCGCTCCACCAAATCGTGATTTGACCGCCAAACACCGGCGGCAGCATCAGCATCAACACCAGCATGATGATGGGTTCGATAAAGGTCAGAACATAGGACAGCACACTTTTTTCGGTTGCGTAGAAAGCCGCCGCGGAAACTCGTGTGATGGCGTCAAACGGAACCGACACAAGGAAGATCGGCATGACCTTTATGACCCCTGCGTTTACCTCGGCAGATGAACCGAACAGTAGTCCAATCTTTCCACGGAGCAGGTAAATCAGAATCGCACTGATTACCGCCAAAACCATGGAAAATTCATACGCCAGCGTTTTGGTTTGTTTGAGCGATTTTTCTTCGCCTGCTCCGTAGAACTGACTCATGAGCGGCTGGCTACCATCACCGACACCCTGCAAAAGAAGATAAACAATGCAGATGATATAGGAGATACAGGCATAGGTGGCGATAGCCTCCTGTCCGCCATAATAAACCGAAAATCGGTTGATGATCACAAGAGAGATATTTGGGGCAAGGGTCAAGCCAAATGGAGCAAGTCCGATTTTTAATATCTGAAATGCCGTTTTCGGGGTATCAACAGGTGCGATTTTCAGAGTGAGGTTCTTTTTGATGGCGCAATACACGAGTGCAACCGCCATGGTAACTCCCTGCCCAATAATGGTCGCCAATGCCGCACCGTACATGCCCCGTCCAAGAACCCACACAAAAGTATAGTCAAGAGCAACATTGGTAGCAAAGCCGCAGATCATAGCGATCATTGCCCACAAAGAACCGCCGTAATTACGCATAAACGGAACCAGTCCGGTGCCGAACACCTGTAAAATCGCTCCAAGGGCAATTACCTTGATATACTCATTTCCCAGAGTAAGCAACTCGCCCGATGCACCAAGGGCAGAAAGGATTTTCTCTGAAGTGAAGAAAACGGTGACAGTCAGGACAGCGCTGAAAAGAAGCATCAGCCATGTTGCACCGGCAACGAACTCCCGTGCTTTTTTCTCATTTCCTGCTGCTTTCAGAATGGAGTATTTGACTGAACCACCCATTCCGATTCCTGTCCCTACGGATTGCAGGACCGCCGTGATGGGATATGCAATGTTGATTGCGGAAAGTCCGGCATCCCCGATTGAGTTGCCTACAAAGAAACCGTCAACGATGGCATACACCCCGGAAAGCGCAAAGGATAACACGGACGGAATCACATACTGAAAGAAAGTCCGCTTGTTATTCACTGCCCAGACCTCCTCTCAGCTCTCTTTCAAAGAGAAGATTGAAAAGGTCAAGAATTTCACACATGGCTTGGAGCCGTTCGTTCCCGATTGTTCTATAAACCTTCTCCTCGGCTTTTCGTAAAGGCGCAATCATTCTGTGGGCGTATACCTGTCCGCTTTCAGTCAAGACGATCCGCTTCTCACGTTTATCGCCCTCGCTGGCCTCCAACAGTAAATAGCCCTTCTTTTGAAGTGCGCTCACGACCGTATGAACCGTCTGTTTTTGCATACCGAAATTCTCTGCGATCTGCTTTTGCGTCAGTTCTCCCATGGATTCCAGCGCATACAGCACCATCATTTCCGGGTATCCGACGCCAAGTACTGAAGCTGCTTTTGTATATAGCGCAGTGCTTTTCGCCCACGCAACGTTAAAATGATTGTTTTCCATAAGTCCTCCTCTTACAAATAGTATTTACAAATACTATTATAGTATATTGTAAGGACTATTGTCAAGGGCGTATGGAGCAAAAAATTCTTATTTGTCATAATCATTCTACCATACCGTTATGAATAAATCATCTCTTGCAAAATAATTTCTTCTGCCCGGTTGTGAATGTTATTGCAACGCCGCACCCATTCCATTTCTTGGGTTCGTTTCAATTCCTCGGTCACGCCCTCGGCATCTTTCATCTGCTCCATGATGGTGTCTAACCGTTCCTGTGCCTGTTCGTTCAGGTCTGCAAGGTATGTCCATAACTCCCCGGTCAAGGTCAATGTGTTCAATCTGACTGGGTGGACTTCCCTTAAATATTCCCTGTGCATCCGTCCGTACTTTCCAATAGGGCGGTGTTCCTTCGGCAGCTTCAAATCCGGGATATAGTAATCTCCGACAAGGATATAATCAATTCCGTTTTCCGTTATTCTTGGTTTCAGTTCGCTCATGTTCCTTACCTCCTGTGGAAGTAGGCTCGTCTGGTACTAACTCAATCACATCGGTAATCTCACAATTCAGCGTTTCGCAGATACGGGCTAATGTGTCCATGCTGATGTGCTTTCCCTCTTTACTCATGTTGGCAATCATATTCGTTGTCATACCAGCGGCAAGCCTTAAATCTTCTTTTCGCATATCACGCTCTAACAGTGTGTGCCAGAGTGGTTTATAGCTGATGTGCATATTGCTTTCCCGCCTTCCTATCCATACCACCGGGGCGGCTGCCCCGGCAGGAACTTTTCTCTTATTATAGCACCAATCTTGTGAAATCACAATTTATTCTTGTGGACTGCCGCTGATACCGTCTGGATTGTGCTTTTCCTTTCTTTTTGTTCCCTTTAATTAGCCATGAACTGCTTCATGCCCTGGCTCTTTGCGCCCGGATTATCATTTCCGTAGCCCTCCAAGAGGTTGATAACGCCCCAGATACCAAGACCGGCACCGAGCGCGATAACGAGGGTCTGAAGAACGGTGATTGCCTGTTCAAAAAATGCCATATAGTTTGTTAGCCGGAATCTGATTAAAAAATAGGTTTGTCATGTTTCATAGGCATACAAAAGCCGGAACAATCTGCCGACCGGTTTCCGGGGGCATGATTCCGGCTGTCCTCCTTTTTCATTATTTTTTCTTGCGATTGTCCGCTTTGTACGCCAATGGCCCGTAGAGGGCAGGTGCGGCGAATAGATAAGATCACTCCCTTCAAAAGCGGAACGAAGTTAAGCGCCCTTTGTGTCTACTTCATATACTTCGCAGACCTCATTGGGCTTGAGTTTCAGCCTTGCGGACAGGAATGCTTCAATGTCAAAAGCGTTCTTATCGTCCGCGTCGGCAGTGTACTTGAAATTGGGGTGCTTGGTAATGTCGTACTTATCCGAAAGGAAAGGACGCACACCACGCAACTGGAGGATACACTTGCCGCCATCCATAACAGCAAGCTCATCCTGGCTCATCAGCTCTTTCCCCAATTTTTGATAGTTGAGAGAATGGGAGGTTTCCCGACCACGGCTCTCTCCGGTGTTGTAGGTGTCGATGGTTTCCTTGCCCAGCACGGCAGCCAGCTCCTTGAGGGTGGTTGGCTCCTTACCGCCTAGGAAGATGGAAGTATCCATGTTGCCGATGATGGTATCTGCGTTATCCTTATAGATCGCCTTGAGCTGACTCTGCGCCTGCAACACCAGACAGGCAGAGATCTCACGGCTTCGGATGGTAGCGACCAGCTTTTCCAAACGAGGAATCTGCCCGATATTGGCGGCTTCATCAATTAAGCAGCGTACATGGACTGGGAGCCTGCCGCCATACACATCGTCCGCCTTTTCACACAAGAGGTTGAACAGCTGGGTGTAGCACATGGAGATCAAAAAGTTAAAGCTATCGTCCGTGTCGCTCATAATGAGGAACAGGGCAGTTTTCCGGTCTCCCAGAGTGTCCAGCTCCAGCTCATCATAGGCTGTGACCTCACGCAGCTCTGCAATGTCGAATACCGCAAGGCGCGCACCACAGGAAATCAGGATCGACTTGGCTGTTTTTCCGGCGGCCAGCTTATATTTCTTATACTGGCGCACCGCAAAGTGGTTTGGCTTCTCGGCTTCCAGCGCATCAAACATCAGATCTACGGGGTTTTTGAACTCCTCGTCATCCTCACGGACTTCCATAGCGTTGATGAACTCAATGAGGGTGGAGAAGTTCTGCTCCTCCACCGGAGCCTCATAGTGGATATAGCCAATGAGCGCGCAGTACAACAAGGTTTCTGCTTTTACCCAGAAATCGTCTCCAGCCTTGCCCTCGCCTTTGGTATTGGCGATCAGCGTCGTGACCAGCTTCAAGATGTCCTTTTCGCTATGGATATAGGCAAAAGGGTTATAGTGCATTGATTTTCGGAAGTTGATGGTATTTAGAACCTTGATGCAGTAAGGTTCATAGATGACCTTGCCGTGCTTATCCTTCATGGGCTTTCCGTCCTTCCCCAGCTTGGGTGCGCCCCTTTGGAGCATTTTCCCGCACTCCACCAAAATGGTTCCCTTCGGGTCTGTGACCACATAAGAACTATGCATCTGCATCAGATTGGGCTTCAACCAGAAGCGGGTCTTACCGGAACCGGAGCCGCCGATCACCAGCACATTTTTGTTTCTGGCGGTCTTGGGGTCCTTGGGGCGGCTGTTCATGGTCAGGCTTTCGGTTTTTGTGAGAATGACATTGTTCTGGAACACCGGGTCGATGTAGGGAGCAATATCCTCACGGGTTCCCCACCGTGCAGAACCATACTCCATGCCGTGACGGTACTTCTTGGCGTTCTTGCTCTTGAGATATACCGCCAGACGCAGACCAGCACCGCAGCACAGCCCCACCAGCAGATCCAACGGGTGCAGGCTGGGCCAGAAACTTTGCAGCGCCCCAGGCAGGACAGCAAACAGGGAAAGGAATTTTTCCGAAGCATTTGCCCCCTGAGCCAGCCGCCATGCCTCCCCGAAGTTGGTAGCAAACAGCCCCATCAGGAGATAGGGCAGGTTCAGCAAAACGAGCTTTTTGATGTCAAACTGCTTTTTCATCGCTCCAGCTCCTTTCGCTTGGTGCGATCCACCACGGCATTTTTGACCATCTCTTTGAACTGACTGAGTTTTGCCAGCACAGACGGGCGTTCCGTTTTCTCGGCCTTCTTGACCTTTTTGCTGGTGTACTCGGTAAATGCAGCGGTCAGCGCATCGGCGTCACGGCCTTTGAAAAAGATCAGATACTTGGGCGGGGAGCTGCTGCGGTCTTTCTTTACCGCATAGTCTACACCATATTTTCGGGCGATCTTCTCAAATTCCTTGATGGAGGGGTCTGTGATCTCAATATTGGAGATCCCCTGATTCTGACCAATGAGCTGCTTGACGGTCTGTTTGCCGTGGGGTGTCACAGGAGCGTCACGGCTTCTCTGTTTTTGCAGCTTCTTCTCCTTGTAGTGGGCCATGTACTTACTGATGGCAGCTTTGAGCAGCCTGCCGGTAAACTTTGTTCCGCTGACAACCAGCGTTAAAGTCCTGTTTTCCACTTCTTCCTGCATTTTCATCTCCTCCTTTCCACAAAATGTGCAGGGGTGGTGCATTTCTTTCTAAGGCGGAACCACCAGCCGCCGGAGAAAATATTTCTTCATCGCTCCATCCCGCGGTTCTTTTTCTTTACCGGCTTTTTATCCGGCAGATTCCACTCTTTCCGAAACTCTGCCACGCCTTTAGGGTCAAATGCCTTCAACTTTTCCAGATCAAAGGCAACAGCAGAATATTTTCCATAACCGGACTGCACCTGATAGGGAAGCACCTTCCCCAATTTGTTCTCTCTAATAAATCGCAGCAGGTCCTTGCTGATGTCACCGGAAATAAACGCCTCTCCAGGGTCCAGGGAATACCCTGGAAGGTTCACCGTCATATCTGCAAACGGCTCTGCTCCATCTTCTGTATGGGTAATCATGCCGATATAGAGCCGCTGATTATTCGCATACATCCCAAGTTGCAGCGATATGGTTTCTTCCCCATATTCCCACTTGAAGGGTACTTTCTTTTCCTCATTCATATCAGATTCCTCCTATCGTATCTAATTTTTGTGGTCATAAAACAAATCTCCATTTCTGACCTTTGCATGGCTGAGAATCTTGATCTGCCCCTTTGCCTGACTGTCCAGAGCTTTTTCATAGCCTATATCTGACAAAAACAGGCGGGTGCGTTCTCCTTTCCAGCCCACCGGGGAGTCATGCGTCAGCACATCAAAAATAATCATGTGCCGCGTGTTCTCCGCAAATCGCTGGAGATCCATGTAGTCATGGCCGTGGTAGTTCTGCGCCCCGGCTTTCTGGCGCATTTCCTCCATCAGCTGACCGATTGTTTTGCCTTCCTGCATAAAACCCACTTCCTTTCTGTTCTTATGAGACCAGCAAGATCATCTCCCGCAGCTGGGCAAAATAGAGCTTGCCCTGGGGCGTGACCAGCGTGTAGGAACCGGTATGGCCGTGGTTGCAGTAGTCTTTGACGCAAAACAGCCCTGCATTTTTCACATTGGCATAAGGCAGCACATTGCCGGATGCCGTGCGGTACACAAACCGCCGTTCTATCAGAAACCGAACAAACCGGCGCTCCGGGACATCCAACTCTTTGGCGGTAGTCCTGAGATTGGTGCTGTGCTTTAAGTCGATGAACAGGTCATAGAAAGCGGCTTTGCCCTCCAGCTGTG
Source organism: Mediterraneibacter gnavus ATCC 29149 (assembly GCF_008121495.1). Lineage (NCBI taxonomy): Bacteria > Bacillati > Bacillota > Clostridia > Lachnospirales > Lachnospiraceae > Mediterraneibacter > Mediterraneibacter gnavus. The sequence continues at coordinate 1,710,864 of NZ_CP043051.1, read as the reverse complement.
CATTTTCCTTACGCAGAGAAATATTTGCTTCACGCTCAGCCAACAGGTCTGAGCAGAGCTTCATCAGAGCTTCCGGGGAAGTGGCTACCTCCCACAGCTTCTCTTTTGTGAGATAGGCTCCGTGCTTGCGAATGGTAGGCAGGACCTCATCGAATACCCACCGTTCAAACTGCTCTGCCGATGGCAATTTGCTATGAACGATCAGGCGGTACAAATCGCCTTCTGGGATAAAAGTCATACTGATTTTGCGGTCAGGGCTTTGTGGGTGAGGTGCGTCGCGTTTCACGACATACCTACAATGGCGGATAATTGCATCGCGGGGATTGCTGTACCCCAGCGCAGCGGCCACATCCGTTCCGCAGAACAGGTATTTGCCGTTTTCCTCAATGACACGGATACTGCCAAACTCCGGGTTTTTGAAAATTTCCATCTGGTTCATGTCGTGCCTCCTTTGGCATGATAAAAGGCAGCCTTTACCAGCCGCCTGCGTGCATATCGTGGTTGACCAATGAAGTGAAGTGATTGTTCATGGTGGTAGGCGCATTGAACAGCACCGCAAGCAGGTACTGCTTCATGTTGCGTACCTGGGTGGTGTTCTTTTGCAGACAGTCCATGACAAACTCGATGTGGGAGCTATCCAACTTCAAAAAACGGGAACGCACGATCTCGTGAGGGAAGTCTGCCCCAGAAATCCGGGTGGTCTTTCGTTTGGCACAGACGGTTTCTACCAACAGCTCTACGATCTCATTCAGGTCATCCAGGTAGAGAGGATAACGCTGCTTCAAGCAGTCATACTCGATATTCTCCAAAATCAACTCCCGATAATTTTCTATCTCTGTGACAGACATCGCATCCCTTCCTTTCCGTTCCGGCGGTCTTGCCGCCGCTGTTTCCCGGAAGGGAATGGAATCGGTACTTGATCCATAAGTAATTGATTTTTCTGTATTTGATTTCTCTATATTTAATTCTGCGGGCTTTTCCGTATCCGGTTTTACCATATCCGGGTTTTCCGTATCTGGTGAAGCCGTATCCGGCTGGGACAGATCTGGCTTCTTTGGCTGTGGCTGTTCATAAATGATGTACTCGGTATCAGTAATACGGCCATTCGTGCCGCGAAGCTGCCTGCGAACAATGTAGCCAGCTGTTTCCAGCTCTTTGAGTGCAGAGCCAATGGCGTCCACACCCTCCTTACAGATGGAAGCCAGACCTCTTGTAGTGTAATTCCACTCCTCTGGGAGCGACAGGATCATGGAGAGCAGACCCTTAGACTTTAAGGTCAGCCCCTTATCCTTCAGATGATAATTTGACATAACGGTGTAATCGCGTGTCCGTTGTACGCGGTAGACTGCCATTCACTTCACTCCTTCCTGTGGTCAGAAAATAACAAAAGCCGCTGTCAGTAAAGACGCGGCTCAAACTTCATAGAAAACTCCTGGTCTCCCATCAAAGGGATAGCGGCTGATGTCCTCAAAGGCGTCGGCAACCTCCTCCGCTGGATAGTCCTGCCAGTCCCGCTCCCTGACGATATGATGGATAGTACGTTAACAGGTAGAAAACCTTTCATACGCCGAACGATATTTCGTATTCACGCAGGAGACATCCACAAACCGCCCGTCCTCCAAGAGCCATAGTTCCCTGATGCAAGAAGCATCCACCTGCGTAGAATGACTCTGGATAGTTTTTTGGTAAATACAAAATCCCCGCTGCGGAAACAACTCTGGCCCATAGTAGTTCAAAGAACACTCATGGTTCCCAGCGGTCTGGTAAGCAAGGACACTTTCCCCACGATAGCGGACAGACTGCGCCACAAGTTCCATGTTCAATCTGGAGAGCGCCCTTTTCCGCTCCTTTTTGTCGGGGAAAAGATAAAGATACGCCGTCCTAATGGCATTGCAAATTTCTTTTTCTCTAAACATCTTATTTTCTCCGTTTTTTCTTTACATCCAAGACATGCCCCTCAATTACACGGGCGTGCCTTTTGATCTTGATCTCCCTGCGCTGCTGGCTTTGCAGGGCGGACTGATACCCGTCCTCAGTCAAAAACAGCCGCATTTCATCTCCGGGGCTGCCGTAAGGAGTGCTGGGACGCAGGACGGAAAACTCAATCATCCAGCGGGTGTTATCCCAAAACCTCTCTACGGCGAGAATGTTGTGTCCTTTCAGCTCACGGGCTGAAATATCCCTCATAGGCGGCTCCTTTCATCGTTCCTGGTCTCTCTGACGCTTTTTCTGCCATGCCTCCAGCAGCTTGATGATGGTTTCCTGCATCCGCTGGGGCGTATAGCTTTTAGGGAAATACTTCCGCAAGGTGTCAGAGGTAAATGTCACTCGGTCCAGATCACTTTTCTTTTCCTCACCCATGATGACACGCATCATATCGAGGGTCAGATGCCCCTCCTGGCTGTATTTCTTGAGCCGCTGGGCTTGGGAAAGGGAAGGGGTAGCCTGTTCGCTGTCCATGGCGTCCAGCAGATCTGTCTGTTCTTCTTTTTTGAGAAAGGACAGCTCATAGGCTGGGTTCAGGGCAATCTTCTTTTCATCCACCATATCCATCAATTCTGGAATCAGCTCTGTCAGACGGATATAGCGAAAAATCTGGTTTTTACTCTGCCCAACTTGCTCTGCCAAAACCTCGCTGGACTTCTTGCCCTCTAACTTGTTCCCAACTTGGGAACAAGTTAAATCAACTCTCTCCCCCTGATGTTTCATGGCATTCAGCTTCATTTTATAAGCAAATGCTCTTTCACTGGGGAGCAGGCTTTCTCGTTGTAAATTGCTGTCAACCATAATGATCGTGGCGGCATCATCATCCAAATCCCGAACAATGACCGGCATAGTTTCCTTTTCTGCCAGCTCACTGGCTCTGTGCCGCCTGTGTCCGGCCACCAGCTCATAACCGCCCTCCGGGTCCGGTCGGGCAATCGCCGGAACCAGAACGCCATACTGCTTGATACTGTCAGCGGTCTCCATCATGGCTTCGTCATCCTTGACTTTGAATGGGTGGTTCTTAAACGGATGCAGTTCAGACAACGGAATTTCCTGAATCTTTTCCAGCTTTGCATCCTGGCGACCTTCTTCGGTGGAAAACAGATCATCTACCGAGGCCAGCTCTATTTTTTTCGCGCTGCTTTTCAAGTTTCAACACCTCCTTCGTCAGATTTTTGTAGCCCTCTGCCACCTTGCCGCCGGGATCATGGGCAAAAATGCTTTTTCCCTCGGCGCTGATTTCCTTTGCCCGAACAGAATGGGGAATCTCTGTGCCGAATACTTTGATCTTGCTGCCATAGGTCTCCCGCAGGAGCGCGGAGATCTCTTTGGCAAAGTTGGTTCGGCTGTCCACCATCGTCAGCAGGATACCGTCTATCTGGAGCTTGGGGTTGATCTGCCGCTTTACCTTGTTCACCGTGGAGAGCAGTTGTTCCAGCCCTTTGGCGGGCAGATACTCTGCCTGAACGGGAATTATGATCCTGTTCGCAGCGGCCAGCGCATTGACTGTGAGCATCCCCAGAGAGGGCTGGCAGTCGATGAGGATATGGGAGTATTGCCCCTTCAGCGTGTCCAGATATTGCCGCAAGACAGTCTCACGGCTCATGGCATTTACCAGAGATACTTCCATACCGGATAACTGGATGTCCGCAGGCATCAGGTCTACGCCCTCAGGGTGGTGCAGGATACCCTCGCCGGGACGGAGCGGCTCATCCATCAGGATGCGTCCCATAGCGTCCGACAGCGTAAAGGGCAGCTTGTCCGGCTGGGGATTGCCCAAGCTGATCGTCAGGCTTCCTTGCGGGTCTCCGTCGATCAGCAGGACTTTCTTTCCGGCCTGCGCCAAACCGATTCCAAGATTGGCACAGGTGGTGGTTTTGCCAACGCCGCCCTTCTGGTTGGCAATGGCAATGATTTGCGTGTTCATTGACTTCACCTCATTTCTAATTGTTGCTGTTGCTTCTGGAAATAGAAAAAGCCGCCACTCCAAAATAAAAAGTGAAGTGACGGCTCTTTCTATCGCCGGAATACGAGTTCCTGAAATGAAAAAAGCACCCAGTCATTTTATACTGAGTGCTATATCAAATTCATATTCAATTATTCAAATTAGGTCAAACTATGCCAAACTGCCACAGCCCAAAACGAGGGGAAGGCAGGCTGAAAAGTACCTCCAAAAACACCCCAAAATCGGCTCTCGGTTAACCACTTTGGGCACCACTTGACCCTCTTTTTGCCCTCTTTTTGGCCGGTTAACCACTTGCGGACCACTAAAAATTGGGTGAAAACGGCTCTCGATTTGCCAAATTTGGTCAAACCACATCAGCCCGTTTAGATACAGTAAAACCCCGGAAAACCTTGATTTTCCGGGGTTTTTGAACCATTTTGATACGGTTTGAACAGCAGATTATCTCTTGCTGAACTGAGGCGCGCGACGAGCTGCCTTGAGACCGTATTTCTTACGTTCTTTCATACGTGGGTCACGTGTCAGGTATCCAGCGCTCTTTAATACTGGTCTGTACTCAGCTTCAGCTTCAAGAAGTGCTCTGGAGATTCCGTGACGGATTGCTCCAGCCTGTCCTGTGTATCCACCACCATGTACGTTTACGATTACATCAAATTTGTCTGTTGTTCCTGTAGCAACGAGTGGCTGACGAACAACAACTTTTAATGTTTCCAGTCCAAGATACTCATCGATATCTCTTTTATTGATTGTGATCTTTCCTGTTCCCGGTACAAGATATACTCTTGCAACAGATTTTTTTCTTCTTCCTGTTCCGTAATATTTTGCGTTAGCCAATGTAATGTCCTCCTTTCAACCTTTCCTTAAAATGTCAGTACTTCTGGTTTCTGAGCCTGGTTGTTGTGCTCTGGTCCAGCGTATACATGAAGTTTCTTGATCATTGCTCTTCCCAAAGGTCCTTTTGGAAGCATTCCTTTTACAGCAAGTTCAACAACTTTTTCTGGTTTCTTTGCAAGCATCTCAGCCAGTGTTGTCTCTCTCATTCCACCTACATAATCAGAGTGATTGTAGTAGATTTTCTGCTGTAATTTCTTTCCTGTTACTTTCACTTTATCAGCGTTTACAACGATTACGTAATCTCCTGTATCAACGTGTGGTGTGTACTCTGGTTTATTTTTTCCTCTTAACACTTTAGCGATCTCTGAAGACAGACGTCCTAATGTACATCCTTCAGCGTCAACCACATACCATTTTCTTTCGATCTTGTCTGGGTTAGCCATATAAGTTTTCATGGGTGTTCCTCCTACTTACTAATTATCATAGATTATTTACTTTAACTCTTCTATATGAAATCAGCATACTCCGGGGCTTTGGTGTAAGCTGTTTCTCCTTATGTCATACTGCTTTATTATATTCTTTTTGTCCTTGATTGTCAATGTTTTTTTCTCCAAAAACAACAGTAAAAATCACTCTGCAACTGTACACAGTAACATACTCCGGACATAAAAATAAGACAGCCTTTATGACTGTCTTACAAGCTACGGATAGAGGACTCGAACCTCTACTAACAGAGTCAGAGTCTGCTGTGCTGCCATTACACCAATCCGCATCATTTCTCTTTCTGTCAGACTCAACATTTACATTATATCGCAATTTTCCAAAAAGTCAAGCACTTTTTTTATTTTTTAAGCAAAGTTCGTTACCGTTCATCTCAGGTATTGATAGTAACCGGAGATAAACCGTAACGAACGCCCTGCCTCTTTTTCTATTATGCCTTCCACACTCCGTCAAAAACAACCTCTGCCGGTCCTGTCATATAGATTTTATTCTGTTCACGATCCCATTCGATCAGCAGATCTCCTCCGAGCAGCTTAACCGTCACTTTGTTTTCTGTATATCCTCCGAGAATACATGCCACTGCCACTGCACAGGCTCCGGTTCCACAGGCAAGTGTCTCCCCGGATCCCCGCTCCCAGACACGCATACTTGCCGTGTGTCTGTCTAAGACTTTCACGAATTCTGTATTCACTCTGTTCGGAAATCGTTCATGATGCTCGAATTTCGGTCCGATCTTCTCAATCTCCAGATGTTCGATATCATCCATAAATATGACTGCATGAGGATTTCCCATAGAAACACAAGTCATCTGGTATTCTGTTTCGTCCACAAGGATCGGAACAGCAACCGCTTCCGCCTCATCTGCGATGACCGGAATCTGCGCCGGTGTCAGGATCGGACTTCCCATGTCCACTCTTACCAGAACCACTTTTCCATCCTCTACAGTCAGATCCAGATATTTAATCCCGCCCAGTGTCTCCACAGAAATATGTGTCTTATCGGTAAGACCATAATCATAAACATATTTTGCCACACAACGAATTCCGTTTCCACACATCTCTCCCCTGGAACCGTCTGCATTATACATCTCCATCTCAAAATCTGCTTTCTCGGACGGATTGATCAGAATCAGTCCATCCGAACCGACTCCAAAATTCCGGTTGCTCACTTTTACAGCCATTTCAGAAGGATTTTCAATCCGTTCTTCAAAACCATTCACATAGACATAATCATTGCCCAATCCCTGCATTTTTGTAAATTTCATCCTGCTCTCTCCTTTCTTTTTCGAAAAAGGGTATCTCCCATCCACTGGAAAATACCCTTATGTTATCGATGTATACATACTTTAAACAAGAAATTTCTTGATCAATTCTTTCAATTCTTCTGCATCCCCATTAAACACCTGCAGTTCCATCTCTTCCTCTATATTCATACTGCAGATTCCCAGAAGAGACTTCGCATCAATCGTAATTCTCCCCTGTTTCAGATCAACATCTCCATCAAACTGATTCACTGCTTTTGCAAATTCCTGTATTTCATCGATGTTTCTAAACTTCACACACAATTCTTCTGCTACTGCTTCCGGCATTGTATATTCCTCCCATATCTTCATGTACTGCGCTTCATTGTACACTATTTATCGGGAAAAAGAAAGCAGTTTTTTATTTTTGCAGAAATTCCAGAACCTCTTCCTTCTCCGGCATGGAACGAATCGCTCCTTTTCTGGTTGTAATCAGCGCTGCTGCTGTATTTGCAAATGTGAGCATTTCTCCCAGCTGTTCTTCCGTCAGATTTTCAAAATCATGCTCCAGAATATAATTTAAAGAGCTTCCGCAGAATGTATCTCCGGCTCCTGTCGTTTCGATCGCCTTCACTGATTTTCCGGCTCTTTCTACACGCATTCCCTTGTAGTACGCACGGCTTCCGTCTTTCCCCATTGTCAGAAGAATCAACGGAATCTGATATTTCTCCTGAAGATACCGGATTCCCTCATCGTAATCTTCTTTTCCTGATACAAACTGAATCTCATTATCAGAAATTTTCAGAATATCACAGTACTGGAATCCGTACTCCATCTGTTCTTTCGCCAGATCCAGAGAACTCCACAGCGGCGGGCGCAGATTCGGATCAAAGGATACTAAAAGTCCATTGTCCTTCGCTGCCTTAAGCGCTTTTTTTGTTGCCTTTCTGACTTCTTCATGTGTCATGGACAGAGTTCCGAAATGGAACAGTCTTGCCTGACGGATAAAGTCTTCCTCAACTTCCTCCTCACGAAGCATCATATCTGCCCCCGGATTTCTATAGAAAGAAAATTCTCGGTCTCCATCCGGGAAAGTATGTACAAATGCAAGCGTCGTGTTCACTTCATCATCAGTCAGAAGATTAGATGCATCAATCCCTGCACTGCTGATCGTATCCCGCAGCAGTCTTCCAAACTGATCATCTCCTACTTTTCCCAGAAATGCAGTCTTTTTACCAAGCTTGTTCAGCATTGCCAGCACATTACACGGCGCTCCTCCCGGGCAGGCTTCGAACAGGTTATTTCCCTGTTCGCTCTGTCCGTTCATTGTAAAATCAATCAAAAGTTCTCCCATTGCGATTACGTCAAATCTTTTTTCCATCTTGTCTCTCCCTCACTCTTTTTAGTTAAAGTAAACCAGCTCTTCGATTGGTTCGGCTTCTTCAATATGCTCTGCCTCCAGAATCGGTCCGGTACCTTTATACACTGATACATGTCCATACTGTACTTTTGCGCGCACCTTCACCCATTCTCCTGCCTGCAGCTTCGGTGCGTAGGCGCTCTTGCAGATATATCCTAAAAATGTAGTGTCATCCGCACAACAGGTCATCGCCATCCGTCCCGGAAGAAATACCTTGGACGGAAATCCTTTCGGCTTTAATACTTTTGCGGTAAATTCAATCACTTTTCCCTTGTATCTGTCCGGATTTTCCATAACATCCACATACCAGATTCCATAATCCTCTCTTGGAATCTCAATCACAGGCGCGTTCAGATCATACGGCACATCATCCCCGAAAATATTCTCGATCTCACCGTTTTCATCCTCAAAGATCACTTCTGCCTGTGGGCTGACTACTTTCACACTTCTGCGGTATCCTGCCAGAGGTTCAATATCTGTACAACGATTAAACAGCACCAGTTCCGCCCCGCGTACCATTTCCACAAACAACGGCTTCAGGTTGTTCAGATACATCTGGAATGTACTGGCATCCACTGTTGTCAGCTTCTGTTCGATCTCCCATCCTTCAGGAAGATTTAACGCTTCAAAGTCACTGACTTTCCACATTCCGTTGTATTCGATCACCACACGCTCCGGCGAATATTTTTCATGCAGTTCATTTAAGAATGCTTCTGTCAACTCTTCCTGTTCTTCTATTTTGATGATCTTCACACCATGCTTTGCCATTTCCAGCGGATCAAACTCTTCCTCACCTTCCTCGCAGAGAATCAGAAGCGTTGTTCCATCAATCTGAAAATAATCCTGTGTCAGTGTGAACTTTAAAAACTGGGATTTTCCACTGTCTAAAAATCCAGTCATCAGATAAACCATTACATCCGGTTCATTCATTGTTCTCTCTCCTGTCTGTAGTTTCTATTTTTTCAGTCCAAATAATTCTTCCAGCTTGTCTTCTTCCAGCCTGGAACCGATCACACAGATTCTTCCCGTATATTCCGCTGCCCCGCTTCTGACTTCATGCTCCTGCGGAACCATGTCAAAATAAATCCACTCTCCGTCTGCACCTGCGACCATTCCCTTTGCACGAAGAACAGTTCCGTATGTGTCATCCTCTTCCAGCGTCTTTAAGATTCTGCTGATTTCTTCCCTGCTGTAGGTTTTGATCGTCTCTCGTCCCCAGCTTGTAAACACTTCATCTGCATGATGATGGTGATGATGTTCATGGTCATGATTGTGTCCGCAGCCACAACCGCACTCCCCATCATGATGATGTTCATGCTCGTGATGGTGCTCATGGTGATGGCCATGTCCGCAGCCACACTCCTCTCCATGATGATGGTGATGCTCATGATGATCGTGTTCTTCATGGCAATGGTGATGGTGTGCGTGTTCATGCACATGTCCGCATTCCGGGCAGATTTCCTCTTCCAGGAGCAACTCTTCTTCCAGAGATTTGCTGTGCTCCATTGTCTCCAGAAGCTTCTCTCCTGACAACTGCTCGATTGGAGTTGTGATGATTGGAGCCTTTTCATTTAACTTGCGAAGCAGCGCAACACTTTCTTCCACTTTCTCTGGTTTTGCCTTATCTGTACGACTTAAGATGATCGCACCTGCATATTCGATCTGATTGCTGAAAAATTCTCCGAAATTCTTCTTATATAATCTGCATTTTGTCACGTCTACAACTGTTGTAAAACTGTTCAGCTCCGCTTCGATCTCATCCTGCACATCCTGCACTGCTTTGATCACGTCAGAAAGTTTTCCAACACCGGATGGCTCGATCAGAATCCGATCCGGATGATACGTATCTACCACTTCTTTTAAGGATTTTCCAAAGTCTCCGACTAACGAACAGCAGATACATCCGGAATTCATCTCCCTGATTTCAATTCCCGCTTCCTTAAGAAATCCTCCGTCAATCCCGATCTCTCCGAATTCGTTCTCGATAAGCACAACCTGTTCTCCCGAAAATGCTTCTTTGAGCATCTTTTTAATAAATGTTGTTTTTCCGGCTCCTAAAAATCCGGAAATAATATCAATCTTTGTCATGTTCATTCTCTCCTTTTTATTTTAAATCCAGCTCGATCGGACAATGGTCTGATCCCATAACATCTGTCAGGATCTTCGCATCCGCAAGCCGGTCCTTCAAACATTCTGAAACGCAAAAATAATCGATCCTCCACCCTGCATTCTTTGCTCTGGCACTGAACCGGTAAGACCACCAGGAATAAATCCCTTCCTGATCCGGATAGAAATACCGGAATGTATCAATAAATCCCGCATTTAACATCTCGGTAAACTTTCCTCTTTCTTCATCCGTAAATCCGGCGTTTTTCCGGTTCGTCTTCGGATTTTTCAAGTCAATTTCTTTGTGTGCCACGTTCAGATCACCACAGAAAATCACAGGCTTCTCCTCTTCCAGTTTCTTCAAATACGCCAGAAAATCAGATTCCCACTTCATGCGGTAATCCAGTCTGGCAAGCTCGTTCTGAGAATTCGGCGTGTACACAGTCACAAAATAAAATTCTTCAAATTCCAGTGTAATCACACGACCTTCCTGATCGTGCTCCTCGATTCCGATTCCATAAGTCACATTTAATGGTTTCTTTTTTGTAAATACAGCCGTTCCGGAATATCCTTTTTTCACGGCATAATTCCAGTACTGCTCATACCCTTCCAGATCCAGCTCAATCTGACCTGCCTGCAGCTTTGTCTCCTGCAGACAGAAAATATCTGCATCTGCTTCCCGAAAGAATTCCAGAAATCCTTTCTGTACGCAGGCACGGATTCCATTTACATTCCATGATATCAGCTTCATAAATCCTCCTGTTTTCTTTAGAAAAACCCAAAAAGGGACCGTCTACTTTCGTACCCGCCCCCAATCTAATAATACACTTCTTTTAATGTCAGCCCTCTTGCAGGTGCAAGAAATCCGGCATCTGCCCTGTCTCTGCCTGCCAGTGCAGCCTTTACCGATTCCGGCGTTCTTCTTCCGTCTCCTACTTCCAACAGAGTTCCTGTCAGGATCCTCACCATATGATACATAAAACCGCTGCCCCGGTATTCGATCCTCAACTTGTCCCCCTGTACCTCCACGATTATAGCATAAATTGTGCGAATTGTGGACTTTTCCTCCTTTTTGTCCGTAAATGCGGCAAAATCATACCGTCCAATCAGATCATCCGCTGCTCTTTGCATCGCCTCTATATTCAGCTCTTTCGGATAATGATAGGTATACTTTCGCATAAACACATCTGGTTTTTCCCGCATATCGATCCAGTATTCATAACATTTTCCAACTGCACTGAGTCTCGCGTGAAATCCGTTCTTTACCAGTTCCATTTCGATCACCCGGATATCCAAAGGAAGCAGCCGGTTCATATTTTGTAAAAACTCAGACTCCTGTACTTTTCCGCGCAGGATCACACTGGCCGTCTGCCCTTTCGCATGGACACCGCCGTCTGTGCGTCCTGATCCCTGTACTTCCACCGGATATCCTGCCGCCTCAGACGCTGCCTGCTCTAAAAGCCCCTGGATCGTCTTGTCTGTATTGCTCTGTCTCTGCCAGCCCTGATACCGGCTTCCATCATAAGCGATCGTCAATTTATAGGTTCGCATACAGCTACTCCAGGATCTTCTTCAGTTCGGACATAAATGTGTTCACATCCTTAAACTCTCTGTATACAGATGCAAAACGGACATAGGCGACCGGATCCAGATCTTTGAGACGATCCATCACGATCTCTCCGATCAATTTGCTTGGGATCTCTTTGTCCTCTCTTTTAAATATCTGGAGCTCGATATCATCGATCGTCTGCTGGATCTGCTGTGCTGAAACTGGACGCTTATAGCATGCCCGCAAAACTCCGGCTTCAATCTTAGATCTGTCATACTGTTCTCTGTTATTGTCTTTTTTGATCACGATCAGAGGAATCGTCTCTACCTTCTCATAGGTTGTAAATCGTTTCCCGCATTCATCGCAGGATCTTCTTCTTCGGATGGCGTTGTTGTCCTCCGCCGGTCTGGAATCGATCACCCGCGTATCCGGATGACCACAATACGGACATTTCATACTCGTTTCCGCCTTTCTTTTCCCTTTGCATTTGGTTTCTTTTCCCCATTATAACCAACATCTAGTACTTTTGCAAAAACTTTTCTTCACAGATTTCCACCAAAATGATATCCGGCCCGATTTTTTTAATACAACCGAACGGAATCACATATTCTCCGTCACTGCCAAGTATCCCGCAAATCTTCCCGGGAACCGGAATAATGATCGCCAGAACCTTTCCATCGCAGACATCAATATCCACATCCACCACACAGCCAAGTCTTCTGCAGTTACATATATTGATCACTTCTTTCTCCCTCAGTTCACAGAGCCTCACACCTCACACCTCACACCCGCTTCCCGAAATCCGTTCTGCCGCTATAAAAAGCGCCTGCATACAGCAGCCTTCTTACTGTTACTATATGCAGGCACCTTCTCTTTGTGAAATGCTCTGTCTGAAACAACTTCTATTTTGCCATTACCTTTTCGCTTTCAAATGCTTTTGCGATTACCGTGATCAGTATCACTCCCAGGATCAATGTCTCTGCCAGTGTCACCGCATACTGCATCACACTCACATCCCCTGTAAGAATACCCTGCAGCGCCAGCGCTGTATTAAACACCGGTACTGCATAATACCAGTTTTCAATATTATGCGTCGTAAACATTGTCGCAATCCCCAAAACCAGAATCAGCATATAAACCGGCATAATATAGCTGCTTGCCTCTTTTGTATCTTTTGCAAAGACAGAAATCAGAACAATGATTCCGGAATACAGGAATGCGATCGCGATCAGCAAAAATGCCATCATCAGCACCTGCCCGACTTCCAGACTCAGTCCCAGCCCCTCACTTCCATAAGCCCCCATCATCTGTGGCAGAAAGCCTACCATAACCGCAACATATACAACCGAACTGATTCCTGAAATGATCATCAGCGCAAATACTTTTCCGAGTACGATCGAGCTTCTTTTGATCGGCGCTACCAGCATACTTGCCATGGTACCACGCTCTTTTTCACCTGCCACCATATCGGTTCCAAGTCCCATTGCTCCCGCAAAAAGTAAGATCGTCACAAAATACGGAAGCATCATGCCAAGTGCTTTGCCGCCGGCTTTCTGTTCATCCTGGATTACCATGTCCGGATTGTCTGAATTCACCGTAAATACTGTCAAAGACTGCATATCTCCGACACGCTCTGACAACAGTGCCTGCCGGTAAACCTCCAGACATCCGCCTGCCACACCTTCATAGGCAGCCTGCGAATACTCTTCGGACGGATTGTAATAAACTTTGATCTGAGGAATCTCATCCCCTGTCTTATAAACTTCTATCTGCTCCAGAAAATCCTGCGGAAAAGCAATCCACAAATCGGCTGATCCATCTCTGATTTCCTCTGTCACTTTCTGTTCGTCATCCACCGTGCGCAGATCCATCTTCTCATTATACGCCTTCAAGTACTGCTCCACACCCTCCGGGGCATTCTGCAGATAAACAATGGGCGCATGAGATTTGACATCATTCTCCAAATTTTTCGAAAAACTGGTCATTACATTCATTACGACCACCATGATGATCGCCGGCAGAAGAAATACAGAAAATAACATCTTTCTGTCTGTCAGCACTCTGGATAATTCTTTTTTACAGATCAATCGAATCTCACGCATCTTCCCCGCCTCCTTTTACCTGACTGTACAATTCAAAAAACGCATCCTCCAGATCTTCTGTCTGTGTCTCTCTTAAGATATCCTCCAGATGCCCTTCCATCACTTTCCTTCCGTCAATGATCACTCCGATCCGGTCACACAGCTTCTCTGCCTCTGACATGATATGTGTAGAAATAATGACCAGCTTTCCCTCCTCTTTCAGGCGCTTCAGATAGTCTGTCACACTCCTTGCCGTCACGACATCCAGACCGTTTGTCGGTTCATCAAAAATAACAATATCCGGATCATGTACCAGGCTGACTGCAATTGCAGCCTTCTGCCCCATTCCGGTTGACAGCTCTTTCATCTTTTTGTGCGCAAAATCCTTGATCCCAAAATAAGTAAACAGTTCCTCTTTTCGTTCTTTGAGCTTCTCCGGCTTCACTCCATGGATCTTCCCGAAAAAGTCAAACATATAATCCGGGGAAAACTGTGGATCCAGCTTGATATCTCCGGTCAGAAATCCGATCTTTTCCCGCACTTTCTCCGGCTCTTTGCGCACCTCATGCCCATCTACATAAATCTCGCCCTTTGTCGGCTTGATGATCGTGGAAATACAGCGCAGCGTAGTCGTCTTCCCTGCTCCATTGGGTCCCAAAAGGCCATAAATCTCACCTTTTTTCGCAGTCAGCGTAAGAGCATTGACTGCCGTCTTGATCGGATTTGTGGTTCTGGATTCTTTCATCTGCTTTTTATTCAACTTATACGTCTTTGTCAGATTCTTAATCTCAATCATACTTTTCCTCCCGGCTGTGTCTGGTGTGCTGTACACCTGTCGTATTATTGTATTATCTTCTTAATACAGCTATTATATTTCTTTTCCCTGTACCCGTCAATAGATTTTTTATAATCTGCCCTTTCCTTACAAGATAAAATCTATTACAATAAATGCAAAAAGATAGATAGGAGATTTCATCTGTATGAGAGAAAGTATTTTATTATTCCATATATCAGACAAAGAAGTAAAAAAGAAAGTGGAACGTGCACTGCTTCCGCTTCGTGTGCGTCTCCGCCACATTACACTCAAAGATTACAGCCAGCCTCTCGGTGTACTTGCAGGGCTGCCGGACATGACACCTTCTGAAGAAATTTATGACGGAGAAGAGCTCTCCGATACAATGATCGTATTCTGCGGACTTTCCAACCAGAAGCTGGATCAGGCGCTTCTTGCTTTGAAAAAAAGCGGTGCGGGACCGTTTCCGTACAAAGCGATCCTCACACCGACCAATCAGCACTGGCTCGCAAAAGACTGTCTTGCAGAATTAAAACGCGAGCATGAATATATGACCGCCCGGGGAAATGCATGATCTCCCCGGGCTTTTTTCTAAGACGCAAACTGGCTTTCATACAGATTTTTATAAAATCCGCCTTTTTCTAACAACTCCTCATGGCTGCCCTGTTCAATAATATTTCCATCCTTCATCACAAGGATCACATCTGCCTCCCGAATAGTAGAAAGCCGATGTGCCACAATAAAGCTGGTACGTCCCCTCATCATACTCTGAAACGCTTCCTGAATCTTCATTTCTGTACGGGTATCGATCGAAGAGGTTGCCTCGTCCAGAATCAACATATCCGGAATTCTGAGCATAACTCTGGCAATACACAAAAGCTGCTTCTGCCCCTGTGACAGGTTTCCGCCCTCTTCTTGAATCAGCGTATCATACCCCTGCTCCATTCTCCGGATAAACCCATGCGCATGAGCCGCCTTTGCCGCCGCAATGATTTCTTCCCTTGTGGCATCTTCTTTTCCATACGCAATATTCTCTGCGATCGTTCCTGCTTTCAGCCAGGTCTCCTGCAGAACCATTCCAAAGTTGGCCCGCAAACTGTCTCTTGTAATATTCTGAATTCCGGTATTGCCGACACGGATCTCTCCACTTTGAATATCATAAAAACGCATCAGAAGATTGATCAGCGTCGTCTTTCCGCATCCCGTCGGTCCTACAATCGCAATTTTCTGACCCGGCTTTACATTCAGGTTCAGATCCTGTAAAAGCTTAATCTCCGGATTATAAGAAAAACTGACATGTTCCAGTGTCATACTGCCGTCTGGATTTTTCAGTTCGATCGCCGATGCCGCATCCGGCTCTTCCGGTTGTTCCTCAATAAAGTCAAATACCCGCCGTGCGCATGCCAGTGCATTCTGAAGCTCTGTGACCACACTTGAGATTTCGTTAAACGGCTTTGTATACTGGTTTGCATAGCTTAAAAAGCAAGACAGCTGCCCCACCGTGATCCCGCCTCCGATTGCGGTAAACGCACCTGCAATACTAACCCCTGTATACACCAGTCCGTTGACAAACCGGGTACTCGGATTCGTAATGGACGAAAAGAAAATCGCCTGCAGGCTGACTTTCTGGAGCTTTTTGTTGATCGTATCAAACCTCTCCACTGCCCGGTCACCGTATCCAAATGCCTGCACAACCTTCTGATTTCCCACCATTTCATCGACAAGGGATGTCATCTGTGCTCTGGTCTCTGACTGTGCTTTAAAAAACACATAAGTTCTCTTCGCAATAAAGCTTGCCACAAACAAAGATACCGGCGTGATCAGGATTACAACCAACGCAATCTTCACATTGATCAGGAGCATAAATACCAGGGTTCCCAAAATCGTCACCACACCGGTAAAGAACTGAGTAAATCCCATGAGGAGTCCATCCGAAAACTGCTCCACATCGGTGATGATCCGACTGATGGTCTCTCCATATGCATGGCTGTCTACATATTTCAGAGGAAGCTTCTGCAGCTTTGCAAATGCCTTTGTACGGACATCCTTAACTACCCGATACGTAATGTGGTTGTTGCACAGATTCATCAGCCACTGCGCAGCGCTTGTTATAACAATAATCCCTGCCAGCCTGAACAGAATCCTGCCGATCGCGTCAAAATCCACACTTCCTTTTCCAATAATCAGATCCACAGCATTACCGATCAGAATCGGAGCATACAATGTCAGCAACGCAGAAATACCCGCAAATACGAATGATAGCATCAAAAAATGCAGATAGGGCCGAATCAGCCAGAGTATCTTTTTCCATACACTTTTTTTCTTTTTATGCATACTGAACCCCCTCCTCTTTCGAAAACTGAGACCGACAGATTTCCTGATAGACACCGCACGCTCCAAGCAGCTCTTCATGATTGCCGTATCCCACCATCTTTCCGTCATCCAATACCAGGATCTTATCGGCATGCATGACAGAGGATGCTCTCTGCGATACCAGAAATACGGTCATATTTTCCGTATCCTGGGACAATGCTTTTCGAAGTGCCGCATCTGTAGCGAAATCAAGCGCAGATGCACTGTCATCCAGAATCAGGATCTGTGGATTTTTCACCAGTGCTCTTGCGATCGTCAGCCTCTGTCTCTGCCCTCCCGACAGGTTTTTTCCGCCTTCGCTGACAGGAGCATTCAGCCTTCCCGGCTTCTCC
Organism: Mediterraneibacter gnavus ATCC 29149; assembly: GCF_008121495.1. Classification (NCBI taxonomy): domain Bacteria; kingdom Bacillati; phylum Bacillota; class Clostridia; order Lachnospirales; family Lachnospiraceae; genus Mediterraneibacter; species Mediterraneibacter gnavus. Next base: position 1,693,686 of record NZ_CP043051.1, on the reverse strand, counting down.
TCCACAAACTCCAAAGCCTGTGCGGTTTTTAATGCCGCATACATCTCCTGTTCGGATGCCTGCTCATTTCCCATTTGAAGATTACTCTTTATAGTACCGGAAAACAGCACTGCCTTCTGCGGAACCACTCCAATCTGTTTTCGCAGAGCCTCTGTCCGGTATTTTGAAATCTCCAGTCCATCGATTTCGGCTTTTCCCTCTGTCACATCATAAAACCGGGGAATGAGATTGACCAGAGTTGTCTTGCCGGAACCTGTCCCTCCAATGATTCCAATCGTCTCTCCTGCTTTCGCGGTAAAAGAAATATCCTCCAGCGCCGACTCCTGACTGCCCGGATAGCAGAATGTCACGTGTTCCATCTTTACTTTCACGGCTTCCACTTTCGCCTCTGCTTTCTCCCACTCTCCGTCCACAAGCTCGGATTTGAGTGCAAACACCTCATTCAGGCGGGCTGCAGATGCTACTGCTTTTGTAAAGGAAACAATCAGATTCGCCAGAGCCACCAGCGCCAGAAGAATCTGGGACATATAATTGACCAGGGCGATTACCTCTCCCTGTGTCAGCAGCCCTTCATATACCTGTCCGCCCCCATACCAGACAACCGCAATAATCCCGGCGTTGACGATAATATATGTCATCGGATTCAACAGCGCTGAAATCCGTCCGGTCAGAAACTGTAGCTTCATCAGTATCTCACTCTTTGTATCAAACTCTTCCTGCTCTTTCTTCTGTGTACAAAACGCACGGATCACACGGATTCCCGCCAGATTTTCTCTGGTAGAGACAAGCACCTGATCCAGTGCTTTCTGTACTTTTTTATACAGCGGGATCGTCACGATCATAATACCGTAGATCACAAGCGCCAGAAGCGGAACTGTCACGACAAAGATCAATGCGGTCTTTACATTGATCGTAAATGCCATGACCATTGCACCTACCACAATAAACGGCGATCGCAGGAACAGACGAAGCACCAGATTGACACCGGACTGTACCTGATTGATATCACTTGTGATCCTGACAACCAGCGTGGCGCTGCCAGCCTTATCTACTGCCGCATAAGAAAGCTGTTCAATGTGGCAGAACAGATCATGCCGAAGTTCTGTTCCGAAACCGACAGCTGCTTTTGCCGCAAAATACTGCGCCAGCAGGGAACACAAAAGTCCCATTACACCAAACGCCACCAGCAATGCCGCCATCTTCCAGATATACGGGATATCCCGGTTCTGAATTCCGATATCAACAATTCTTGCAGTGACTAATGGCACAATCAATTCAAATACCGCCTCTAAAAGTTTAAACAGCGGTCCGATAATACTTTCCTTTTTATAGTTTTTCAAATAAGGAATCAATTTTCTCAACTTTTCATCCTCCTTGTTCTATGGTTACTGTTCACAGCAATCTAAATTTTAGCAGATTTCAGGTTCTGTTGACAAGGTGCAAATCTTCTTTGACAGTCTGGCGTGAAGCAACTATAATAGGTCTATCATCAGAATCGGAGGAATCCTGTTATGTGGACAAGAAAACATCTGAAACATCAGGCAAAAAAATCACTAAAGAGCAACTATCAGAAAATGGTATCTGTCTGTTTTCTGATCGCATTTTTAACGACCTCATTTGCATCTTCCACTTTTATTTTCCGGCAGTTTCGCCCGGGACTGCAAACAATTTTTGTTCAGACACATCTGAATTTTCCAGATGCCTCCAATTCCTCGATCGCAACAGACACGCTGCAGCACGTATTTCAGATTTCGTTTTCCGGTGCACCACTGGCAACTCTGTTCGAACACATCCTCAATATATATACCAGTGGAAGATCTTTTATCTTTGCCACTTTAAAGACTGTCAACGAGGCCTTCCTTGATCCGTTTTCCACCTCGTTTTTTCTGCTTCTCCTGGGGGTATTGCTCTCTTTTCTCTACACTGTCTTCATTCAAAACGTGCTGCTTGTCGGAGAAGCCCGTTTCTTTCTGGAGGCACGCACTTATCAGCAGACAACGATCAGTAAGCTTTTCTTTCTTTACAAAGTGAACTTCTTTTCCCACCCTGCATGGATCATGACCTGCCGTTGTGTTTTTCAGACTTTCTGGAACCTGACGTTCATCGGCGGCATCATCAAAAAGTACGAATACAGCATGATTCCTTATATACTGGCTGAGAACCCGACGATGGGACGAAAGGATGCATTCTTTTTATCCAGACAGCTGATGCGCGGAAACAAATGGCGGATGTTTCTTCTGCATCTGTCTTTTATCGGATGGAGCATTCTTTCTCTCCTTACATTCGGTATTCTGGATTTTCTGTTTGTCAATCCTTATCAGACAGCCACCGATGCTGAATTATATATGACCCTGCGAAAAAATTATATCCGGTCCCGCGCTCCCCGTTACGAACTGTTTAATGATCCACTTCTGGAACAGGAGCTTTCTGATGACGAGCTACTGATCCGCAAAGCGCTTTATGACGATTCCGAAGGACCTTATACAAAGATTGCCTATTTTGAACCACATCAGTATCCGGCCTTTCTGTTTTCTGTCCAGCCGCCGGTCCGTGCTGTGCATCAGCCTCTGGCTCCGACCGGTTTCTATCACTCGCTGACACTGGCCTCGCTGTTCTTTCTGTTTTCCATTCTTGGATGGATTCTGGAAACACTGAGCTATCTCACAATGGAAGGGGTCTTTTTGAACCGTAGTATTCTGCTTGGTCCATGGATTCCTCTTTATGGAATTTGCGGTGTTCTCAGCGTAACGATGCTGCACCGATTTGCAAAAAATCCGATTCTGGCATTCTGTATGAACGGGTTATTATACTCTGTGATTGGATACCTTTCAGATTTTACAGTCCAGATGATCTGGCACGCAGACCTGCACAAAATTTCTCAATACTTTCGTCCATCTCTGCTGCCTCCGTTTTTTGCGGATGCCGTGTTCCTGGGACTGATCGGATGCACCTGCCAGTATTTCATCGCACCAAAATGGAAACAGGTTACCAGAAAAATCCCGCTCTGGTTCCTGCTTTGCGTATGTGTTCTGCTGGGAATGCTGATGTTGCTGGATGTCTTCTTTGCCTTTTATCGATAATCCACAACTTCTGCGTGGAATAACGTTGCTTTTTTGTACGAAAAATAATATAATTTACTCATCACAATTATTTAACGAAAGGGATATGACTATGAAGAAAAGAGTTGTCGTTGCACTGGGACACCGTGCTCTTGGAACTACATTGCCGGAGCAGAAAGTCGCAGTAAAAAATACATCAAAAGTAATCGCAGATTTGATCGAAGCCGGATTTCAGGTTGCGATCACCCACAGCAATGCTCCACAGGTAGGGATGATCCACACTGCCATGAATGAATTCGGACAGCGTCATGAAAATTATACAGCTGCACCGATGTCTGTATGTTCTGCCATGAGCCAGGGCTATATCGGATACGATCTCCAGAACGGAATCCGGGAAGAACTGATGAACCGCGGAATCTACCGTACAGTCAGCACTGTATTGACACAGGTTATCGTAGATCCTTATGACGAGGCTTTCTATACACCAACCAAAGTTCTCGGACGTTACATGAGCGCAGAAGAAGCCAACGAAGAGCGTAAAAAAGGAAATTATGTGATCGAAGAAGCCGGAAAAGGATTCCGACGAGTCGTTTCCGCTCCGCATCCTGTGAAGATCGTGGAACTGGATGCAGTCAACGCACTTCTGGATGCTGATCAGGTCGTAATCGCTGCCGGTGGAGGCGGAATCCCTGTACTGGAACAGGATAATCACTTAAAAGGCGCCAGCGCAGTCATTGAAAAAGACCTGACTGCCGGAAAACTTGCAGAAGGTGTGGATGCCGATCAGTTGATCATCCTGACAAGTGTAGAGCAGGTATGTATCAATCTCGGAAAAGACAACGAAGAAAAACTGGGAGAAATCTCAGCTGCACAGGCAAAAGAATATATGGAACAGGGACATTTCGGAGTCTACAACATGCTCCCGAAATTCCAGGCTGCCGTTGAATTTGTAGAAGAAAGGGAAGGACGTACCGCTCTGATCACATCTTATGACAAGATCAATGATGCACTCAAGGGTAAGACCGGAACTACGATTCATGCTTAAGTAAAATAACCCCCAGGAGAATCATGTTGATTGAGATTCTCCTGGGGGTTTTGATTTTGAGACTCATCTTCTCCCAGATATTATCTTCCACACAGTCGGAAAATATGTTTTCATAAATAATTCCATAAAATAACAAAATACTACTACCACAACAGGTATGAACAGAAATATAATTCCACCTACATACATACTATTTCCAAAAAGCAAATTGGTTAGTTTATTAATAAAAAGTGCCATTATCTGATGAACTGCGTAAATAACAAATGTATTTTTCATCCATCCCGGAGCTTGTGCCAACTCTATTGCTGAAATGAAGTACCATAAAAAAGCAGCCCCACACATTTTATATATATAAATCCATCCATTCTCCCCGTAGACAAAAGATAATACAAAGCTGAAACACATACCAATCCCCAAAATCACTACAGGTAAATACTTCTTCTTTGGCATTATAATTTCTGTCCAGTGAATTCCAATATAGCCACCTGTCAAATAGTAGAAACTCCATCCCAAAATGTCACCTGTTTTCACTGGAATATAAGATACAAGTACTCCGGAAAAATTGATAACCAGAACCAGTATTACTACAAATAATCCCACCCATTTCTGCCGCAAAACCCCATAAATAATGGGACTCATAAATGAAAACAAAATCAAATATAACATAAACCAAAATACTGGATTATATTTGTAACAGAATACTGCATTTATGAATTCCTGTAACGAAAACGGTACTGCGGTATCGAACAATTGTCCAAAATACGGAATTCGCCGTGCTACAAAATGCAAAATATAGTATAAAAAATTCCATATCAAAAACGGAATGACAAGGCTAAACACTCTTTGTTTCAGTTTTTCTGTAACTTTTTTCCATGTCAAATTCCTATAAAACAGATATCCTGAACACATAAAAAATCCCGGAACTGCCAGACAGGCAATTCTCTCAACCAAAAACCAGATTGCATGATTAATCCACGCTACTGGTTCTATAAAAATATGCATATTCTGTGCATGAATGCACACAACAAGAATGCATAAAGTAAAATTGTACCATAAAACGTTATTCTTAAACTTTTCTTCTTTCATTTTTCTATCCCAGAATTATTCTCACTACTGCTGATATGAAGAAAGATCTATTTCTTCAATTTCATAGTTATCTTTCAGACTTGCTATCTCCTGTGTGTAGAATGAATCGAAATAGGCATATCCATTTGAAAATTTCATAGTTCCTATATCAAATTGTAAGTCTCCATCTTTCGTTAATATCAAATCTTCACAGGCAATGCGAATATAACAGTTCTGGTAATCTTCTTTCGGACCAAACACGTGCATTCCCGTCACGTTAAAAGAATACGTGATATACATCTTATTCTTAGTTTCCCACAAGGATGTAATCCCGTCTTTCATATGGCAAAAATATGACTTCTCTAATTGTAGCTCACTAATTGAATCAAACCGTTCCATTGTACCAGCCAGTTCATTCCCTTTGTAAAAGGACGTACTTAATTTACCGGTTTTTAAATTAGCTTCTACCATATCTTTTGCCTGATTCATTATTTTCTTTAAATCTTCTTCTGGCAAATCTTCAAACTTTTGCACATAGGAGTCTACTTTTTCCACCTTATATTCTTTGCTTGTATTCTCAAATACATATCCCTGCTCTTCCAATTCGCTTGGAATTGTTGCGGTCACAGTAACCGTGTCTCCTTTTTGTATATCACTTGTTTTATCTGCCTGAAAGCTTATTTCTGACAAAATCTTGTCTTTAGACATATTTCTGATTTGTACTGCGGCATCTGGTGATGCACCTGTAAATTCTACAATCACATCCTTAAATAACTCTTCTTGACTGATAACAATTGCTGTCTGCAATCCACTGACTTCCTTTTTTATTTCACTAAATTTAAATTGAACAAAATCGCTACGCGATGGCCTGCCGAGGCTGTGGCATAGCGATTTTCTGTTTTCTATAACAAAACAGTGGAAAGCAAGTCCTAAAAGTAGTATTGTTAAATCACCACAAAATAACAATCAAACAGGATCGACCTCTCCACTGCCTATGAAAAGAATACCACCCTTCCACTTGGTTGGCAAGCGGTTTTATGACCCCAATGCTCCTCCGTATAAAGCAGTGTTTCTGATAACTACTGATTTTATATGGAGGATTTTATTATGTATGAAAAATATTTAGAACAGCTTGAGGAAGCCGGGAAAATCCGTAACCTCAAAGATCGTTCCATCAGTTGCTATAAAAACTATGTTTCTTACTTTCTGAAATATCAGAATAAGAATCCCAAAGAACTTACCTGTCAGGATGTCAGGGTTTTTTTGCTTGCGAAAAAAGAGGAAGGACTGAAAGCCACAACTCTGAATCTTTACAATTCTGCCATCCGTTTTTTCTATCGAAATGTCCTGCATATCCTTTGGGATGACATCACAGTTCCACGTATGATCCTAGAACATAAGCTTCCTACTGTACTGACTGCCTCTGAGATTGACCGCCTGTTAGATGCTGTTGATGATATCAAATATAAGGCTATGTTCGCAGTCATGTATTCCTCAGGTATGAGAGTTTCTGAAGTGATCCATCTTCATTATGACGATATCTCCCGTTCAAATATGCAGATCCATGTCCGGGATACCAAGAATAGAATGGACCGTTATACCATTCTCTCCAAACGTTGTCTGGATATCCTTACACAATACTGGTTTGAGAAAGGTCGTCCCCGTGGCATCCTGTTTCCGAATAAATTTACCGGTAATTATCTAACAGTCAGTACTCTGGAACAGGTAATGCGACGGGCAGTAGCTGATACAGAACTTCCAAAGGCAGCAACCCCTCACTGTCTCCGCCATAGCTTTGCAACCCATCTGATGGAACAGGGCATAGAACGGCATAACATTCAAGCACTGCTTGGACACCGTGATCCGAAATCTACGGAAGTTTATCTTCATGTCAGCAACAAATCCCTCATGGGCATTCAAAGCCCTTTTGACAGGAAAGATGGTGCTGACCATGAATAAACCCACTGTCCAGGATATTTTTCGACATTTTTATACAGCATACCTTGAAAAGTATTCTCCATCCCCGGAACAGGCAAAAACTGCCCGGAACATCTTGAACTGTAAAACAGGAGCTTATGGTGCAAATATCAGTGTATGTGAAGACTGTGGTGCTGTCCAGATCCATTATAATTCCTGCCGTAACCGCTGTTGTCCCATGTGTCAGGCAGTCCCAAAGGAAATGTGGATGGATGCCCGCAGGGAAGATGTACTTGATGCACCTTATTTCCATCTGGTGTTTACAGTCCCTGATATTCTGAACCCAGTCATTTACAGTAATCAGAAACTGTTATATGACACGCTCTATCATGCAGCCTCTGCTACCATTCAAGAACTTACATCAGACCCAAAGCACCTTGGAGCTTCCGTTGGTTATATCTGCATCCTTCATACATGGGGCTCTGAAATGAACTTCCACCCTCACATTCATATGATACTGCTCGGCGGTGGACTGACACCGAAAAATGAGTGGAAAGATAATGGTACGGAGTTTTTTCTCCCTATATGGGCTATCTCCAAAGTATTTCGTGGGAAATATATGGATGAACTGAAAAATCTCTGGAATACAGATCAGCTTGAGTTTCATGGAACAGCAGAAAAATACCGTAATCATTATGAATTCAAAGAACTTATAGATTCCTGTTACGACACAGAATGGGTTCCTTACTGTAAGAAAACTTTTAACGGTGCACAATCTGTGATTGATTACCTTGGAAAGTATACCCATAGGATCGCTATCAGCAATCACCGCATCATCCATATGGATGATGAAAATGTTACTTTTTCTGTTAAGGATTACCGGAAAGAAGGACAATGGAAGGAACTGACCATTTCCGGCATTGAATTTATACGGCGTTTTCTGATGCATGTGCCCCCCAGACGTTTTGTCAGGATCCGGCATTATGGACTTCTATGTTCCCGCAGCAAACACAAAAAACTCACTTTATGCCGGAATCTTCTCGGATGCAAAAAATATCTTTCAAAGCTCAGGGATAAGGAAATGCCGGAAATACTGAAACAGCTATACAGGATAAACATCTGTGTATGTAAATCCTGCGGTGGACATCTTGGAAAACCACAACTGAGAATACCGCAAAGGTGTTAAAATCCAAATCTTTTATATGTTTTTTAAGCCTCAAAATCCTGAGGTTTTATTGTTGTATCTATTTATCTGAAAATCCTTGATTTCTGTAGCGTCTGCATAGGAAATCCTGTATAATCATGGATAAGAACAAAAGATTAAAAGTCCATAGGTAGTATCTACTCGGACGCTCACTTTGTTCAATTAGGTCAAATCGAAAATGGAGTAAACGAAGGGGCAGTTCACTGAAATGTCAAAACTGCTTTTTCGTTTACCCCATCATCGATTCTAACCTAAAGAATTTAATACCTAATTCTTTTGCTTTTTCCTCATCAATTATTGATTTTACTGTTATTTTATCTCCATTTTTTAAATTATCTGCCGGCTGCACCTGAAAATTAACACAATTTTCTGCCTGATCTATCTTCGATAATCCATCTACCGCACTTCCCAAATCTTCTATATTTTCTATATCCTTATCTTTCACCTCAATATTCAATTCTTTTGCAAGCAAAGTTTCCATCTTGTCATAATCAACTGTGACCTCAGCTTTTCCTTTCCCATCAATTCCGGAAACTTTCACCTCTACACAATCGTTTAGATCAACCGTTTTCCCACAACCTCCTATTACGAATGCACTTAAAATAATTCCTGAAATAAGCCCCGCTCTTTTCACTATTTTTTTCATACCCTTTTCTCCTTTTGTATTATTGTATTTTTATGATTACATCCTCTTAGACGTATCATTCTTTTCCGAGGTTTTATAATTTCCCATCTTTTTTATATTATTATTTAGCATATATTGCTTAATAATACAAATTTAGCATACATAGTTAAAAAAAGCAATACAGGAACAAAAATAGCTGTGAGGCATACTCCACAGCTATTTTTGTTCCCGTATTGTTTTTTTCGTCACCTCTAATATTCTGAGCAATAATTTTTTCTCTTGCACTGTACAATCAGATAACAACTTTTCAAAATCTTTGTCTAAATAGGACGAGGATATCGCCGAAAGACTGTCACAAAGAAGTGCATCAATCCCTATTTCTAAAACATTGCAAATCTTTATCAGTGTTTTGAGCGAAGGACTATGTGTGCCATTTTCCAGATGGGAAATAGAACTTGTGGCAGAATCAATTTTTTCGCTCAATTCCTCTTGCGTCATGTGTTTTTTTATACGTGCTTCTTTTAGTCGCTCCCCCAATTTGGTATAATCAAGTTCATTCTTCAATATCAATCCTCCTGCAAATGTTCTGTTGTTATTCTACAGCACATTATGCTATTATTTTAATATCTTATACAGCATAACATGCAGTATACTAACATTAAAATAATTTACTTTTTAAAACCTGTTGCCAACATCTATCGTCATCATTATAGAACGGAGGTAATAGGAATGAAGGATGACTATTTTACAATACTTTTTGCAAAATTAGTAGAAAGCGGACAACTAGATTCCGAAACCGCAAAAAAGCTCTTACAACAAATTTTAAAAATCCTTAATGAAGAAAATGAAACACCTGACAAACGTTAACAGAAATACACTATGCTATGGGAAGGAGAACTTATGAACTGTTATAAATGCGGAGAAAAGGTAAACGATGAAATCACTCTATGTCCAAACTGTGGTACATATTTACAAGCCACTCCTGAATTGATCCAACAGGCTATTTCTAATGATCAGTCTGCTATTGAATCACTTTATCATATCGCATACAGCAACGTATATTACACTGTACATGCTATGATAAAAGATCCGGACACTGTTCTTGACCTGGTCCAGGACAGTTTTATCAAAGGATTCAACAATTTATCACAATTAAAAAATCCTGAAAAGTATTGTTCCTGGATGAAAAGAATTGCACATAATCATACAATTGACTATTTAAGAAAAACAAAATCTGTTGCTTTCTCTTCTATCACTTATTCCAATTCTGATGAAATATTGGATTTTGAAGATGATAGAATTGAAAATATTCCAGAAATAGCCATTGATCAAAAAGAAACAGCTCGTCTGATAGACAACATTCTCAATTCTCTATCAGAAGAACAACGAGTTCCAATCGCCTTGTATTACTATGAGCAAATGTCCATAAAAGAGATTGCCCACTTGCTCAATTGTTCAGAAAACACCGTGAAATCGAGGCTTGCTTACGGACGAAAAAAAATTGAACTGCAAGTCAGAGAACTGGAAAAAAGAGGAACTAAGCTTTATGGTCTTGCACCACTTCCATTTTTCCTCTGCCTTTTCAAAAATGCAGCTACTCCAATACCACCCACGCTTTCTAGTGAGATCTGGCAGGCATTATCAATGGCAGATAAACCAACCGCCCTCAACAATGTAAAACCAACCACCGCATCTCTAACTGCTACTAAAGGCTTCATCACCAAAATCATTTTGGGAATTACAGCAGCTGTTACCATAGGTGGTGGTCTCTTTGCATCTTTTCAAAATAAGGAAACTCCATATGATTGGGAAAAGTATGTAAATGAGACAATGATTCCCTCTTATGGAACAATAGATGACGGAACCTATCAAATTGATACTATGGAACATGAGCGTTTTTTAACATGGGAAAAAGAAATACACGGTCTTTTGAACTACAGTATTTTGGACTTTGATCATGATGGAGAAAATGAACTTCTTGCCGTTTTTCTGGAACCATATGCAAATAATAACAGTGGAGTACAAACTCCTCAGAAGCAGCTTATACTTCGTATGTACGAACATGAGGATGGTACTATAAAAAATACTGCTGAGTATAAAACATTTGCTGACCCTGTTGATATCGGCGGTAGTATTACGGAAAATGGAGTATTTTTAAAAGAAGATAAAGATAAAACATATATTTGCATTAGTATTTACCGATATCAGTATAGAACAGCCTGGACAATTGCAGAAACTCACATTTTAACATATGATCGCTCATTCCAAGAATACACCGGAACTCAGGAACCTATCTGCTTCATAGGGGATAAAGCGAGTACTCCCACCGGGGATGTTTATTCCGAATCCCAACTCGCCGAGATGAAAAATGTAGTAGACCAAATGGCTCGCAAACTTGAGGATATCGGTCTTACAAACTCGGCCAAACAGATGCATGAAACATTTATGCAAAGATTGGATCTGACAGATGCATCCGATGATTTGCTTGTATATATCACCGGTCGTGATGACCGTGCTTATAAATACTATGGCCCTTACGAAGGAAATGAGTCCATAGCCTCTGAAGATGTGGAATATTACACCGCAATTTTTACTTACTCTGGTCACTAACAACCGCACACCGGCTAAACCATAGTCGGTGTGCCTAAAAATAATTTTTCTTATCCTTATTCCACCTCTTGTCTGCCCATTATTTTATTGGAATCGGATGATAAAAACAATATTTAGAAGCAATAGAAAACCCCAGATGAAGAAATTCATCTGATTTCTCCATCCAGGGTTTCACATTTCTCTATTTCAAATTTTGACTTCTTCTGTTTTTCTTACAATCTGCAGCATCCCGCTTTTTAACAACACCGGACGCAGTGCATTATACAGAACTGCCACCAGAATCGTAGATACAACTGCATTCACAAATGTGGTTGCTGTACTCCATTTTGCAAGTACTTCTGCCATCTGCTGCGGCTGTCCTAAAATATACTGTTTGTAAAAATATCCTACCAATGGGTCCGCGATCACGTTAAATCCCAGTCCTGCAACGGATGCAAGGACACTCCAGCGAAATACATATTTCTTATCTGTACTTTCATTAATTTTCCCGATACGATGTGCCACAAGTCCTACGATCAGACCAATACAGAGCTTCAACACAAATGTCTTTGGTGCTCCTACGATATAAATCGGATCCAGAACATCTGCGATCGTCATCCCAATTGCGCCGGCCAGTCCGCCGTACCAACCGCCTAAGAGCAATGCTCCCAGAACACAAAATGCATTCCCGATATGAAGGGATGTAGCATCTCCACCCGGCATCGGGATCTTAATCTGCAAAAATGTAAATGATACAAAGCAAAGTGCTGCCAAAAGTGCTGTCTGTGCCAGTTTTACTACTGTCTGCTTTCTCTTTTCCATCGTTTTCCCTCTTTTCATTTTTGATGGTCTTATCCTACCACCAAAGTGGATAGATGAAAATGTCCAGTTATTGTATTTTTAACCAGTCCAGTTTGATTATTTCTGATTTGCCGGCTCTACCGCAACAGATTTTCCTTTGATTTTCGTATGATTCATTGCATTGAGTACATCTCGTGCATATTCTCTCGGAACTTCTACAAATGTATACTTATCAAACATATCGATCGTTCCGATCAGTTTTCCCGGAATTCCGCTTTCACCGGCAATTGCGCCCACGATATCTCCCGGTTTTGCTTTGTTTTTCTTACCGATATTAATAAATAGACGAACCATTCCGGCTTCTTCTGCCCCGGTATCACCAAATTCCATATCTTTTTCTTCTGTCTCCTGCTGTCCGGAACAGTATTTTAAAAATGCTGCTGCCAGATCCATTGCAGTATAATCAGATTCATTGACACGTTCTTCAATGATCTGAAGGAATTTTGTCAGATCTTCATTTTCAATGATCTGTTCAATCTCTTCCAGCACATTTTCCATCTTTGTATTTGCAACATCGTTTAAAGACGGTACTTTCTGTGCATAAATTTTCGTCTTGCAGTAACGCTGAATCTCTTTCAGCTTATAAACTTCTCTTCCGGAAACAAAAGAGAACGAACGTCCCACGCGTCCGGCACGTCCGGTTCTTCCGATACGGTGCACATAATATTCATCATCCTGCGGAAGATCATAGTTAAATACCGCTTCCACATCATCCACATCGATTCCTCTTGCTGCTACGTCTGTACACACAAGAATATCTGTCTTTCCGGAACGGAATCCCTGCATCACACGGTCTCTCTGTGCCTGCTTCATGTCTCCATGAAGTCCTGCCGCAAAATATCCTCTTCCAAGCAGTCCATTCACAAGCAGATCTACCTGTTTCTTCGTATTACAAAATACAACGGAGAGTTTCGGTGTATAAATATCCAGAAGACGGGAAAGCACTTCCTCTTTATTCTTCGGTTTCACTTCATAGTAAAACTGTTCAATGTTCGGAACGGTCAGCTCTTTCTTCGTCACCTTCACCAGTTCCGCATTTGTCTGGAACTGTTTTGTGATCTCTAAGATTGCCTTTGGCATTGTCGCAGAAAAAAGCACTGTCTGGTGTTCCTGTGGAATTCCTTCCAAAATTGTCTCAATATCCTCACGGAATCCCATGTTGAGCATCTCATCCGCCTCATCCAGCACGATCGTATGCACATGATCCATTTTCATAGTTTTGCGGCGCATATGATCCATCACACGTCCCGGTGTTCCGATCACAAGCTGTGTGCCGCTTTTCAGAGAACGAATCTGTTTTACAATCTCCTGTCCTCCATAGATTGGCAGAACTTTTATCCCATGCATATATTTTGCAAGATTTCTGATTTCTTCTGCAACCTGGATTGCCAGCTCTCTTGTCGGGCAAAGAACAATCGCCTGAAGTTTTTTATTCTTCGGATCAATCTTTTCCAGAAGCGGGATTCCAAAGGCTGCTGTTTTTCCGGTTCCTGTCTGCGCCTGTCCGATCACATCTTTTCCGCTCATGATCACAGGAATCGCTTTGGACTGAATCGGTGATGCCTCTTCAAATCCCATATGTTTTACTGCTTTTAATATTTCAGGACACAACTCTAACTCTTCAAATTTTAATTCTTCCATAAATCTCCTTTTCTCAAAACAAAAATAGGGGACTGTATAACAGTCCCACAATACAATCTGAATTATCATATCAGAATTTTCTTTTTCTGTCAAAATTTCTTTGATTATAAAAATTTTTTAAAATCACTTGCATTCAAGGAATACAAGGTGTAATATACACATATACTTAATGTAGTTTTTAAAACTACATGCAATTTTCAAATTTTAAGGAGGAAGATATCAATGAACAAAACACAACATTTAAAAGACCCCGGCAGCGCGATCACACATTTTATTGGTATGCTTATGGCAATCTGCGGCGCGATTCCTCTGTTGATAAAGGCAGCCCATGAACCGGGCAGGGTATCTCTCATTTCCCTTGCCGTATATGCGATCAGCCTGATCCTGCTGTATGCTGCCAGCACGACCTACCATACATTTGATATTTCTGCAAAAGTAAATACGATATTGAAAAAGATCGATCACATGATGATCTTTATCCTTATCGCCGGAAGCTATACTCCAATCTGTCTGATCACTTTGAAAGGACGTACCGGACTGATTCTGCTTTCCATTGTTTGGGGGATCGCTATTGTAGGAATTCTGATCAAGGCCTTCTGGGTCTATTGCCCGAAATGGGTATCTTCCATTCTCTACATCGGGATGGGATGGACCTGCGTACTGGCTTTCACACAAATTTTCCACTCATTATCGCCGGCGGCATTTGGCTGGCTTTTAGCAGGGGGAATCATCTACACGATCGGCGGTATTATCTACGCATTAAAGCTTCCGATCTTCAATAGTAAACATAAGAATTTCGGAAGCCACGAGATTTTTCATCTTTTTGTTATGGCCGGAAGTGCCTGCCACTTTATTGTCATGTATTGCTACCTGATCTAATTCATCGGTTTTCCATTCAGCATCGCTTTCAATAGCTTTCCGTTTCCATCATAGATCAGTTTCAGAGAAAAGAATTCTTCCGATTCCTCCAGGAGTCGGAAGAATATTTTATCCCCTTCCCAGAGATTGAGTCGGTCAATTTCTTTTTTATCTACCCACTTAAGTTCTCCCTCGTCACAGGCAATCTGTTCTCCTGTAAATCCATCTGCTGTAAATAAGGACATATACTCTGTCACACCGTCACCTGACACAAATGTCACGATCGCACGATATTTCCAGGAAGTCAGAGTGTATCCTGTCTCCTCTTTCACTTCCCGCAGCAGACATTCCTCCGGACTTTCGTCTGCCTCAAAATGTCCACCCACACCGATCCATTTATCTTTATTGACATCATTCTTTTTTACTGTGCGATGCAGCATCAGATATTTTCCGTCTTTTTCGATATAACATAATGTACTTAATCCTGTCATTTTTTTATCCTTTCCCTTATCCAACCCGTTCTTCACTCCATTCCAGAAATGTTCCTGTGTTGGCGTCAATTTCAAAATCATATTCTTTTCCGTCATAAATAATGTCGCCTTCGTATTTCTGGACTCCATCGTCAAACTCCAGCTGAATTCTCAAATCCTGTGCAGATGCCCCCGGCACTCTTTCCAACGCAAGGTTTGTTGCTTCTTCCTCTGAAATTGCTACCTCTGTCTGATTTGCTGTGTTACTGCTTCCCTGCTGTGTGGAATTTTCAGAAGCGTTCTGATCCTGATTCTGCGTCGTACTCACACTTCCCTTGTCCATCTCTTTGTCAACCTGAAGTATGCTTCCATCTTCTGCTGAAATCTCATAATCATATTCTTCCCCTGTGGATGCAACTGTAAAATCAACCTCATAAATACTTCTTCCGTCATCGTGATCCTTGCTTACTTTCAGCCTTGTGATTTCGTCTTCTGTTACACCTGCATCTGAAAATGCTGCTGTTTTCGCTGCATCTTTTCCGATATCCTTTCCATCATTTCCTGCACATCCTGTAAACATGCTCATTGCCATCACACATACTGCTACCGCTGCAAAATATCTTTTCTTCATCATATTTTAATTCCTCTCTTTCTATCAACTGCATTTCTACACTGTTATTCTTTGTCTGTAAGGATAATATATTCCATGAAGATTAAAATAAGATTAGAATTTTAACTCAAATGTAAAGCAGCTGCCTTTTCCGAGCTCACTCTCCACCCGGACATTCCCTCCATGTGCCTGTGCGATCCATTTTACCATGGAAAGTCCAAGGCCGGAGTGCGAACCTTCTTCCTTTCCAGTCCGTGAGGCATCCACCCGGTAAAACCGCTCCCATATATGCACCTGATCATCTCTGCTGATTCCGATTCCGTCATCTTCTACCGTTCCCTGTACCCCTGACGGAATCTGATGAAGTGTCACTTTAATATTCCCACCTTCTTTTCCGTAAGAAACTGCATTCGAAATCAGATTATCCAACATACGGATATAAAAGGATTCATCCAGATAGCCTGTGATGTCTGGTTCTATCTCTGTATGAACCTCAATTTTACGCCTCTGCGCCAGCATCTTTTGTTCTTCCACAATTATTTCTGTCAATTCACTAATATTGATCTCTTCTTTATTTAACTGCTGCCGCCCCTGATCTGCCCGTGACAATAACAGAAGCTGAGAGATCATCTGAGACATTTCTCCTGCTTTTTTCCGGATCAGAAGAATTTCTTTCCTCTGCTCTTCTGACAAATCTGTGCGATTCAGAGATGCCTCGCACTGTGCCAGAATCACACTGACCGGTGTTCGCAGCTCATGGGAAACGTCCGATGTAAACTGCCGTTCCCTGAGAAACGCCTGTTCCAGACTTTCCAGCATACCGTCAAATGTTCCTGCCAGCTGATAAAATTCGTCTTTCCCGGTATCCTGACTGACTCCGATCCTGCGGCTTAAATCTCCGTCTTTTTGAATCTCCTGTACGGTCTCTGTCATCTGCCGTACCGGAAGAAGCGTTCGCCTGATCAAACGATACCCGATCAGCGCCGTTAAAATCACAGTCAAAGGCAGTAAAATCACCGCAAATCGGACTGCGATCAAAAACTCCTTCTGTGTCTCTGTAACAGAAACTACACCCCGGATATAGAATTCCTGACCATTTTCCATTTCATACTGCACATCATACACATACCACTGCTCTGTTCCACTTTTCACCGTCTGAATCTTTCCATCCTCGAATTGCGGAGCCTGTTCCAGTCCCGGCGGAACCTTTCCATATAAGAAGTTTCCACCTGTATCATAAAGCGCCAGATATACATTGTTATCCAGTGAATAAAAATCCGAATCAATTTCGAATTCCCCGTCTTCCAGCTCGATTTCATCTGCACTTTCCTGCACACGTTCTCTTAAGTGCATCTGTGCAGACGTCAGGATTTCATTTCCGCTCAGAGAAAAAAGGACTGCAAGGCAGAGACAGGTCACCAGTACCATAAAAAAGGAATACATCGCTGTCAATTTTAATTTCAAAGAAAATCGTTTCATGGTTCCGCCCTCATAACATATCCGGCACCCCGCACAGTATGGATCAGCTTCGTCTGTGACCCTTCGTCAATCTTCTTACGCAGATAACGGATATATACATCAATTACATTCGAGCCGCCTGCATAATCATAATTCCACAAATGCTGCTCCAGACGGTCTCTGGAGAGCACAATTCCCGTATTCTGGATTAGATAGCGCAGCAGCGCAAACTCCTTTCCGGAAAGCTTGATCTCATGCCCTGCACGCAGCACCTGATGGGTATCCAGATGTACTTCCAGATCATCCAGTTTGCAGACTGTCTGCGGCGCCTCCTTTGGTTTGCGCAGAAGTACCCGGATGCGCGCTAAAAGTTCTTCAAACGCGAACGGTTTCACCAGATAATCATTCGCTCCCGCATCCAGCCCGCGGACACGATCCTCCACACTGTCCTTCGCCGTCAAAAGCAAGACCGGAGTCTGACTCCCCTTTTGTCTCATCGTCTTTAAGACACTCAGACCGTCCAGAACCGGCATCATAATATCAAGGACCACCGCATCATATGGCGCCCCTTCCAGATAATCTAACGCCTCCTGTCCGTCAAAACAGGAGTCCACACTGTAATGCTCTGCTTTCAATCTGGTGCTCAGCAGACGGTTCAGGTCTTTTTCATCTTCTGCTACTAAAATCCGCATTGTTCTCACCTTCTTCTTTCTCTGAAAATCGTTTTACCTATTCCTTATGGTAACAGAATCACCGGCTCTTTTCAACGCCGCAGCCTCGTGCTAAAATAGACATTAGTTATGAATGTAGGAGGAAACAAAATATGTCAAATAAAATTACAACAGATTTACTGGAATTTATAGAGAACAGTCCCAGCTGCTTTCATGCAGTGCAGACTACGAAAGAGATTCTGACAAAACATGGATTTACAGAGCTGTCAGAAGATCAGACATGGAATTTAACACCTGGTAATGATTATTTTGTTACAAGAAACGGATCTTCTATCATTGCGTTCTCCATTCCGGAATCTGTAGTTCTTCAAAATGGATTCCGTATCATTGCAAGCCACAGTGATTCGCCTTCCTTTAAGATCAAAGAAAATCCGGAGATGGCCGTAGAGGATCATTACATCAAATTAAACGTAGAACGCTATGGCGGTATGCTCTGTGCCCCATGGTTTGATCGTCCGCTTTCTGTTGCCGGACGGGTGATCGTAAAAGAAAACGGTACCTACTGTGCGAAACTGATCAACGCAGACCGGGATCTCCTTCTGATCCCGAATCTTGCCATTCATATGAACCGGGATGCCAACAGCGGATACGCTTATAATGCACAGAAAGACTTGCTTCCATTATACGGGGATATTTCTGCAAAAGATACGTTCTTAGATACGATTTCAAAGTATGCCGGTGTCGAAAAAGAGGAAATTTTGAGTCACGACCTCTTCCTCTACAATCGTCAGAAGGGAACTCTCTGGGGAGCAAACGAGGAATTTCTCTCTGCTACACGTCTGGATGATCTCCAGTGTGCCTGTGCTTCTCTTTACGGACTGCTTGGCGCAGACCGCAAACAGGCGGTTTCCGTTCACTGCGTTCTGGATAACGAAGAAGTCGGAAGTACAACAAAACAGGGTGCTGCATCTACGTTCCTTAGAGATACGCTGTTCCGTATCTGTACGGTATTCGGCATGGATACACAGGATTACTTTATCGCACTGTCCAAGAGTTTTATGATCTCTGCGGACAATGCCCATGCAGTTCATCCAAACCATACAGATAAAGCGGATCCTGTCAACCGCCCGTATTTAAATGAAGGAATCGTCATCAAATATAACGCCAACCAGAAATACTGCACAGACGGCATTTCTGCCGCTATGTTCAAGGATATCTGCAAGCAGGTAGACGTTCCGTATCAGACATTTACCAACCGTTCCGACATGGCAGGCGGCTCCACACTGGGCAATATTTCCAACACGCAGGTCGCACTTAATACCGTAGATATCGGACTTCCTCAACTGGCAATGCATTCTCCATATGAAACTGCCGGAGTCAAGGATACCGAATATCTGCTCAAAGCTGCAAAAGCATTTTTTGCATAGATCACTGACCCAATCCAGGCTGCTGAAAAAGTACGCCTGGATTTTCTTGTTCTTCCTCGCTTTTTTCTGTTTTGTCCGCTTTCAAAAACAAGAAAAAGCCTGCCAGAAACATCACAGAAAGCGCTCCTACTCCCAGATTTACACTGCCTGTAATCTGGCTCACTGCAGACACCAGAATGGTTCCCATAAAAGAAGCTCCTTTTCCGCAAATATCATAAATTCCGAAGTATTCTCCGGATTTTTCTGCCGGAATGATCTTCGCATAGTAGGAACGGGACATGGACTGAACTGCTCCCTGAAAACATCCCACACAGACTGCCAGGATCCAGAACTGATACTGCCTGTGAAGTCCGATCCCATACAGAGCGATCAGAAAATACGCAGAAATACATACCAGAATCAGTCTCGATGCACTTACTTTTCTGGAAATCTTTCCAAACAACAGAGCCGCCGGAAATGCAACAATTTGTGTCAAAAGGAGTGCAAGCAAAAGACCTGTGGTATCCAGCCCCAAAGCAGTACCATATGCAGTTGCCATGTCAATGATCGTATATACCCCATCAATATAGAAGAAAAATGCTGCCAGAAAAAACAGCACTTTTTTGTCTTTTCTTAATTCAGAAACGATCTGTCCCAATCTTTGCACACCGGACTGTCCTGCGTGTACTGTCGGTTTCCGACTGTGTGTCTGACGGTATGATTTCAGAAGCGGAACCGTCAGTGCAATCCACCAGACCGCTACCAGAAAAAACGAAATCCCCATCGCTGTCTGCATCGAAATTCCCACTTTATCATAAAACAATACCAGCAACAGACTGCAAATAAACGGAACACAGCTTCCGATATACCCCCAGGCATATCCCTGCGCAGAGACTTCATCCATCCGTTCTTCCGATGTAATATCGGTAAGCATCGAATCGTAGATCACAAGACTTATAGAATACGCTGATTTTGCAAATACAAACAACAACAAAAACCAAATCCAGGACTGCATAAATCCAAGAAATACACAGCCAAATGCTCCCGCTAACAGTGCGATCATGAAGATTTTCTTTTTTCTTCCCGCTACATCAGAGACCGTTCCAAGGAGCGGCCCCAACACAGCTACGATTACGGTTGCCGCTGAGGTTGCATATCCCCAGTACGCCAGATAATTCACTTCTGAAATTCCGGCATCACCCGCCAGATAATTAAAATAAATCGGTATGATCGTAGAGATCAGAAGCGCAAATGCTGAATTCCCGATATCATAAAGAATCCATTTTTTCTCTATTGGCTTTAGTTTAAACTTCATTGCTCAAATCCTCCTGTCATGAGTCTGACGGAATAAAATTCCAATCGTTTTTTCTTGAGCAAGTTTAACATAAACAATTTCTGGTTATGATCAAGTTTGCTTTAAAAGTTTGTAAAATTTATTTTTAAGGTAGCTTTGGTTTCTGCTGTTAGGTTTATCCGCTGTCATCCGGAAGAAACAATCCATCCTGAAGAAACTTATAATCTATCTGCATAACGGTTTCAGAATTTCCAGGCAAAGCCTCCTGATCCCGTCCATCTATCACCGGCATTCCTGCCTCTAATCTTCCGTCCTGCCGGTATTGTACTTTATATCTTTCAAAATCCAATGCTTTCATTTGCGCAATAAATGGAATACGTTTCATCTGGCTGTCCAGATAATCTACTTCTGCATTGGGATCATACTGGGTTTTTGTGATACGCTTGCTGGTTTGCTTTGATTTCCTACTACCACTCCAGGGGGTATTTTTACTGTGACACAACAAAAAACCTCAGAAACATAAGTTTCTGAGGTTTCCCAAGAGGCGCAGACCGGATTTGAACCGGTGAATCAGGGTGTTGCAGACCCACGCCTTACCACTTGGCTACTGCGCCTTATTTTGATGTTAGTCCGAAGACTAATGACTCCAACGGGAATCGAACCCGTGTTACCGCCGTGAAAGGGCGATGTCTTAACCGCTTGACCATGGAGCCTTGTCTGTATCACTGCTTCAGTGATGACCGAGTTATATATTATCATAGCTCCATTAGAATTGCAAGTGTTTTTTGAAATTTTTTTTATTCTTTTTTTCTTTGGGAATTCAAAATTTAACTTGAACTAATTTTAGCTAATTAGAAATGTGCACAAAACCCTTGAAAACACTGGCTTTGTATTAGATTTGCTTTTCTTCTTTACATCTAATATTATACCATAAAAATAGCAAAAAGTGTAGTTATTTTTACCCGTTTTTATTGTTTTTTCTCTTTTTGTTAGACTTTCACAAATCCTAAGCTTCTTTACACACACTCTATCTTTCTGCTTTTCAATATCCTTTCTACTTCTTCCTCATACCGTTGATCTGCTGTTTTCCACCCCAGTGATTTTCTGTACATGGTATTGATCCAGTCCTCAATCCACTGAACTCTCTTTTTACTCTGCCCCTTCATTTCCACACCTTTCTGAATAAATCTCCGAATGATTCTGTTCGTATTTTCATTCAGACCTCGTTCCCAGGAACTATATGGATGCGCATAGAAGATAGATACTCCGGCACGCTTGCCCCATCGATGCAGTTTTGCAAATTCAGATCCATTATCTGTTGTAATACTTTTGAAGACCCAATTAAAATGGGGGATTTCTCTTTTTAGTTGATTTAACACTTTATGTACACTCTTTACATTTTTCTTTGGCATTTTACGAATGATCTCCTTCCGAGTCATCCGTTCTGTCAGAGTGAGCAACACTTTATCATCCGTCTTTTTTCCAATGACACAATCAATTTCCCAATGTCCAAACTCCGTTTTTTCATTGATGGTCTCAGGACGCTTTTCTATGCTTTCCCCCGTTAGACGCTTATGTTTTCTACAGTAAGATTTTCTCTTTTGTTTGCGTTTTACTTTTTCCGGCAGATCGATATTTTTTACTGCAATTTCTCCATTCTCTGCATAACTGTACAAAGTATCAACACTTACCACTTCTTCCCGTTTAAAGACACCTGTTTCCAATGCCTCTGCTCTGGCTGCAGCAAAAGAGCGTTTCCCTTTTTTCACTTTTTCCTCTACATAGTGTAAAAATGCTGCGCAAGAATTGAGTTTTTTCTTGCGTCCACATCCCTTTCTGTGTTTTTTATATACGATATCCCCGGTATCCGGGAAATAGATTTCCGCCTCTTTATATCCTACCACCTGTTTTACCGTTCCCCTTTTTAATTCGTTTCTGATCGTATTGCTTGCCCTCTTTAGTTTCTTTCCAATCTTATAAGGAGACCAGCCTTCCTTGTCCAGAATTGCGATTTGTCTTCTTTCCTCGATATTTAAATGTGATCCTTTTTTTCTTGTTTCCATATTTCCCTCTTTACTATACAGCATGATCAGAAAAATTTTTTTGACTTTTTTCATCCTATCTGTTATAGTAAAGATGTTTTTGGGGATTTTTATTTGTCAGACGATGAGTAAAGATCAAAAGAAGAGTCAGTAACTGCTGGCTCTTTTATTTTCTTTCTTCCATGCTGTTAAACATTTTCTATGTATTTCTCTTTTTTCTACTATTTTAAGGGAAAAATCTTCCTCCTGTCAAATTTTTCTTGTGTTTTTCTATTCGGAGCTTTATAATAGAAACAAGCCGATTAAGGCTTTCAATCACAAATCGAAGTAAAAGATGCAGAGCAAGGTCTACCCCTTTACACTGCATCTTTTACTTTGTTCCGAAATCCGGAACGCTACTCTAACTATTGACTGCTATTCTGTAACAAAAACGCTCTTTGATATTGATACATCTTTTCTGCTGGATAAAACATCAAGTGTTTCACCTGCTCTTCCGTTAGTCCTTTTTCCAGGCTCTCTATCATAATTTCTTTCTGTTCCTTGCTTAATATGGTATGATAACGTTCCATACAATCCAGAATGCTTCCTGACAGATCTCTCTCCTGTTTGTTTGAGTCCCTTTCTTCCTTTGGCGATTCCTGTCCTTCCATTTCCTGATATAGCTTCACGTCCTCTGGAAGTTCCTGCTGTTTTAACAAATCAATCCTCGCCTGACGTTCCACTTGAAATGCCTTTGTTATCTCTTCCTCTGTGGGCTTCGGATACTTTCGGAAATTCAGATAGAGAAAGGCCTCTTTTTCAATTTCTCGATAATAGATTGTATCATCCTTTTTCGCCATCTCTTTGTATGCTTCGCTTTGTTCTTTACTCAAAAATTGGATCTGCTTTTTCGTTTCAATCGTAAAATAGGTTCGTTTTTCTTCGTCAAATATCACTTTTACCGAATGATGATATCCGTCTTCCCCAGCTAATTTCTCCATTTCTTTCCATCGTGGTATCTGGAATGGAATTACCTTTTGATCAAAAACCGGATATTGTCCCTCAATGAAAAGAATACAATTCTCCCGACTCATTCTTTTGACAGCCGCCGGTGTCATCAGGCTTCTTCCCAATTTCTGATTCTGTATATTGACATTTCCATGGGCTCCATAGGTACGGCCATCATTGCGTACATCAATGGTCATTTCCCCAATCAGTTCTGAAATAAATTTATGGGTACTCTTTGCAGCTGGCCCCGACCCCATATAAATAAGCACGGCACAGTTTTCTATAAAAATTTCCCATTTATCCTGTGGAAATAATGCTTTTGCCTGTGCGATCGACTGCAGGATTGGGACAATGGACATATTTCTTCCCCGGATTGTTCCCATCAGCACTTCTGTCCTGGTTGGTTTCGGACCCGCATAGAATTCATCTGCCCACAGTCTGACATGAATCGGAAGTGCTCCTCTATACTCATGATCTGCAGCATGGATCAGTACATCAAACATGGTCGTATAAAACATCGAAATCAAAAAATTAAAAGACGGATCATTATCTGGCATGACCAAAAAGAGGGCTGTCTTTTTCCCTGGGATTCCATCCGCACCTGTTCCCAGACTCTTGATATCCATATC
This sequence comes from Mediterraneibacter gnavus ATCC 29149, assembly GCF_008121495.1. Lineage (NCBI taxonomy): Bacteria > Bacillati > Bacillota > Clostridia > Lachnospirales > Lachnospiraceae > Mediterraneibacter > Mediterraneibacter gnavus. The sequence goes on along the minus strand of NZ_CP043051.1, from coordinate 1,669,255 downwards.
ATCCGACTCTAGAATTCTCTTGATTGCAGGAATCTCGCAAAGGCGCAACATTGCGTTTACCATCAAAATAACGCAGCTGACGGTTTCCTGGGCTTCCATATTGCCTTTTAGTTTCCGGTAATCACGCACTGGAGGATAGTCTGCACCATAGTCTTTTGCAAGCCGATCCATCCTCTCCTTTAATCTTGTGCTGCCTTCTTCCGTTCCTGGCTGCATCTCTAAATTTGCCAACGCCAGAACTCTTGGTAATGTAGCTGCTTGATACTGTTCCGGATGCTCTTTTTTCTCCCGTTCTTGCCGCAGCCATTCATAGGAGAAAAGAGACATCAGATACAAGCTCACTGCCTGATCCCAGAAAGGATCTCCCTTCATCGCATCCGGCGGTTTTACCGCCTCCTGCAGATTGGTGATCAATTTTACCAACCCCACTTCATCTCGGATATAAACAAAGGGATTCCATCGATCCGATTCTTCCGGATTGATCAAATTAAAAACTTTAATCGTAACCCCCTGATTCTGTAAATACTTCCCTGTTTTTCGGAGCAGCTCTCCTTTGATGTCCAAAAATACATTGGTCATCGATGCCAGCAGTGCATTTGGAATAACTAACGTCGTCGATTTATAACTTCCGGAGTTCCCGATGACTAGCATATTCATGTTTGATAACTTTCCATTATCCACTGCTACATTTTGACTGAGCAACGTATTTTTTGTTTCCTCTTTATTCATTAACGTTCTCTGGATCTGTTTGATATCCGCCCACTGCTCCGATCCATACTCCACACCGACCTGTCGGTTGCGATAATAGTCCATAAGGTATGTTACAATGCCGATCCACACAATCAGAGCGATCCCCATAAATGTAAATGTCAGATCATTCCACCAGTTTTGAAGGGGATGGAGAATCACATACAGCAGTTTGTCCTGCCAGTTTGCCAATGTCACTCCATCTAATGTTGTCAAACCACTTAGAAAGTAAGAGATAACAAGCAATCCTACCAGAAGAGCTGCCAGCATCCCCCACGGTAATTTCCGCTTTTCTACCATACATTACATCCCCTTTCGTGGCATGGCTGGAAGTTTCTGCGGGACTTGTCCTGCCACTTTTTTGAGTGCTTCTTTCTGCACATTTTCTGTCTGCAGCAATTCTTTCTTTTTAAACATGCGATCCACTTTCTCATAGTTCGAAGCATACAGATCAGAACCCGTTGGCCGATGATCCGCAGAAACAGGTTTTCCATTGGCATCCAAAAGGATCTGTTTCTCATTTTTTGCTAAAAAGGCCAGATAGGTTTTCCCACCATCCGTTTGAAACACCTGGTCTGTTGGCAAGACCAGGGTTCTCTCCTTCTCTCCCCAGGTACCCGGAACTCGGCTGGCAAACATCCCTTTCGCTTCTACTTCCGGATTCTTTTCCCTGGCAATCCTGGATTGATCGATCAGGGTTTCTCTATTGATCGTAATTTCCACATAATCCGGATGACGATGGAGTTCCTGATACCGTTCATTACTGATGGATTTGATGGAATTTTCTGTTTCCAATACTTTTTCTTCCAGCTCTCCCCGTTCCTGCCCTTCGTATTTTTCCAGCTTTTCTTTCATTTCCCCGGATGCAGTATCCACATAAGCCTCTTCATTCATTGTCCCTGTTTCCCGATACTGTCCCATGTCGATTGTCTGGAAGTCTTTAATCTGCTTTCCTTCTGACAGACATTTTTCCTGCAACATCCGATACCAGTGTTCTACCTTGGGAAGATCTGCGTTTGCAACGACCACCTGGATTTCCCCATCTCCAATGTTCAAATCCGGAAGGATGGAATAATTGACCTGCAGCGTATCGAAATCTGCTTTTAAAAGATCTACTTCCTGTTCCATCGGAATACTGACAATGCTTGTTCTGCCATTGGTAAGGTTATTTAAGTTCTGCAGTTCATGCTCCCCGCCCTGCATTCTTGCCATCAGAAACCGGTCATACCATCCCTGAAAATTCAGCTGGTCTTCCCCATAAACAGCCAGCTGCACAAACCCATCCTTGTCATTCAGATCCGGCATCCGAATGTAGCGGACATTCCGTTCTTCCATCTGTGAGAGAAATCCACTTTTTTCCAGTTCTTTCCAACTTTCCACTGGCACATTTACAATCTGATAATTTCCTTCGGTCAGTTTTGCAAACTCCTGAAAATTTTGGAATTCTCGCCGATTCAGCATTCCTTCTTTATGCATCCGTGCGAAATGCTGGATCAATAGAATGGTTCCCGTTGCGGTCAGTTTAAACACCGGATCCATCATTAAGCTCATCCGCCCCATTCCCTGCAGTGCCATAAGTACGTCTTGTTGGTCTCTTTCATTTTCCATCTGTTTTCTCCTTCCCTGTTCCGAAATCCGGAACGTTACAACTTCTCCTTTTTCGTAAAAATCTGCTTGACATTCTATGTATATTGTTATACAATAGGTAACACAAAGGGCAAGGTGGCCCCGTCGCAATTGGAGCGACGCAAGCGCAAGCCCCTATCCTCTCTGGTTTTCCAGAGAGGATTTTTTTGTTCCGGATTTCGGAACACTAGAACCTTCGAATATGTTTCGGCTTGATTTGTTCCGATTCCGATAATGCCATCTTCTTTAAAATTTTGTCATATTCTGGTATCTGAGATTTCTGGTTCTCCAGATAATATCCTAGCTTTTCCCCATTTTCCTTATTCGCATAAAGTAACTTCCCTTGATCTAAGATCCTCTGACAGAACTCTGAAAAATTGTCTTTTCCATACATACTTGTAATAAAGTTGGAGTCTACTTTTCGCAATTCATACATGGCATTTCCATTCGGACGAACCGCTACAATCACTGGGTTTCCATCCTGTTCCCGATAATCCAGTACAGCTACTAAAGAATCATCCTTTGTCAAAGATTCTGCCAATATAACGGGGGATTCCAATGCTTCTGGAAGGCGCTTTAGCTCCTGCGTAGACAGTCCGTGATAATGAACATTATCCACTGTTTTTTCGTGTAAACAATCTAATACATGTTTTTGTGTAATATGCATTGGTAACTCTCTCAAACCCACATTTTGAATCATTTCAGGTGTATTGCATACTAAAATTGCTTCATGTCTTCTTTTCCCTTGATAATATTTTTCTTTTTCCAGTGGGTGAAGCACACGATCCACACTATTCCCAAAGTCCAGATATGCCTCACACTTCTTCCCATACGCTAAGATCTGTTCCGTGGATGCTTGGTTTATCATACTCTCTGTCCGTCCAATGCTCTTTTCATACGCTGCGATCTTCCTTTTCGCTTCCTCCAATTCCGGAGAGGCTTCCAGTCCATATCGTTCTACAATTTCCTGCAGATATGTCTGATTGTTCTCCAGCTGATCGATCTGACGGGTCATTTTATTGATTCCTTCTTTTAACTGATCTGCTGATGCCTGTTTTATAACCTTCCCTTCCCGTAATGCATCTACTGAAACTCCACAGGCATTGCAAAAAAGCTGCAAGGATTCCGGCTGCAGTTGCAACACTCCTTTTTCCACTGCTTTCACTTCCGGGACAGACACGTACATTTTTTCAGCCGCTTCTTCCAGACTCATTCCCTGTTGCTCTCGCAATGCTGTAAACGCACGCTGCAGCATGGGATGTTTCCCTTCCCCAGCTCTCCGGTTCAATTCCTGAACCTTCTTTGATGTTCCTGTCAGAAATCGCTCTCCATCCAGATACACCGTATAATGCTCTCCTTCTTTTGCAAGCCTCCATCCATCCGATTGTTTGAGATTCGGAAAAGACACCTGTTCCACCTGATTCTTCATTGCTTCCTGAATCAGGTCTTCATATAGGACTTCTTTCCATTCTGTTTTTTGGGAAATCGCAGTTCTCACTTGTTCAAGATTCCGATAAACGGTTCGATCTACCGGAGTCACAATCCCCTCTTCATTTAGAGAAACAATCCGATAATACGCTTCTCTTCCATATCCCTTTTCGTTATATCGGTTTACATGGAAATCCAAGTCCTCATAATCCATGGTGCTTTCGATCGCAACCTTCTTTGTCTCTTCCGTTCCGAATTTCGGAACAGGATCACGTGTTTGAGCTGCCGGTTCTACTTCGATTCCATAGGTCTGATATTCTTCCAATGTGATCAGTCCACCGTGATATTCCAAATAAACGGCGGCTTGTTCCGCATCTTTCACGGCACGGAATAGAGCATCCGGCTGCTCTTTAATTCCCTGGATCCAGCTCTGAACATACGCCTTGTGGTTCTGCAGATGTTCTTCTGTCTGTCCCATCGGAAGCTCACTGGACAGAAAACAGGAACTGATTTCCGCCACCAACTCTTCATAAGCATAGGGCTCTGTTCCAAATTCCCCACCCTGTTTCCGATTCAGACGATGTTCTGACCCTGTTGCATGGGACAGCTCATGGAGTGCCGTGGATGCGTAGGCATACTCGGAATGAAATTGCTGGCGGTACGGAAGATAGATCCGGTCTTCTACCGGACGGTAAAATGCCTGGTCACTTTTGTGATAAGAAATCGAAACTCCCATGCTCCCAGAAATGGTATCCACCAATTCTACTGGCTGTATTTCATTTTGTGTTACTTCCAACTTGGGGATTCCTACAATCATATCCCCATTGTAAACAGAATACACTCGGCTAAAAAGCTGATACCGATCATTGATCTGTCCACCAGCTTCCCGAAATTCTTGCCAGCTGATTGCCTTTTTCTGCTCCCGATCATAGGGATACCAGAATTCTATTTTGGCACTCTGTCCCTTTCCTGCTTTTAGTGTCCATCCCTGCTCTTTGATCTGTGCAAACGTACACCATCTGGGATCCTGATATCCTTTCGCCATGGATGTCAGCAGTAAAGAAAAATAATTGCTCCCATGGTAAACCGTCTTGGAAACCGGATTATAAGGTCTTCCTGAAAGTCCGCTCCATTCTTTTTTCCAGTCCAGTTTTTCCTCTTCCAAGATGTGTAAAAATTGTTCTGCTAATTGCTGTTGTAACTTTGTCATGTTTTCCACCTCCTGTTCTTCTGTACTTTATATTCCTGCAATACTGCCTCCGAGATTGCTTCCCGGATCCGTTTCGAAGTTGGCCGTACTACATCCCGGTACCCGTCTTTCTCACTGTAATACTGGGGCAGGTTACAAAAAAGTCCATCCTGTCCCTGTTTCACAGTGACTCCTTTGATTGTCAGACCACACACTTCTACCGTTGCAATCCCTACGATGCTTACTGTCTTTTTGGGCTGCACCGGAAACAGGCTCATACTCTGAACTACGATTTCTGGAAGTTCCAAGTCTTTTATGATTTCTTTTCGGATTTCCCGATTCACAACTTCGGCAATCCTCTCCCGCAGTTCTTGACTGGGGTGTACTACATCTTCCCACCGGCCTTGCACTTTTCGCCTGGGAAAGCTGACAAAGGATACCTCTTCCCCATTCTCTTTTTGATGTTTTAACACTCGAACTTGAAATGTAAATAAGCGTTCCACCGTGACTTCCCCGTATCCCCATACGTTTTCCAGTGGTTTTTCTGGCAGATAAATTCTGGCTTCTACGTCCATTTTTCTCCTTTCTGTTCCGAAATTCGGAACGCTCCTGCTTTAGTGCTTTTCCCGTTCCCAAAAGTACCGTTTCTTTTGTGTTTTCTGGCTGGTTGCTTCCATGCGCCGCTTCTGTTCCATCTTCCGCATCCGTTCCATATGCTCCACGGACAGACTTGGTTTTGCCAAATATAGCACATCCTCCACCTTGTCCCCTCTTTCCAGACAGGTTAAAAGATAATCACTCTGCTCTTCGGTAAACTCAGAGTTGTCCATGACTTCTTTGATAAATGTCTCCATCTCTTTTTTTCGCTGCTCCTCTTGTTCTTTCGCCATTTTCTGGTATCTGCGATTCTTCCAGTACCCTTTTTCCGGTTCCACGGTTGGAATCGTTTCCTTTGGCACCTGCCTTTTTTCTGCTTTCTGAAACTGTAAGAGCTCCCTGTGATAGGTGTCTGCTTTTTCGCTTAAGATCCGGGCATTTCCCTCGGCACTCTGTCGGTTCTCCTGTTCTTTGGTTAAACGCTGCTTCATTTGCTGCAGCTGAAATTCCAACTCCCGTTTTTCCTGTAACAACTGTTCTGACTTTTGCTTCAGTTCTTCTTTCTCTTTGGTCAAATCCTGGAGTACCTTTTCCAGTCCGTCCTGTACAACTGTAGTCAGCCGCTCACTATTGGCAGCCAGGATTTCCAGCCGATCCTGATTTTCTTTCATTGCCCGTTCCAATAAATCGATATCCTGAAATTTTTTCTGCAGGAATTCCATCCGCTCTCTTTGGATTTTTTCTAACTCCCATGTAGGCATTTTTTCTAAAATCTCTGCGGGCATCTGATCCAAAGCGCACAAATAGACCCATTCCCGGATGCGCCAGGGCAACTCCTGATTCAGAATGCCAATAATCTCTTCCGGGACTTGCATCCATTGTGCGATCACCAATTGCTGTTCTTTAATTTCTACTTCTGTTATAGCCTGGGCTTCCACTGTCTGTCTCCTTTCTTTCTGTTCCGAATTTCGGAACGTGTCTGTTCCGGATTCTTCCTCTGAATTGGATGTGCAAATTCATAAGTTGCCAGGTGTTCCTGATCCATCCGTTTGATCTGACGGATCAGCCGCTTTTCTTCCCGCAGTTTTTGTAACTGCTCTTTGGCATCTTTCATCAGCTCCATCCCTTTTGGCAACTGCTCCTGCAATTCTTCCATTTCATCCAGGACTGCTTCAAACCGGTCATCCCATACCGGAATCTGCCCCAGCTCTTGTTCCAGTTTCTGATATCTTCGATACCCTTCGTCCTCCTGCATGTTCCATTTCAAGCTACTTTGCTGCTTTAATCGTTTTTCCTCTTTCAGCACTTCCCGCTCTCTTTGTTCCAGCGCCTCTCTGCTTCGGATATCCATGGTTAATAAATATCTGCAGTCTGCCCGCAGCTTCTCAATCTCTGTTAAATGTTTCCGCATACTGCCCTGATTGATCGCATAAATATTTCCACGGGCATAGCGGTTCTGGATCTGGTAAATGTCTCGGACATGACTGGCTTGATATCCGGAGATCCCCCGGATGTTTTTCCGTCCGAAATGCATCTGGCAGCGTTGCAGCCTTGGAGGCTTTGGTACCGGATAGGATCTCCATTCTTTTCCGATCCGCTCCCGGATGGCAGCCACCGTATAGGCTTCTCCCAATGTTTTCTTTTTAGTACGGCAAGCCCGTCCTTGTCCAGGCAGTTTCAAGGATAAAATCGCCCCCTCTTCCCGGGACGTTCCTTCCTGGATCTGATAATGCATGGATCGCATCTGTTCTAAAAATTCTTCGTACGATTCCGAAAGAGAGATTGCATAATCAATATCTGCACGGATCAGATTTTTCCAACTGCTTTTTCCTTGATCTTTCCATTCTCCGTATGAGACTCCTTTCCGGTTTCCTTTTTCATATTCCAGTTTGGGAAGTCCATATTTCACACAAAGCTTGTCCGTGATCGGCTGCATAAATTTTTCCCAGTCCCCACGTTCATAACGATATTTATAACCAGTGACTCGATTCACTGAATTGAACACAATATGACCATGGCAATGTTTTCGATCGGTATGAATTCCAAACACATAATCATAGTTCTCTCCCAGATATTCCTGGCAGAATTCCTGGATGATCTGATAGGCTTTTTCCTCCGTACATTCTCCCGGTTTCCAACTGATGATGATATGGTATCCTTTCCTTCCATCCAGCTTTCCCCATGCCTGTTTGGTGTCCATCATGGTACGATACACCTCTTGTGTCGTACTACCGGAATTTCCACCGACCCATAACTGCTCTTTCGTTTTTTCCGGCTTCATAATGTAATCAATTGCATTGTAAAGGTTGGATTGTGATTTAATGTTTAATATCTTCGTGATTGCCATACGTTTGTTTCAATTCCTCTTTCATTTTTTCGAATTGCTGTTCTAACAGTTTCATATTTTTCTCCAGCCGATCTGCCGCAGCCGCCGGTTCATATCCGATATGTAATTGCTTCGTTGCCTGATTGATATTCGTTCCGATTTTTCGGAACTGATACACCAGTTCTTTTAGTTCCTTTTGGATCTGCAGCTCCTTCTGATATCCGGATTCCTGCAGTGTTTTTTTCCGGACATAAGCAGACAGGTTTTTGCTTCCTGTCCGCATCCGTGTTTCCGGATCTTTCTCTGCTTTTTCACAGAGAAATTCATATTCTTCCGGTTGGAATCGGACTCCAACAAAGATACTTCTTTTCACTTTGATCACACCCGTTTAATTCTGTTTCAAATGTTCTTTTCGTTGTTTCATCTGCCCGGATTGTTCCTGCATCACACGGCGAAATATTTCTAAATTAGAACCATCTACTTCCCCATAATTTTCTTCTACAATCTTTCGGATTTCCTCATTCTTTTTTGCTGCAGCCCTTGCTTCTTCCAGTTCCATTTTGGTCAGCAGTTCTTTCTCTTTTTGCTGCAATTCTTTTCTTCGTTCTTCAATTTTCTGCAGATCACTTTGTACCTTTTCTAATTGTTCCTGTATGCTCATTTTTCTTCTCCTTTTCCTTGTTTTCAGTGCAAAAAAAGAACACCCACTTTACGGATGTTCTACGCTAAATAATATCAGACGGCGGTGGTGTATAGGGGAGTCCTCCATACATCTTCGGTATTTCTTTTTTTTCGTTACTTTCTGACTTTTCTTGCAATTGTTCAGAAAGAATTTTTTCTATTTTTTCATTCAATTTTTTTAATTCTTCCAACACAGTTTCTATTGTTGGCTCGCTCTTTTCTTCCTGATTTAACAGCAGTGCTTCAACCAATCCCTGTCCTGTTGGATATCGCTGTCGGTCTCTTTGATCAATCACATCAATCGCTTCTTGAGATAATCGGAATGCTCGTTGTATTTTAGCCATGTTTTTCCTCCCTACTACAAACTTTTCTAATTCTATTTTACTACTTCTGAATTTGAATATCTAGGTTACTTTAGGTTACCCCAACATAGTTTGCCGGTAGCATTTGTATAGCATGTAGTACCAACTGTATAGCTTCCTGCTAACATTTGTATAGCACATGGTACCAACTGTATAGCTTCCTGCTAACATTTGTATAGCATGTGGTACCAACTGTATAGCTTTCTGCTAACATCTGTATAGCACATGGTACCAACTGTATAGCTTTCTGCTAACATCTGTATAGCACATGGTACCAACTGTATAACTTTCTGCTAACATTTGTATAGCAAATCCTACTTTTTGTCCGTCAAAACCCTGTTTTTCCATCAAAATTGCCCCTATCTGTACGCAATTCTCCGAGAGGAGAATTGGCAAGATACGCATAATGTTTAACAAACATCATGCCATCTTGTTAGGGGAACACCCCTAAGACCCCTGAATAATATATAAAAATAAAATATGTAAAATACTCCTCTTGATTTCCCAGGCTTTCTCAGATGCTTCCCCTTTCATTTCTTGCATCTGTCATGTGCTGCATGTTCCATTTTCAATGGCCCACATCCATTTTTTCAGAGCCAATTCCAAGGGCTCTTCCTCTTCTTTTTGATCCTGTATAAAGCGGTACGCATTTTCCAAAATGTGTCCTGTATACAACAAAATCTGGCACTGATCCGGCTCCTGTTTCAGCAGCCATCTGAGACTTTTGTAAATCTTTCTTTTCATCACAATCTCTTCCGATTTTGAAATGATTCCATCCTTACTAAGCGCATGACAATCCATGATAAAAAGTTCCAACTCTGCTTCCAATCTTCTCCCAATCATCTCCAAAATCTTCACCTCTTTTTTCCTGATTTTATTTATGAATCTGCAGCAACTTTTTCTCTTTAAAATAGTCCATCGTCAGTTTTGTTTGTACATCCTCCGGCTGAATTCCATTTCCGCCATCTGCAAAAATAAGCTGGCAATCCATAGTGTATTTTTCTTCTGAAAATCGTACCAGCATCGGCTCCAAAAACTGTGCTCCTGTGGCACTGGAAAATCCATGTTCCTGTGTCCAAGTTCTCAGTGCATCTGCCACTTCTTTTTTGGAAATTCCCATCATAGAAAGTGCATCTTCGTTTAATCCGGAAAGATCCATAGAAAGTGGTTCTTCCTCTTGTTTTTCTGGTTCACTTTCCAGCTCTCTTTCTTCCATTTCCTGCTTCGTATTTTCCTGTGTTTCTTTTGGTTTGATCTCCAATTCCTGTTCTACTTTTTCTGGTTTCTCTTCCGATTGTTTCTCAGGTTTCTGATCGGACAAAATGATACCGATCCCTGTCAAAATGCCACACAGAATCACCATGGCTGCAATCACAATTATGATTCTTTTTTTCAATGCTGTTTGGCTCCTTTCTTGCTTTTAATGGAATGGTAATTCTTCCTCGATTCCATCCGGGATATTCTGGAAACCATCAGCGTCCGGTGCTCCCATTGCCCCCTGATTTCCCCGTCCCTGTTCTGACTTGCTTTCGGCAAATTCCTGCTCTTCTACTACCACTTCTGTGGTATAAACCTTGATCCCATCTTTATTCGTATAACTGCCGGTCTGGATCCTTCCGGAAACCGAAATCCGTAGTCCCTGACGGAAATATTTCTCGGCAAATTCTGCGGATTTTCCGAAAACCACACAGGGAATAAAATCTGCCGTCTGCGCTCCTTCCCGTTGGAATCTTCGCTCCACTGCCAGAGTATATCTTGCCACCGCAGTTGCCGGCTCTCCCTGAGAATATCGTACTTCCGGATCCCGTGTCAGTCTCCCCATTAAAACTACTTTGTTCATATTGATTTTTCCTTTCTTTTTGTTCTAATTTGCCGGAACTCCACCTGGGAACACCCAGCCGATCCACCCCGTATGTCCCTGACAGGTTGCGGTCTGCCAACTGCACCATTCTTCCAGACTTTCCACGGAAAAATAGCCCCGGTTATTGGCCACCATTCCATTCCCAAGATAGATCCCGACATGTCCATATATGCTGCCCATAGTTCCGTATCCACTGCCACACACAATGGCTCCCGGCGGAATGTTTTCCATGCTGGTATTGCCCGTATTTTTATAGTTGTTCCACATATCGATGGCATTCCCATAAGGGATTGTTGGTGCTCCTGCAGCCTGATAAATTCCCGTCACCCACTGAGCGCACATATCCGGAGTACAAGGGTAAATTCCCTGATTATTAGCGGCATGATCCACGATGCTCTGCATCAGTGGCGTCACCGTTCCATCGTAGTTTCCCCCTCCGCTTTTTTGGTACTCTTCATAAGTCATGTTATCGAACCGATAGAGGTTATAATTGTCCATGTGCTGCACACATTTTTCCACATAAGAACTATCCGTTGCCCAGCCCGCCGCACGGATTCCATTCATAAATCCCCTGGCGGCTTCTTTGGTATACTTCTTGTCATTGTGGTTCCGATAAGGGGCAACTTTCCCTGCATAAGGTTCTCGGTTTAACATCCACCCTCGCTGCCGGATACAGGCTCCATAATCCGGATACACGGAGAACCCGGCAATGATGGTGGTATTCCCATTTCCGGTTTCCTCGCCCGTAGACATATCCACACCGCCAATGGCATATTTGTCTCCGGAAAAATACTTGATCCCAAACAGATTTTTATACTCGTACGCCAGCTGGGAGAGTCCCTGCCCATTGTCTCCTCCTGGCCCATATAACCCAAATCCGGATTCCGCAATCACCTGTGCGACTCCGGTAGAGACCGGAATCCCACTTTCTTCCTGCACAGCAAAAAATGCTTCCATCATATCTTCGGTAATAAAGGGCGGCAGTCCATGTCCGGTGGCCGGCTGTTGGTCTAAAAACCCACCGATCAGGGACATGATCACACTGACAATCAGAGAGATTGCCAATACCGCCACCAAAAGAAAGGCCAGCATGGTCACAAGCGCGGTCAAAAGTGCCGCTGCAAGCTGCAGTACCATTGCCGCACCTGCCAGTACTACACTTCCAATCGTTGCCCCCACATATTTTACAAAGGACGGCAGATCTCCAACCTGCGCATTCTGCTGTTTGGTGTCTTCCAGTTTTGCCCGTTCTTCCCCGATTGCTTGCTGGGCTGCCTGATTCACTTCCTGGACATAGTTTTTAAAGGTTTGTGCTGTTTTCTTTGCAGTTCTGGCGGCCAGTGTAGCTGGAGTAACCGTGGATGCGCTACCCGCAACAGAAGATGCCGCACTCTGCACTCCTGCAGCCGCTTGTTTTCCGGTTTTTGAATGTGTCTGTCTGGCACCCGGGGAACTGTGTCTCTGGGGATTGTGGGGAGCGGTTGGTCTCTCCTCCCCGAAGCCCTTTTTTCGTACCTTTTCTGGCTTCCAAATCCCATGTAACGGTGTCCCTGATCTTGTGCCTCTTTGTGTTCCTCTTCCCTGCAAAAAGACCAGCTCTTCCATGGAATCCGCTTTCCTTCCGCCACCAGCAGATCCCTTCCGCTCTCCTACTTTCCATGCCTGCAATACCTGTCTGGATTCTTTCTCCAGAAGTCGTTTCTGTTTGGACTTTGGCATCCGGTTCCATGCTTTCACTTCTTTTGGAGTCAGATACAAGGTAGGATCGCTATATTCCTCCAGATACACCTGCAGTTCTTTTTCACTCTGTTGCTCCTCTTCCTGGTCCAGCCAGGCATCCCAGTTTTTCTTCTTCCGGACAGAGCCCTGCAATTCTGCCTCTGCAAACAACTCTGCCAGAACTTCTTCCTGGGACGTTCTTTGTTTTCGTTTTGTTTCATTCAATCTCATTGATTTCACCTACTTCGCAATCTGATACCAGCCCTCTTTCTCTTCCAGAGCACCTGCTTGAAGCATGGCATCCAACAGCCTCTGTGCTTCCTCCGGGGCGATCTCCAACAAAGCAGTCACATCTCCCAGCCGGATGGGTGCAAACGCTGCCAGCTGTAGCACGGTCTCCCACTCTTGTTCTCCCCATCCCTGTTGCAGCACATCGGTCTTTTCTTCCTGCCAGTTCTGAGGCATCTCCGGTTCCGGTTTATACGCCACCTGCAGGGGCACCCGTTCCTCCCAACGTTCCGGTTCTTCCTCTGATTTCGTCACGTTTTCTTTTCTCACAGGGGAAGTGCTCCTAGCAGAATCACGTTCCTTCCGCTGCGCTTTTTCATGGAAGTTGGTGGAATACTTTTCGTATAAGATGTTGTCTTTCTCAATCCGGGCATTAAACAGCACCACTTTTTTATTCCAGACGATGACCCCCTCTCCCGGTTTTCCCGTTCCCAAGGCACGGAATTCCCGTTCAGATAACGGCTGGATTTCTGCCAGACTTTGGGCATCCACACCCCCCTGATCCAGGAAACATTTATAGGAGCAGTTCTGGAACAGTTCTACCATCTTTTTGTTGGCCAAAGCTGCCACTACGTTCTGCATCGCAAGGGTGACGATTCCTCCGAACTTTCGGAAGGTGATGACCGCATTGTTGAGCATCTCTGCGGATCCCGGTTTTTCGGAAACTACCTGCGCTTCATCTACCACTAAGTGCGTGGCTCTCTGTAATTTTTTGTTATAGTCCATCCGGGTAGACAGATAATGCAGCACCGTATCCATGACAGCTTCCCAGTTGTTTTCCGGCACGTTGCACATCCCAAATCCCACCAGACGGTTCTGGAATTCGATATTGGTCGGATGTGCCAGCATGTCACAGGAGCCCGTGGTATACTCTTCCAGGGAGTTGTAGATGGGACGGATGATGGCTTCATCGTGAGCGTGCCGTACCTGTTCCAGTTCCTTTCCAATCTCTTCCCGCAGCCAGAGTAAGGTGGGCTGTTTCTTTAACCGCTTCTGGGCAAAGACCTGGGCAAACATCTGCTCCGTACAACGGCTCACCACGGAATCGTGCTCCTGGGTGACCAGGATATTTTTCATGATCGCCTGCACCAGTCCTTTGGCATACTCACACTGTTTGGCCACAAATTCCGCTTTCAGCTCTTTACTGCCGGAAAAGACTTCCTGGGTCACTTCAAATCCATTGAGGTAGATTCCGCTTTTGGGAGTCAGGTCAAAATACACCCCCTGATATTCCCTGCAGATATCTTCAAATTCATTCTGTGGGTCTAACACAATGATGTCATCTTCGCTTCCAAGCAAAGTCTGGGAAATCTCGGTCAGCTTGATCAGCATGGATTTTCCAGAACCGGAATATCCCACAATGATCCCGTGAGGGTTTGGAAGGAGTTTCCGGTTGGCAATGAGATATCGTCCCGTTGTTTTATTGATCCCCAGCATCTTTCCGCCCGGCTCCAGGATATCCTGGGCATGATAGGGATTAAATGTCACCAAAGAAGAGGTGAGAAAGAACCGCATATAATCCACCTGTCTCCCACCGATTGGAAGTGCCGTATTTAAGGCTTTCAGTTGTCGAAAATCACAAGGCTCCAAAAAGGCGCCCACTTTATCAGAACGTCCGATGGCGCAGACCTCTTCCATCCGCTCTTGCAACAGCTCCACGCCTTCCTTCACCGGAGCCGTCAACACCACCAGAAGGTTTAAAAAGACCCCTTTCTCATCGTTGGCATCTACCATTTCAATGTATTCCTCAATCTCATCCCGCCGTTTCTTTTTGGTATAAGAAGGGGAGGTCACGATCTGCCCTGCCTGCCGCTTCTGCTCGATCTCGTCATTGATCTCCCGCTCATTGTTCATATGCATCGCTACCAGCTTGTCATTGATGACCTCCTGCTGTACCGGAGCAAAGTCCAGCGTCACAAAAGACGGATAAGGAAGGCTGCTTAAGGTATGTAAAAAGGTGTCCGTATCCAGAGATTTCCGATACTGGGTCGCCGTCAGAACCGTCACCATGGTATCTCCCAGGATTATATAATCATTAAACTGCTGGATGCTCCGTGGCAGTATGTCACTTTTCCAGTCCTGCAGGGTTTCCCGAAGCACAACCTGTGGAAATTCTTCCCCGGGACGCAGCATCCCATGGAGCACCCGGAACCGATCCAGGGTTCCCAACACAGCAATGTCACTGCCCCATCCTGCAAAGGCATCCTCGATCATGGGCTCCAATGCCCGGAAATAGATGTTCGCCTGCGCCAGACTGTCTGCCCTGCAGGTAATGGTCAGGTACCGGAGTGTCCGTACCGTGGAGTTGGCATCCGCCAGTTTCGATTCCTGCCACTGCCGGATCCCTTTTGCAATGTCTGGATATTCCCTCTCATTGCGTTCATTCCGGATCGATGCCAGAAACTTTTCTACCGACTGATATTCATTACACAATGTGATCTTATAAGACGCATCCATGGAATTGAGCCAGAACATCAGTTCTGACAGAAAGTTCTTCTTCTCCGTCCGGTTCTTGTTAATGTAATTGATATCTTCAAATACATAGCACCGATCATACAGTGTATCCTTTTTCTTGGTTTCCAACTGGAACACCCCGTTTGCATAGGCTTTATGGATGTTGAATGCCTGACGCACGTTCTTGGGTACTGGAACCAAAGGCTGGGACAGCTCCCTTTTCTTGGAAAATTCCTTATTTCCATTAAAAATTGCCATTTCTTTTTATCGCTCCTTTCTCGATGGATGCATGGTAAATACTCGGTGTTTCTGACCGGCTTCAGTTTCTGTTTCCCCACAAAGTTTCTTTGTTTTCTGTAGATACTTCCATTCTTTGCATAACATCGGGATAGACATTCCCCGGTATTTGAACAGTCCCAAAAACGGGATCGGCAGTGCTGCCAGAATTCCAATGTAAACGCCTCCCTGCGGCGGAACGTTTAAAAAATACCAAAGGGCAACCATAATCCCGATCACCGTCGGCAAAAAGCAGCCTACCGTAATCAGCTGTTTCAGATCCAGCCCTTTCCAGATGGATTGCTGATATGCCGTTTCAAAATCTTTGTTGATATCGATTTTCATATCCTTTCTTTCTACTCCTTTCCGTTCCGAATTTCGGAACAAGTTGTTTATAAGTGGAAGGTCTCTTTCATAAAGCTCCTTGCACCCCGTACCGACACTGCCATTCCGATCATATAGATCGTAGAGGTCAGTGCCTGCCCAAATCCGTCAAAGAAATCTGCAAAGCTGTCCCCCTGGATATCCATGCCTCCGATGATCCGCCCGGAGATCGACATCACCAGAGCGATCACCACGATCTCAAACACATTTCCTAAAAAACTTCTCACCCAGCTCTTCGCCGTTTCATCAATCCCACGTCCGGACACCATACTCGGCATGGCCAGTGGGAAGGTCACGGTCAAAAGATACAGCTTGACATAACGGCTGAACAGAGTCAAAAAGATCAGCATTCCACAGATCAGTGCGATAAAGAAATATAAAAATCCCATGAACCACCAGAACAGAACACTTCCGGCATCCACTTCGCCGGTGAAAAAATCTGGTGCCTGGAAATCCAATACCATTCCTCCCATCAGGGATGCCATGGAAAACAGGGTCTTCATCAACTGCATTCCCATCTGCATCAACACATTTAAGGCCACCAGCCGGATCATCCCTTCGATACACAGTTCCAACGTGATATTTTCTTTTAAGTTGGAGGCTGCTTTTAGAAATACGCAGATGAAAAATACATTCATCATGGATAAACCGATTCCCATTGCCCAGGGATACAGAGTATCTGTTACAAATTTCCAAGTGGCCGGGGAAAAGTGCTGGGGGTCTTGACTAATGACCCCCGTGCTCAATCCGATGCACCAATCCCAGACGACTTTTGCCAGCTGATAAAACGGGCCATAGAACATTTCCTTCAACAGGTCTTCTACCCATCCTGGCATTTGCCATCACCTCCTAGCTTGGCAGTCCTGTCCGGATGACCGCAATGATCTGTGGTGCCAGGGTTGCTACCAGACCACTTCCGATTCGTTTAAATGCAATGGACTGTGCCCCACCATCCTGTGTATTGAGGGACTGCGCCCACTCGAACAGTCCCCACAACAGAAAGATGGTACCGGTCGAAGATACAATCGCTGCGATTACCTGATAAATCGCATCAAATCCTCCGGTGATCTGGGATGTGTCCACATTTCCCGCCGCAAACACCGGAACGTTTCCTGCAAAAAATAAGAGGAGGCAGCCCACACCGAACTGTGCCACGTGCCATCGCCATTCCTTTTTTGTTGGGTTCACTAGTTTCCTCTGGTTTGTTCTTTCATTCTGCATCTTGTTTTGTTTCATCATTTTTTCCTCCTACTCTCCAATGCGAAACACACGGATCATCAAAAACATTAAGATTCCTGCCACCAATGGCATGGTAATAAAAAATGCCAGTCCAATATAAGCGGCACCAAATTTCTGATTCACAACATAAGCGGCAGCTAATCCACATAAAATTCCAATGACCACTGCGATCACAACGACCAGTTTAGATTTCCAATTACTTCTTCTCATAACAATCTCCTTTTCCTGTTCCGAAATCCGGAACATCTCTTTCATTTTGAGTACAAAAAAAGCACGAACCATCCGTGCTTAGTGACAAGTTAATGCGGTTGTCTTTTGAATTTCCCGCTTTAACACCTCCCTGATTTGTTTTTCACAAACAGCACTGGAATCTGACAGATAAGCCAGTGCCGTTTCATAGTCCCGGTACCGACTGTGTTCCAGGTAATCCAGGGCTGCTTTTGCCCGTCCATTTTCTTTGGGACACTGCTCCACCAAAAGCGTCAGCATCCCCCGTAATGTACCGGCAGATTCATAGGCTCTGGGAACGGCATCCAGAAACGCCTGGGAATACGGCTTTTGGAATTTTCTTTTCCCAGGAAGGGGCTTCCCTACTTTATGGTCTCGGACTTCAAACACCACCATACATGCAATGGTCACTGCTGATAACAGAAGCAGGGCAATCCCGATGATACTATAAAACATTGATTCTCCTTTCCTGTTCCGAAATTCGGAACATTCCGTTTTTATTCCCGGAAATAATCCGCAATCTCAAAGACCTGTTTCATGGCCTGTTCTGGTGTCAGATCTTTGGTCAAAAAGCCGCTGGCATACACACGCCCCTCACCCTTGGAATATTGGAACTGTACACCCGGCACCTTTTTCCCGATCCGCTCTAATTTCTCTTCCAGTTCCTTTCCACCTTTGCGTTTTGCAGAAATGTCAAACTGGATCAAGTCTTCGAAAAACAAAAAGGCATAGGACAGTTTTCCCACTTCCCCATGAATCTGTTCGCCCTGCTCCGAATGCCGGATTTCCAGCTGCTCAAACTCCGGATGGTTGTTCTGCAGATACCGCTGTAAGACCGTTGCAGTCAATTCCTCTCTGGTAATCTCCTGTTCTTTTACGGAAACCCGCAAAGGTCGCTGTCTCCATTCATTCTCTTCGGCTGCATTCATCTCTTCCGGGATTACTTCCGCTGAATCCAGTTCGGTTTCCACCTCCGGCAGCACTTCCCTCTCTTTTTCTGGTTCCTGTGGCGGTTCCTGTTTGGATTCCAGCAGCTTTTTCAGCAAGGAGGTTCTCTCCTCCCCCAATTGTTTCAACAGAAGCTCTTTCTGCTCCAACTGGATAGCCAGGTGTTGGTTCTCCTCCCGCAATTGCGTCTTTTCTTGGAACAGAGTATCCCGTTCCTGTTTCACTGCCTCGTATTCCAATTTCGGCACATATGCGGACAAATCCGGAAGGGACGGTGGGATTCCGCATTCCTGTTGGCCGATCTTATATTCATACTCCCGTTTCAGATCTTCCGCTTCCATCCGCTCATTGCGCAGCTGTTCCAGTTCCAGTCGGCTCTTCATCAGCAGTTCCTGTTGCTGTCCTTCATAGAGCTTCTTAGTCTGTTCAAAGTCCTGTTTTTCACGCTGCAGCTCTTCCTGTTCTTCCCTGTGTGCCACTTTCTGTTCTGCCAGCTTCTGTTGGGCAGATGCCAGCTCCTGTTTCTGTCCTTCCAGGCTTTGGTATTGTCTTCCAAGCTCGGTCTGAATCTTCTGCAGTTCCTGGCTTTTCTGTTCATACTCTTGTTTCCGCTTCTGGTAGGTCTCTTCCCTTGCCGCAAAAATGCGCTGCATCTCTTCCAGATACTGTTCGGTTCCAGATCCCTCCGGCTTTGGAACTCCCATTGTTTTCTCCATTTCCATCAACCTCTCCTTTTCTTTTTTTACCACCAGGAATCCCCGGTCTTAGGAACCGGCACTGTTTGTGCCGGTACAACCGGTTCCTCCTCCTTTTTGGGTTCCTGGGTTTCTTCGAAATCCGGATCCTTTGTTTCGGATTCTTCCACCTGTTCTGTTTGGGGGCATTCCTTTCCGGGTAGAGTCGTCAGGGAACGTCCCAGACAAAGGCTGCCACAGGCAGCCAGAACCATGCTGGTTATCAGCAACATCTTATTTCGTTTCTTCATGGATTCGCACTCCTTTCTAAAAGGCAGTGCGTTCTTCCACTACCTTTGTATTCACTGCCAGCCGCTTTGGGGTCTGAAAATATCCCACACAGGTCACAAGCGTGACTCTGGCAGTCTCCTGACTTTCCCGACTGGAAAAGCAGGGATCATCCGCCTGCAGATACGTCCAGTCTTCCACCTGCAGTTTCCGGACACGCTCCGGTGTATACAGATAGGCTTGCGGATTTGCTGCCAGAAACGCATCGTTCGTGAATTGTTTCAGGCTCCCGAACATCTGTCCGGAAGCCATGTTGTGGGCAAACAGATACACCTGACTGTCCGAAAGCCTGGCTCCTGCAAAGGTAAAAATACTCCCCAGTGGGCTGTATGCCCCTTCAAAATCTTTGGTCAGGTATTCCGTATCTGTCTGTCCCGTCAGGATGGGGCTGTCTACCCCGATCTGGGGTACATACAGCCATCCCACGATTTCCGGATTGATGCGCTGCAGTGCTGCAAAATCAATGGTACGTTCCATGGGATCTGCCTCCTGGCTGACAGTCTCTTGTACCACCAGTTTCTGCAGCGCTTCCCCTTTCACCTTGATTTCTTGGAATGGTTTCTGTTCCCGGTATGCCAGATAAAAGCAGCCCACACCCAGCAGCACTAACAAAAAGACCAATCCCAAAAGTCCCTTACTTTTTCTCATGTCGTTTTGCTGCAATTACCAGTCCCCCGGCAAGCACCAGAAGGAGGACTCCCCCTTCTACATACCAAATGGTGGCATCAAACAGTCCGGTCTGGGGTGCCGTATGCTCGGCTGGTCTCGGGGTGTGCTTCGGTTCCACTTTGATGTCGTAATGTAAGGTTTCGTCTGTTTCCATGGTAGGGATGCTTAAGAGGGTCGGGGATACCAGGTCGTACCCCGGCTGGTCTTTGGCCGTTAAAAGATACACTCCCAGCTCCTGTTTTTCAAACACCACCTGTCCGGTTCCATCCGTTTTTTTACCCGGCTCCTGTTTGGCGGTCTCTGCCAACTTCTTTGCTGCACTTTCCAACTGCTCTGCAGTGGTCAGCGTATTCAAATCGATCTTTGTGGATTCATATTCCGGAAGCAGCGTATAGGTGCTGTCCTGGATCTCCCCTACTTTCGTCAGGAAAAACTCCACATCCGCTACGCTGGTTCCCTCTTTTCCCGGTGTCAGTTGGACGGTCACGCTTCCCATCTGTACCGTCTGCTCTGGACTTTGCCCGGTATTCGGTTCTGCTGGTTCCTGAGCTGCCTGCACACTGCAGACGCTCCCAAAGGTCAATAGCAGTGCCAGACATCCGGCACTAAATCTTGTCATCATATTTCGCTTCATTGATTGTCCGTCTCCTTTCTCTCCAGATATACAGGAGGAATAATAATAAGAACGCAAACGGCAACAGGGTAAACACCAATTCCCTTGCAGAGGGCAGTTCTTCTCCCATGCTGTTTGCTTGTTTTGCCTCATAAGGCACCCGCTTTCCAGTTACGATCAGGCGGTGTGTGTTTAACCCGTAAGGAGTACAGGTAATGATCGATGCCAGATCCTGCCCTTCCTGAATCTTTAATACAGAGACTTCTTCGGGCTTTACCACCTGGATCTCTGTCACCTGATAGGCCAGGGTTTCGTCCAACACATGGAAGAAGAAGTAATCCCCTTTTTCCAATTCATCCAGCCTGGTCAGAAGCTTCGACTGGGGAAGTCCCCGATGTCCGGTTAAAATGCTATGGGTAGATTCCCCTCCCACCGGAAGGCTGCTTCCCTGCAGATGCCCGATCCCTTTCGATAATACTTCTTCACTCGTTCCATGATAGATTGGAAGTTCCACTCCGATTTTTGGGATATCCAGACTTCCCATGACCCCTGTCCCGGTCGTATCTAGCAGGGATGCGTAAGACGCATCCCCCAAAAGAAGTGCATCCTCCCCAGATAAGGCTGCCCCATTGGTCTGGTAGAGGATGCTGTTGTAATGTTCTGCCTGTTTCCGTAGTTCTTTTACATCCCGTTTCTGTTCCCGGATGGTCTTCTGATAGGTTGCAATCACCTTTTCCTGCTCTTTCTGACTGTACAGATGTGCCAGAAGGGGCAGACAGCAACAAAGGAATCCAAGTACAAACAACACCCAGATTCCCCATCGTTTCCGCATTCCTTATTCCTTCTTTCTTGCTTTTGTAACTGCCACTGCCATCAGCCCGGCTCCTGTTACCAGGAGGATTGCCATTGCCGGAGTACCGGTAACCGGAAGTTTGCTTCCCACTTTGTTGACAACGGTCAGGTTCGCATTTCCCTGTTCCGGATCGGTTTCCAGCTGCAGGTCATTTTCTTCCGTTGCCCCGTCATAGAAGCTCTTGATATGTGCCGTTGCCTGCAGCTCCTTCAAGGTTTCTGCAGTGGCTCCCTGACCCTTGATGTAATTGTTTCGGTCATCCGTATAGGTTGGGATGATCTTGATCTCGATGGGGTCTTTTAACAACCGGTATCCGTCCGGGGCTTTGGTCTCTTTCAGCCAATACGTTCCCTGATCCAGACCGATGAGGATCACCTGTCCATCCGCTCCGGATACCATCTCCACCGCATCCTGTGGTTGGCTGCCACCTGTGTGATCCGTACCTCCGGCAGAATCCCGGTTGATCACATGATAGCCTGTATCCCCCTGTTTCACGTAGACTTCGTTTTTACAGTCTTTGTCACTGTATAACCGGAAATGTGCACCCTGCAGCACCTTGTCATGGTCATTGGTTTTCACAATGTCAATCCGATAGGTGAAGCAGACGACCGTATCCCATGGGGTAAATCCTGTTTTCCCGTCTCCGTTGGAATCTGCATCGTTGGAGAATTCCAGACGCACGTCATTTTCGAATCCTGGACGTCCCGTATCGTTGGCCGCCAGATCATTCAACGTTGCCTCGTAAGTCAGCGTCACTTTCTGTCCATAGGTATTTTCCTGTTTCGCATTAAAATTCGGGAACTGTCTGTCCACGATTGCTTTGATATCCTGGACAACCACCTGGAAAGTATCTTCCCCTCCTGAATTGGTGTTCACAGTAAATTCCCCTTTTTTCAAAGTGTAGCTTTTCCCCTTTTCATCGGAAATGGTGATCTTCACACTTTCCGGCTGGAATGTCAGGGCTTTGTCCATCTTGTCATGCCATGCGTAGTAATAGGTCTTGTATCCGTTCATGTTTGGAATGTTGGACTCGTATTTGTAAGGAACGGTCTGACCGATCTCATAGTCCCCAATGTCATTCCACCCGTTTTTATCCGGAATGTTCTGGGGCAGATCATCCTCCTGGATTTTTTTGATCACACTTGGATAATCGGATTTGATCTGCATTTCTGCCGTTGGGTTTGCTGTACTCACCATACAAAGAGATCCTGCAGAGTGTGTCCCTTCCACATCCGTAATTTCATCCACCAGATAATAGCCGAACGCTAAGCCTGTCAGCTGGACAGAATTGTCAGCTTTTACATCCTTTACATTTACCACCTCGGACTGCACACCCTGTTTTTCGATTTCATCTCGTAAATCCTCTACGAAATACCGAAACTTGCTGTAGCGTCCTTCCAGTTCCTGTTCCGTCTGCGCTCCTTCCACTTTGTAGGAGTTCAGAGACTGGATGTAATCGATTACCATATATTCTGTCACATCATCCACTGGAACAGACAGTGCCTTTGCTGCCACATTCTTTAATGCCTGTTCGTAGGCTGGATTGAAGGTGTAATTGATGGATTCCATGCCCTGTGCATTCTGCGCCAGGAACAGCTTGTACACATGGAATTTCTTCCCTACCAGCGTCTGGCCTGCATTTCCCTTGATGGTAATGTTTGCCGTGCCGCTTCCCATGTTGGCAATTCCGCCCTGGGTGTTATATTCCTTTGCTGCCACGGTTGCTTCTTCTGCAGCCTGTACTGTCAACAGCGGAGCCCCTACGGTACTTACACTGATTCCACCCAATG
Source organism: Mediterraneibacter gnavus ATCC 29149 (assembly GCF_008121495.1). Classification (NCBI taxonomy): domain Bacteria; kingdom Bacillati; phylum Bacillota; class Clostridia; order Lachnospirales; family Lachnospiraceae; genus Mediterraneibacter; species Mediterraneibacter gnavus. The sequence goes on along the minus strand of NZ_CP043051.1, from coordinate 1,645,955 downwards.
CTAAGAGTGTTGCGAACATCCACACTTTATTTCTCTTCATCTTCCTGTTTCCCCTTTCTCTTCATAAAGTATCCTGCCACTATCAGACAGCCGATTCCCACCAAAACGATTCCCAATGTCCAAGGGCTTCCGGTTTCCGGCATCTGCATTCCCACAAAATTTACTACTTTTAGATGCACTTCCCGTTCTGCTTTCGTTCCGGTAATGGCAAAATCCCCGGTTGTATCCGTATACTTCTTTCCATTCACATAGTATTCAAAGAGATCTTTTTGCGGATCACTTTTGGTGTAGATTTCATACACGATATCCGTGCCGTCCGAATTCACCGGGATCCGGTAACCCTCCGGTGCTTTGGTCTCTTTCAGATAATACTTCGTTTCCACTTCCAGATCTTGAAACCGCAGGATTCCATCTTTTCCACTGGTCGCTTTCTGCAATTCCTGCTTGCACTCCTCGTCTTTATAGAGGGTAAATTCTGCCCCTTCCAGTACTTTTGCATGATCATTGACCTTGTGGACGATCAGCTCATAGGGGGCTAATACATCCTCTACAGAAAGCTGTGCCGTTCCATCCTCACGAACCGTAAATTTCATGGTTCCGGTTTTGTCTGTTGCCGTATTTTCCAGCAGCGTGATCTTGTTGTTTTCATCCACCGAAAACTTCAAAACACCTGGATTTTTGGTATATCCATCCGGTACGCTTTTCTCCTGAATGGTATGGGTGCCACGGGTCAGCCCCTTCAACACGGCCTGTCCCTTGTCATCCGTTGTCACTTCCTCCTGGTTTCCTTTGGAATCCGTGTGTAGGAATACCACGCCTGAGATTGGCGTATCTTTGCCTCTTAAGACTTTCACGATATCCAGTGTCAGCAAGGTTTCTGGAATTTTGGGTTGATTGTAAGTATACACAAACTCACTGCCGTCATTGTTACTGGTAATCTTGACTACATAAATTTCCGAGTTCAGCAAATATCCTTCTGGAGCTTTTGTTTCCTGAATTGTGATTGTTCCCAATGGTAAAGACGGAACTCCAGACGGTGCTAAGTACAGTTCGCCTCCTGAGACTAAATATTGTGTGTTGTATTCACAAAATCCATCTTTATCTGTTCGGAACACCCAAGTGCGCTCCGGCGACTGTCCTGCCTGCCCTGGATCACTATCAGAAATTGTCTGATAATATTTCACTGTAAACTCTGCACCTTCCAATGAAGCACTTCCCTGTGGTTTATTCTGGTTGGTTTCTTTGTCGATTTTTCCTAAAAGCACACCAACTGGATCCAACGTTGGAATATCCTTGACTTTCATAATAGAAGTCCGTCCGGCTGTGACCATCACCGGATGTACTTTTTTATCCAGGACAAACCCTTTGGGAGCCTTGATCTCTTTGACAAAATAGGTACCGGCATCCACTTCCACAGTATTGGAGTTTCCCTGCGCATCGGTGGTCAAATCTGCAATCTTTGTGGTGCAAGCCTGCTCTTTATAAACACCATAGATTGCACCCTCCTTACTATAACAACTGTTTCCATCTGTCATCTCCGGGTTAGCCGACTCTTTTTTAAGGTTTAAACTGCCTTTCTGATCTTTTTCAATCCACACAATATCCTGTTTATCGTTATACGCAACATAAGCGGTATACTGATCCATCAGACCACGATCTCGGACAACCTTTACCCACCGTTCTTTCAGTTCCACGGAAATGTTATACACCCATGCCAGCTGGTTGTAATTCAGTCCTGTGGTATATCCGCCATACAGGTAGCCAATCACAGCATGACAGCATCCGTAAATATCCGGAATGTGCGCCTGCACAGATGGTGATTCAAAATAGGGCTTGCTGACATCATATGCCGGTCCACCTATGGAGACCAACAGCATTGCCTTAATCAGGTCATTCTCTAATTTTGAGACCTGAAATACGCCTGATGGAGTGGGACTGTTTGGTTCTGCACAGTATCCCAAATGGGTACCCGTTTCCGTCTGTACACTAAATTCCGTTGTATTCCAGGAGCCGTAAGCATGGGGTGTCCCCGGCCGGATCGTTGCCTGTGATCCCACTGCCGAAAAAAAGCTGCTCCGATCCTGTGTTTCCCCTTCTACACGTGCCTCTCCGATTGGTTCCTTTTTTGTATACTTCCCAAGCTCTTCTTCGGGGATCAGTCCTTCCAGCTTTTCTTTGAGTTCCTGGATGTCTCCTGCCTGTTCGTCTGGATCCACTGTCTCTGCCGCCCATACAGGCATACTTCCTGACAGCAGCAAGACCGCCAGAACTGCAGACAGGATCCGTTTCCATTTTTTCATGCAAGTTTCCCTCCTTTTTTCTTTTTGTTCTTCCTGCAATAGTTCCTGTTAGGAAGAATCCGCAATCCGGATTCGGTTCCGATATCGTCTCATTTTTGCTCCCTCCCTTCAAAATGGGCGCAAAAAAAGAACACTCTTTCGAATGTCCTTTTTCTTTCCTGTCTTTTGTTTATTTGCCTTCCCAAAACTCTGCTCGGATATATGCATCCTGTTCCTCTTCTGTCATAGCCTCCCACATGTCATTCCAGGCATTCTCCGCTTCCAGCTGCTCTAAGGGAAACGGCAGTTCTTCATTGGGATCAATCAGATTCCCCTGATACCAGAATGGCTGCATTCGCTCTTTCTCTGCCATATGTACTCCTCCCTGCTATTTCTTTGCTCCACATCCAGTACAGAAAAATCCATCACTGACAGTCTCTGTCCAGGCTGGGGTATCGACTACATAGCGTGTTCCATACTCTGCCGGATGTTCCACCGTTCTCGTCACTGTTTTGTAATACTCTGTATGGCGTCCTCCACCTTCTCCTGCTAAGGCGTGCTGTTTCATGTGGCCGGATGGATCCGCTGTACAGTCCGCTCCGCAGACGTTGCAGCACTCCCATGGATCATAGACATCTTCTGTGACTGTCTCTGTCCAGGCTTCTTTTACCACATACTGCTCGTTATGTCCCACTTCCGGATGATTGACTGTATGGGTCTTCTCCTGCCAGGTGTGGGTATGCTGTGGTTTTTCTGGTTTCGACTCTGGCTGGCTCGGCTTCTGTTCCGGCTTACTCGGTTTTTGTTCCGGCTTAGATTCCGGCTGACTCGGCTTCGTCTGTGGTTTGTTGGGCTTCTGTTCTGGTTTGGATCCCGGTTGACTCGGTTTCTGCTCCGATTTGGAAGAAGATTCTGTTTTTCCTGTTTCTTTCTCTGCTTTTACCGATTCTTTCTTATCCGCCTTTTCTGTAGATTTCTTATTGTCAGAATTTTCTGACTTTTTTGCTATGGTTTCCTCTTTTTCCCCTGTCTTTTCAGACTTGGTTTCTTCCTTTTTTCCAGTATCCTGTTTCGGATCCGTTTTCTTCGCAGAAGCTGTATCTTTCGAATTCGTTTTTGCAATCTTCTGATTGGAGGACTTTGCCTCCTGTTTTGTCTCTACCTTTGTCTGCACAGTGGTATCCTGATTCGCTGCTACATATCCGCCGATCCCCAATGCTGCGATCAAACAGATTCCCCCACCAATCTGGATCTGTCGTTTGTATTTTTTCCACATTTCTTTCATTCCTCTTCGCTCCTTTTCTATACTTTTCTAATTTTAGTATACCACCTTTGCAAGGTGCTTTCTAGGTTACTTTACGTTACTTTAGGTTACCCTGCGTCCGCCTTAAAGCCGTTTTTTCATCCGCAGATATTGAAAAATACTGACCTTTCTGGATGTCGGCTTTATTTCTAACATAGGATCCTTCTTTAATCGATACACCAGTTCATACTCTGACCTCTTATCTTCATACAACCGTTCCAGACAATGTGTAAAACTAAAATCTGTTGTTTTTCTCGCCTGTTCTATTTCTTCTTTTAATAAACATAAATCCGTTTCATAATGGGACTTCGACAATGCTCTGTCCGCCCGGAAGGCCGACAGATAAATTTCCCATGCCATAGACCCTCGCAATTCCTCTTTGGGAATTTCCCAAAGCCTTATTTCTGCGGATAACAGTTTTTCTATATAGGGATTATGAAAAATTGAATCCGATTCCATCCTGTGATCTCCTTTTTTCCAATTTTAGTATATCACCTTTGTAAGGTGCTTTCTAGGTTACTTTACGTTACTTTAGGTTACCCTGAGTCCGCAAACTTTACTTCCGGAACCGTTTTTCCTGAACCGCTTTTCGGAACATCTCTGCAGATATTTCCGGTTGTTCTGTCTGTTTCTTTACAAATCCATCAATGGATGTATCATAAACAAAGCGTTTCACTTCTCTCATATCCCCTGTTTCATAATATCCAATCAGCTTTGCGAAAAATTCCTTCTGACACTCTACCGGAATACGGAGAACACCTGCACCGCCTTGAATCATGATCTGATTGGCTGCAAGCTGCGCCGTCCGCTTATTTCCATCAAAAAACATCTGGGAACGCATGATATAAAGCATGATCGTAATCGCTCTTTCAGTCACGGACAGATCCGCATTCATAATCGCCTGAATCTCCGATTCTATTTTTTCATAAATTGGAATCTCTGGCTTCCAAGATGTTCCACCAATACTGACATCTGAATTTCTCAAATCCCCAGCATTTGTTACGATTCCTACACCAATTTCTTTGTTTAATTGACGCACATAACGCAAATCTAATGGATAATCTACTGTATCAAACAAAAATTCCCATCCATGTTTTAGGTTATTTACTTTTACGATATCCTCCACACTTAATCCGGCAACGCTACGTCCCTCATAGATTTCCTGTGTATCTGGAAAGGTAACCGCAATTCCTTCTAATTTTGACTGGGAATAAATACTATCTACAATGTTTCGCTTTGCATAAAAAATATTGTCTTGTTGCTCCATTGAGAATTTATCTTGAATCATCTTCTTTTTCCTTTCTTAACTCGCATAAATCTGACGAATTTCCTGTTGTTCCTTTTCTGGAAGTTCCGTTATCAATCTGGCCGTGTTTCCTTGCACCATTGTACCAGTCGGTGCATCCGCTTCCTCGCATTTTAGGAAAAACAGCTGTCCTTCCTTTTTCAAAATTGCTTTTTCCTGATAGTAGCCAGATACATAGTATGACATAAAACCGTCTCCTTTTTTCTTGATAATTCTACCACTATTTTATCCAAAGCATATGGATTATTCAAGTCTTTCAAAGCCAGCATTTCTAAGAGTTAGAAATCATACTTGTTCAGATATTCTCGAATCATATCCCTCCTGTTATTTGCGATGTTCCGAATTTCGGAACAAACTTAATTTTCCTTGTAATCATCAGGTTTTGCATTTTCTCCCTTAGTTTTTTGGGTCTGTAGTACTGTTTCCACGCCTGAAAAAACGAACAGGAAAAGCACCGCATAACCAGCAATCGTATACAGATCCTTCCACAGATGAAATTTCATAAACAATACTACAATTAGGAGCAAATAAAAACTCTCCAAGAAGGGAACCTCTACTGAAAACTTGTTCCTACAACAAATTTCCCTATATCCTGTCATAAATAAAATATAGATTGCAGCACCTATAGTAAATGTCCCTGGCAATAACATTTCATAGTCTTTCTGAGCTATGGATATCTGAACTGAAGCTTCTGTTGCCAACACGTACAGCACAATGGTTCCGAAAACACATCCCGTTGCTGCAACAAATCCGCAATACTTTTTGCAAATCCAGTTCACCAATTTCAAAAACGTCCACATTCGCATTTTCCATGTTCCTCGGGAGTTGCTTTGTTTTTCCATCATTCCATCCTTTCTTTTGTTCTCACCTATCGAAAATATTTTCAAGCCCTTCCACTTGTTCCGAAATTCGGAACTTATCCTCTTTTCTTGTTCCTCTCTTCTCCTTCTTATTCTGTACTTTTCTTTACCAGCCATCTGAAACAGGGGTTCTGCTACAGCTTTTGCCGGTTCTATTTTCCTCATGTTTTCTCCTTCCTGTTCCGAATTTCGGAACATAACAGCCAGCTTAGTTCTCCCCAAAAACCATCTTCTTGTAACAATATAGCGTTGCTTTTACATCTTCGGCTGCATCATGAGCCGAAAACTCATAGCCATAATACGCTGCACAATCAATCAGTCTCCACCAACGCCACCCCTGATGATATTCATCCCAATCATGTATCAGCCAGGCATACTCACGCATCACATCAAATTGCATTACTTCTGGGAGCTTGATGCCCGCAGCTTCTAAAAATGAATCATCAAAGTTAATCCCGTTATAGGTAATCAAAATATCTGAAGCATCGAAAATTTTCTGAATCTGATCCCGATAGAAGGACATCGGAGATTCATTTGCCACCTTTTCTGGTGTAATTCCATGAATCGCTGCCGCATCTGGCCAGGATTTTGTATGCTCCGGCCTAAAGTAATGTTCAAAAATTACTTTTCCCTGCAGATCCATAATGCACATAGACAACGGTTCATCCTTCCATGGATTTACCCCAGTGGTCTCTAAATCATACACGATTCCTTTTTTGTATTTCTGAAATGTTTTAAAATAGCAATCTGCACACAATCGTTCTGCTTGCCGAAATGGTACTCCCTTGTGGCGAAGCAAATAAGAATGAAATTTCGTCCCACAGCCTTTACAAGTTCGTGCTTCGTCCCGCTTTTTCTTTTCCATCCTCTTCCTCTTCTTTTCTCTCTGTGATTCGTGATATGGAACGGTTTTGTTCCTGTCATAAAGGTAATAATCCTCATATTTTTTCCATTCTACAATAGCTCTTGGTTTCACATGATAGCCCGGCATCAATTTCTGTTTCTTTAGCTCTGTTTTAGATTTAAAATCCGGATACTGGTCACGTTCCCAGGGCTTGATATGTATGAGTTCAATTTTTTTGCTCAAATTTTTCTCACTCCGTTTCCTCAAATAACTTCCGTGGAAGTATTAAGCGTTAATTAGTTTCCTGCGTCCTGCATAATCTGTAACATCTTCTGTTCCCCCGATTGGTTTACCGTCAAAATTAAACAGTAAAGCTCTATGTGCTCTTTCGATCTGGTAATACCCTCTGTCGGATCCACAAAATGGACATTTCATCCTTTTCACCTCCACGCATACTGTTCCCTGATTACACTCCTAGAAAAAAGTCTATGTTCCGAAATTCGGAACGAATCTGATTGATCATGGTTTCCAAAATTTGAAACCGGCTGATACCCCAAATCTTCGTAGACTTTCCGGCTGTAATAAAAGGTCATGGTATCCGGCGCATTATACAGACTGGTCAGAAGATAGGCTCGGATATTGTGGATCCGGGTGGTAGTCTGCCCCAGGGAATATAACACATATTGGATATGTGACATGGTCAGTTTGGAAAATTGTGCCCGCAGTTCTGCTGTTGTATATTCCCGTCTCCCAAATCGATGAATTGTGGTACTCCTTCGGCTGCACGTGTCCACTGCTACAGCAAGCAGTACTGACAACAAGTCTGCATCTGCTCCGTCCTGCAGCAAAACATCATATTCCCACTTCTTCCGGAAAAATGCTTCTACACAGTCTCGATCCATCCATCGATCCTGTACTCTTGAATGATTTACTGTATACATGATAGATAGATGTTTATATCTATTATTCTTTTTATACTCAGTATTATTAGAGTTGCAATCCTGATACTTCTGGAAGTTGCAAATCTGGCAGGTCATCGGGTCATTTTGGTTTTGGGACTGCCAGTTTTGATACTGCTGATCGGTTGCACGATCTTCGGATTCTATCTGTTCTTGCTGTTCTATTCTACTTTCCTCCGGGTTGCAAATCTGACAGGTCACATCCAAAATAACTGGTTCTTCCTGTGTTTCCACTGTTTCTGTCACTTCTTCGATAGCTGTATGTTCTGGGTTGCAAATCTGACAGGTCAATCGATGTTCTGTTTCTCCCTGTTCCCATTCCTCAATCTCAATGTCTGCTCCGGACAATAATTCTGCGATAGTCTCAGAATTGCAAAGATACACTAAATTGGGTTTTCCAAGTCCTTGCTTCCGTCTTTCTATCAGTCCAAGGTGCTCTAGTTCGTCCATCATACGCATGATTGTTGCCCTGCTGTAAAACAGATCTTCTGCTATTTTTTCGATGGAATAGATGATATAGATTCTTCCATTTTCGTCTGTCCAGTTATTTCTTGCAGACAACATCAAACGCTCCCTGAGCACACAATATAAAATCTTAGATTTTGCAGACATATTTGCCAAACTTTTGGTAAATACCAGTTCCTTTGGCAAAATCAAAAAAGATTTACTCAGAACATCTTCCCCATAATAATACAGTCGTCGTTTCATGCCTTATTCCTCTCTTCCCTGTTGTTTCTCTTGTACGTCAGGCTTGCTCAAAAGCCGGATACTTATAAAAAGACCCGCACCACCTAACAGCATACTGACCGCCAGTTTCCATGCTGTATCTTGTGGGATTACACGATCCCATACTGCCATCAGACCGAACATCCCTATTGCTACCAATAATTTGAAAAGTCTTTTTCTCGTGTACTTTGATAGTTTCCCCATATCTGCTCCTGTTCCGTTCCGAATTTCGGAACATTACTTTTCTTTCAGTTCTTTTAACACCTTTGCAAGTGGCTTTAAATACAGCCTGTTTGGTTTCTTGCCACCCTGTGTTTTTTTCTTGATTAACCCCAGCCCCTTTTGTTCATCCAATTCTTCCAATAACCGGATTGCTTTTCTTTCGCTGCAATGGAGCAGATTCATAATCTCCTGGATTGGAAACTCAATATAGAGCTTTCCTTCTTCATCAATCCATCCTTTCTCTTCTGCATCATTCAGATACTCCAACATTACAAAATATAAGATCTGTGCGTCTCCGGGTAGCTTTGCAAATGCTTCTGTAAATACCAGTTCCTTTGGAATCAGTATTACATTTTCATTCTCCTCATACGGTTCATCTCCATAAAGGTACAATGGATCTCTCATTTTTTTCTCCTTATTCTGTTGCTGTTCCGAAATTCGGAACAGTATTACTTGTGCCTACTTCATCTTTTCTCTAACAAATCATAAAATTTCTAGTTCTTTTAAACCTGGCTTTTTATTGCTGTTGTGGTAATTGCATCTAAAATATTAACAATACTATTCCGTTAAAAACAAAAGTGCCAAACTAATTAACAGAAAGAGTAATACAAATAATCCACAAAATAGAATCACTGATCGCCTAAAAGTGAGTTTATATTCTTGCTCAAACAATGATGTAAATGAATGAGCCGCAAAAAACGCTATAACTAACGCAAATACCATGGTTGCACCAAGCTTCATATATTCTCCCTTTCCATTTCTTCTTATTTTGTTGTTCCGAATTTCGGAACAGCATTACTTCACTCATTTTCATTTTGCATATAATCTATAACATCTTCCAGCCTTACTCGTGCATTCCGGAAATGCCGGATTTCTGATCTCCACAGATACCACTCCTGACAGGAAATGGTTTCCTCTCCGGATGTATAAGGAAACTCCCGTACCAAAATCCTTGTTCCATTGACCAGTCTGTATTCATAAAGAGTTTCTTCTGTCATTTTATTTTTGTTTACAACTGTCCAGCTTGGATATTGCAGTAAGAAATCTTTCCATTCCTGTTCGGTTTCAAACTGCAGGAGTGGAAGTTCCATTGTTCCGAATTTCGGAATGTCCTTACTTTTTTTGTAGACTTTAATTTCTTTGTGATTTACAATCCCTTGTTTTAAGAGTTCTTCCTGTTCTTCTTCCGGTAAGGTTGCCAGTTCCACAGCTGCACTCTTTTTCAATTTCCCTGCCTGAAAGGCCTGCATCCCCTTTTCTCCCAGATTATTTGCGATCGTCCGATATTCTCCAATTGTGCTTTTGGACATCTGCAGCTGCGCTGCCAACTTATCTGCAAGCCTTCCCGCTGGAAGATTCGGAAATTCTTCCGGATAAGTCCTCAACAGATGACTCATTCCTTCCAGTTCACACATAATTTCATAATCCGTTTTTGCTGCATATCCATTGGAGGAATAGCAGGTAAATTCAGACCGTACATCTGAAAGGTTCCGAATGATACAGGGAAGCATGGCATAACTTTCCTGATTCCGTTCTTCCACTAGAATCTTACAGGCGTTTCTTCGATGATGTCCGGCAATGATTTCATATTCATCGGTGTCAATTTTTCTAACCAGAAGATCCTGTATCACTTCCCCATCCGCTTCAATCAGATCCGCCAGGGCTTCCTCTTTCCTGCGGACTTCCCCTTTTAGTTCTTCCCGCTCCTGCATCGTTTTTCCATAACGGTACTGGGCAGGGTTATCTTTCAGCTTGGTATAATGAATCCAATGGGTAACTCTCTTGGGATGTAAGTCTGCTTTTTTTGTTTCTTCTTTGAAAATATTACTGATCTTTGCCATCCCTTACACCTCCTGTAACTCCATGGCCAGATCCATAAAATCAAGTGCCACCTGACTTTTGGAACGGTGCTTCATAACTGGCTTATAGTATTCCAGTGCATTTTCCACAACAGCCCCCTTACTGATACAGGTTTCCATAAACGGCCAGCAATGCCGTTCCACCATGTCGATGTAGGTATGCTTCTGTGCCCGCTTATTTTCCACTTTATTTGCAAAGATCTTCCATTCTACGCCCACCCCCTGTTCTTGTAAATGATGGTATTTATCTTCTACCAGAAGGAGGTTGTCCCGACAAAATTTATCCAGACAAACCGGCGTGATCAGGACATCTGCCGCATAAAGTGCGCTTGTCGTAATCAATTCCATGGCCGGTCTGGTATCCATAATGCAAACGTCATATCGATCCTGAATCTGCATCAGTGCCTTCAAAAGAGCATTGGTATCATATGCATCATTTTCTACTAAATCTGTACTCCCTTTAATGATGTCGATGTTTGCATATCGTGTCCGGTAAATGGCACTGCGCACCAGGTTTGGATGTTGCAGCACTGTTTTGATCGTGTGTCCGTTTGCGTTTACTTTGATAAAAAACGGGGTCAGATTGGTTTGAGGATCTGCATCCAAAACTAAAACCTTTTTGCCTAACTTTGCCATACTGTATGCCAGATTCACCGCTGTTGTTGTTTTCCCAACGCCGCCCTTTAAATTTCCGATCACAAATCGTTTCATGCTCTTCACCTTTTGTTCCGAATTTCGGAACATCCTTTCTTTTATCCTTTATTTGTTCCGAAATCCGGAACATGATTCTTCCCCGTATCTATAAAACTGGATAAGTCCATCTGCTGATAGGGTTCCTCTTCTATCTTCTGCTGTCTGTGCTCTTTTTCATTTTTTGCATAAACCAACAACTTTTCTTTTTTCCATTTGCTTTCATAGGCTTTCTGGATCAATTCGACTGCATGTTTTCTGATCCTTTCAAAGGCTCGATGACTGATCCCACTGTCCAGTTCTACTTCTTTGTAAGGACGGTGGTCTACATACAGCTTTTGCAAAATTTCATATTCTTTTTTAGGCAGCATCTGAAAACACAGCCAGATACGATGTATTTCCTCTCGCTCTTTTTCGACTTCAAACATCAGATTGATCAGTTCCTTTTGAAACTTCTTCTGGCGTTCCGTCCAACTTTCATATAAATCCGATAAATCTCGCTTGTCCCCTCCACTACTGCTCCGTGGTTCAAAGTCTATCTTTGGCAGTACAAAATTTTGCAGTTCCTGTTTCTCACAGATATAACTTCTACGATAATTCGCATACCTGGCATCACAGTATTTCAGAACACCCTCATAATCACGTAATACCCATTTAATCCGTTCCTCGCTTATCTTCATTTGCCTGACACTCCGACTTTCTCTCACTTCTACCGTTTACTGTTCAAAACCATTTCCTCTGTTTCGTATTCTTCTGTGCCAAATCAGCAGAATACAAATCGGATGGCTCTGTCACCCCTCCTCTTCGCAATTCTCGATAAAGTGTAGATCTGGCAACATTTATCCTGTCCGCAATCCTGTTAATCGGCATCTGACTATTGTACATTTCTTCAATAATTTTTCTGTCTTCGTATAAAATTTTTATCATGTATTTTCTCCTCATATCTTATGTTCCGAATTTCGGAACATCTTACTTATTCTGTTTCAGTTCCTAAAAGACTTCGGTATGTATTCCACCATTCCTGGATGATTGTCAGTTCTTCATCAAATGTTCGTTCCGCAGTATCTTCTCCAACATCCCACCAGTTTTTTTGCTTTTTCCATGCCTGATACTCTTCCCACCACTCTTTCACAGACAGAATCGCTGCATCCAACTCTTCCTGCTCCGTTCGAATACATTCTTTATCCTCTTCTGCCCATTCGTATTGATATTCAGGATTTTCTCGCTGACGGTCAATTTCTTTTTGTAACTCCTCTGTTAGCATTTGTATCAGTTCTTTACTTTTCTTTATACCTTCTAAACCATTCAGCAAAAACTCCATATCAGCCCCTTCTTCCAATATATACCTTAAAAATGTTTTCTCAGAATTCATGCCATAACCACAGCGTTCAAACCATTCTTGGGCATAATCTCTTTCATCACTTCCATTGGTATACGTCCCATTTACCAGATCTCCGATAAAACTTTCCAGTAATTGTGATACTGTGATATTTGCTTTGGCTGCATACGTTGAGATTCTCTTGCAATCTGCATCTGAAAGATTCAGGTGTATGGTTCTCTCCTTTATTGTTGCAATTTCTTTTTGTTGTTCTTTCGCCCGATCATACATGCTTTTCCCCCCTTATGCACATCTGCAGAGTTGCTCATACTTTTCTTTTCTAATCAATCCGAAGGTTATAAGTTCTTGATCAGATGGATGATACATTTTCTCAAAAGCTTCTTGCCTACACTCAATCCGAAGGATATTTGTATCTCTATACCTGTCAAAATACACTTTTACCTCATGCTGATTTTGATTCATAAAAAATAGAAAATATCCAAAGTGCTTGGAAACTTTTTCATATGCTACCTCTTTCAATGTTACCGGCTCGTAATACTGACTGGTTAATTCACATAATCTCTTTTTGCTTACTCTGAACAACTCTCGGTTTGTCATTTTCCTCTCCTTCCTCTTTGTGCATTATGCACAAAAAAAACAACTTGAACTTTTTTAGTTCAAGTTGTTTTTGGAATCCACCTTCTTTTTTTCTTTTACTTTTTCTACACTTCTATTCTATGTTCCTAAACCCAAAATATTCCATTTTCAAATCACTTTTTCACTCTTTTCAAAGACTCTGATCATAAGCAACCAACAGATCCGTCATTTTCCCGTAACTTTTGACACCCTGCTTTTGTCCATTTGCTTTCAGATACGTGTCATTCACCATATTCGCCACTTCTGCCACGCTCCCATCATATTCTGACCAAAACTGATCGTCTGCCCGCAAATCCGGTTCTGCCGCTTTGCTCAGACCTTCTCTTACTTCCTGCCACACTTTTGGATCTGCCCTGTATAGAGCATTCATGGCGTACTCCCACGCAGACAGCGTTCCACTGTACTGAAATTCTGTCATGTCTGACTCCCTGCATGCCAGAAATGAAATAAAATTGGCTTCTTCCTCCTGCATAAATCCTCGTAAGTGAGACAATTCATGACACATGGTAAACGGAAAATCATATGACGGCATATCCTGATTATAATTTGCCTCGATCGTAAATGGCGCATAAATTCCCATCAGTTTCTGATATGACAGGATTTCTGAAACCAGCACCGGCTTGGGATTCGGATAATATCCCTGAAGCGCAGGATACTGCCTGCCAAGTGCCTGCATGGACCGGACTGCTTCTTGTCGTATCTCCTCCGGCAGCTGCAGCTCTCCGTTTTCAGTTCTCTCTACCTGTGTACTCAGACGATTGACCTCTTCTGTCAGCCATTGACAGGTTGCTTGCAAGTCTTTCACCGAATACGTCTGTATTTTGAGCCCGGATTTTTCCGAAAAAGATTCTCTATGATAATTGATGCCGCAGTTGATCACAAATACAAACAGCATAATACAGCCGCCCAAAAACAATCCCGCAAGCCATTGCCAAATTGCTTTTCTTCCTGCCTTCCTGGACTCGAAAGCTGCATGGATTCCAGTTCCAATCATCAAAAAAATCACAACATAAAGACTCAGCTCCACAAACGAAAATGGAACTTTCCCAAACAACCGCCCGATCACAGACACCAGGCCTTTGTAAATATAAGTAGAATACCATTCCGAAAATGACAGACTGATTCTTGCGATCAGTGTCAAAATGCCACTGACCGCCAGAAATAAAAGTCCGCTCCATATATACTTTACTGTTTTGGTTCTTTCTCTTTTGCCGCGCATCTTTTTCCTCTTTCGTAATTCTTTCTACTTCTGGCCGCTCAAATCCTCCGTGTACCTCTTCATGATATGAAAATACATCACAAGCAGCAGCCCGCCTGCCAGCACCCATGCCGCAGGACTTGCCAGACATACTCCCACATAACTTTTATAGTGTGCCGCCCCGATGGCAACTACACCTCTTCCGATCAGTTCTGCCACCCCGGCCATCATTGGAAGAATTCCAAATCCCATGCCCTGGATTCCATTTCGATACACATTCACCACAGTAAGCGGAATAAAAAACAGTCCGACACATTTCAGATAAATATCCACATATCCCATGATCTGCCCCAGATTTTCTGACAGAAATAATGGCGTCAGATATTTGCCTGCAAACATCACAAATATCCCCGTCACAACGGCATATGCAAAGCCCATCCATGTCGCGCTTTTAAATCCCTGTCGGATCCTGAGAATCTTTCCTGCCCCCATATTCTGGGCACAATAAGTTGCCATCGTCGTTCCCAGCGCCACATACGCCTGTGTTACCAGCTGCTCGATCTTGCTGGCTGCCGTAAATCCTGCAATCGCCACGGAACCCAGGATATTCAGAGAAGACTGCATCATCATCGCGCCGATCGCCGTGATGGAATATTGAAACGCCATCGGAAATCCAATTCCAAACTGGATCTTCACCAATGTTCCATCCAATTTCCAGTCTTCTTTTGTAAGTCTTAAAATCGGAACCTTTCTGATGATATAAACCAGACATAACACTCCTGAGATGCCCTGTGCGATCACAGTTGCATAAGCCGCGCCTGCCGCTCCCATATGGAACACAATAATAAATACCAGATCCAGAATAATATTCAAAACCGCAGCCAGGATCAGAAAATAAAGCGGTGTCTTGCTGTTTCCCAGCGCACGCAGAATACTTGCCAGCAGATTATATAACACCTGCGCAAAAATCCCTGCACAGATCACCATAATATACCGATAAGCATCGTCAAAAATATTATCCGGCGTATTCATAAAATGAAGCAACCATCTCATTCCCACCATGCTGATCACAGTCATGATCGCTGACACGATGAGCGACAGGATCGCAGCTGAACCTACTGTTTTTCTAACGGATCTCATATCTCCGGCTCCGAATTTCTGTGCAGTAGGCACTGTAAATCCGGCAGTCATCCCTTGCAGAAAACCAATGATCAAAAACATGATCGTTCCTGTAGACCCTACTGCCGCCAACGCATTTGCCCCTACAAATTTTCCGACGATGATTGTATCTGCCATATTATACAATTGCTGAAATACATTTCCTATAAAAAGAGGAATCGTAAAATTCAGTATCATCTTCGTTGGATTCCCAACGGTCATATCCTTTTCCATACACTCCACCCCTTCAGATTACTACATTTTGTGCTATTATACGACATCAGCCAATGAAAAACAATTCCTTTATCCCTAAATAAAACCATTAAAAAACTCCGTAAGTCTCTCTCGACCCCGGAGCATTATTTGCCAACTGTATATTCCATTATTTATCTTTCCACTCCAACATGCGATACGCATTTACATCACCATTCATAGAGAGAAGTCCTGCTATGATCGTTTCTCTGTTTTCCTGAAAATATTTTTTCACTCTGTCCATCCATGTTTTCTTACTCTGCTTCTTCTCGACATATGCTCTGTCTTTCAATACTACTGTATTGTTCATATTCCTCACCTAATCCTTTTTTATCTCTTTTTCTCTTTACAAGTATATTATATGGTGTATTTTCCAAAGATACTAGAGCCTTTTTAACTTATTTTAAGTCGATATTGACTTTTTCAAAGAGCACTTCTGCCGATTCTTCAAAAAAATATGGGAATTTCGTTTCTTCAATACGTCAATGAAATCCGAATTTCCCATATTTATTACGATTTACTGCATACACACCTTCTGAAGTTCGCAAGCATTTACTTTAATACGCTTTTTACAGCGTCTTTCCATCCATTGTACTTTCGCACTCTTATTTCTTCACACATCTTCGGCGCATATTCCTGACGTTTCAGACGCGTAAACACTTCATCTCCATACAGCCCCAGTCCTCTTCCGGCTGCATAAGCAGCTCCAATCCCGGAGAGCTCTTCTGCATCCGGCACAAGCACCTTTCGATTCAGGATATCGCTCTGGAACTGCATCAGATACTGATTTCTGGTCGGACCACCGTCCACTCGTAGCTCCTGAATCTCGGTTTTTGCATCCTGACTCATCGCATTTACCACATCTGCAATCTGGTATGCGATACATTCTACTCCTGCGCACACCATTTCCGCCTTTCTTGTCGTTCTTGTAATGCCGATTAAAGCGCCCTTCGCTTCACTGTTCCAGTACGGAGCTCCAAGTCCTGTAAATGCCGGAACAAAATACAGACTGTCGTCTGCTTCTGCCTTTCTGCAGAGTTCTTCCGTCTCTGCCGGCGACTGAATCAGTTCCATATCATCCTTGAGCCATGTAATGACTGCTCCCGTGTAGTTGATATTTCCTTCCAGCACATAGTTGATTTTCCCCTGCATTCCCCATGCAAGAGAAGTTACTACACCGTGCGTGCTCAGCACCGGTGTCTCCCCGATATTCATCATAATAGATGATCCGGTTCCATACGTGGACTTGATCATTCCTTTTTCCAGACACCCCTGCCCAAACAATGCTCCATGGGAATCTCCCAGTACACTGTGGATCGGAACTGGTTTTTCAAAAAATCCATCCAGATCTGTCTCTCCGAAACAGCTGTCCGAATCACATACTTCTGCCAGATCCTGTGCATCCAGTCCAAATAACTGACAGATTTCTTCATCCCATCTCTGCTCAAAAATATCAAACAACTGGGTGCGGGATGCGTTGGAGTAATCCGTTTTATAAGACGTTCCATGTGTCATCCGGTATACAAGCCAGGTATCGATTGTTCCGAAACACAGCGCATGTTTCTTTGCCAGTGCTTCTGCACCTTCTACATTTTCTTTCAGCCATGCCAGTTTCGAAGCCGGAAAATACGGCGAAAGCGCAAGCCCTGTCTTTTTCCGGATCATCTCTGCCGCCCCTGTTTTCTCCACACGGCGGCAGATTTCAGCGGCCCTTGCACATTGCCAGACAACAGCGTGCGCGATTGCTTTTCCGGTCTCTTTTTCCCAGACAAGAGAAGTTTCTCTCTGATTGCTGATTCCGATTCCTTTGACGCTCTCCTTTGAAATCCCGGACGCCTCTACCAGATTTTTCACCACCTGTACGGCATTCTGGTAAATTTCTTCCGGATCATGAGAAACCCATCCTTTTTCATTGATCATCTGCTTATGCGGGAGATCTTTTCTCTGAAGCAGCATGCCGTCCTGATCAAAAAGCAGCGCTTTTGTTCCCTGCGTACTCTGATCAATACTGATAATATAGCTCTCTGCCATGTCCTCTCTCCTGTCCCCTATTTCAGGATTTCTTTTGCCTTGTTCGCAATACCTTCTGCATTCAGGCCGTAATAATCAAATACTTCTTTTGAAGTTCCTGTGATAACCGGTGCATCCGGAAGAGACATATTTACTACTTTTTTCGGGCATTCTCTTCCTGTTACCTGTGCCACCATAGAACCAAGTCCTCCAAACGGTGCATGCTCTTCTACTGTAAGGACTGCTTTTGCATTTCCTGCCATGCGCACGATTGCTTCCTCATCCAGTGGTTTGATGCAGTACATATCCAGAACGGACGCTGAAATTCCTTCTGCTTTTAAAAGCCTGGCTGCATCTTTGGCTGGTTTTACCATTTCTCCGCAGGCGATGATCGCTACGTCGTTTCCATTTGTATTTCCTTCTGTCACAACTGTCGCATGATCCATTTCAAATGGTACATTATCTTCCTCGTAAGTCGGATCTACTGCATTTCTTCCCACACGGATGTACGCCGGTTTTTCATCTTTTAACAACGCTTTTGTCAGTTCTCTCGTTTGCAGATGATCACTTGGAATATAAACGCGCATATTCGGAATCGCACTCATTGCCGCAATATCCTGCGCGGAATGATGACTCATCCCCAGAGCACCGTAGCTGACCCCGCCACTGATTCCGATCAGTTTTACATTCGTGTTGGAATATGCAACATCCACTTTACACTGCTCATAGCTTCTTGTAGAAAGGAAGCATGCCGGTGAAACCGCATAAGATTTCTTTCCACATTTTGCAAGTCCGGCTGCAATACTGACCAGATTCTGTTCTGCAATTCCGGTTTCCACGAATTGTTCCGGATACGTATCTGCAAATGGTGTAAAAGATCCACTTCCTCTGGAATCACTGCAGAGCGCAACAATATCTTTATCTTCTTTTGCAGCTTCCATCAATACTTCACAGATTATCTGTTTATTTGCTGTTTTTCCCATTATGACAACGCCTCCTCTGCAGTTTTTAAGTCTTTCATAATGATATCATACTCTTCCTGTGTCGGAACTTTATGATGCCAGTTTGCTTTATTTTCCATAATAGAAGAACCTTTTCCTTTCACCGTATTGGCGATCAGTACCGTTGGTTTCCCCTTCACACGCTTTGCCTCTTCGAATGCAGCGTGCAGTTCATCGATATCATTTCCGTCTTTTACATCGATCACATGCCACCCAAAGCTTCTGAAACGTTCATGCAAATCATCGTGTCCCATCACATCTTCTGTGTTTCCGGAAATCTGAAGACGATTACGGTCTATCACTGCGCACAGATTATCCAACTGATACTGATGTGCTGCCATGGCGCCTTCCCAGACAGACCCTTCCGCCAGCTCTCCATCTCCCATGACTACATACACGCGGCGGTCTTTGTGATCCATTTTGGCTGCCTTTGCCATTCCTACGCAGACCGGAAGTCCATGTCCCAGAGAACCGGAATTCATCTCGATACCCGGCAGTTTATTATTCGGATGGCCAATATATTTAGAACCAAATTTGCTGAAATTTTTCAGGACATCTTCTTTATCCAGAAATCCTTTTTCCGAAAGCACTGCATAGTATGCCTCCATAGAATGACCCTTACTGAGTACAAACAGATCTCTGTCCGGATCTTCTGGATTTTTTGCGTCAATGTTCATCTGATCAAAATACAGCTCTACCAGAACTTCCATCACGCTCATGTCACCGCCGATATGCCCTGCCTTTCCGGCACAGATAATGTCTATGGTGTCTCTTCTAAGCTGATAAGCCAATGCTTTTAAATTCATATCTTACCTTCCTTTCTCTCACTCACCGCGCAGATATGCTTTTACGTCTTCCTCGATCGGATCATAGAGATCCGGTTTCACGCCGATATATTTACATGCCTCATACAGTACCGGAACTACATTTTTGTGAATACCGACACAGTGGTGAATATACGGTCCTTCTACAATCTTGGCTTCCAGACGTTTGATGTTTTCCACTTCTACCCAGAGATATGTTCCCATTCCTTTCGGTCCGTCCACACCTTTTGCGTTTCCAAGAAGAAGTGAATATTCTCCATTGTCTCCATCGAAGCGGCACAGTGTCACTTCTCCGTGTTTTGCTTCTGCAGTCAGACTTCCCGGATGCTCGAATGCCAGCGGATACGTCAGTTCCGGTTTTTCCTGTGCAACCGACATCGGCCATGGCCCGCAGTGCTGCAGCAGTTCTCCGTTTTCAATGTCAGGATGACGGATCGTCCAGTCTGCGAAAAATCCTCTCTTTTCATCCATTCCCGCAGCTTCTGCCAGAAGTGCGGTCACTGCTCCGTGAATATCGGTTTCACAGACTACCGGAATGCCCTGTTCATTGAGAATCGCATTTGCTGCACATGGCATAATTCCGATTTCTGTCTGAAGCGCATTCCAACACTGGATCGCAGCTGCCTGACATCCATATTTCTCTACCAGACTCTTCATTGCCAGAGCCAGAGCTGCTACCATTTCTACTTCCTCTTCTTTGATCTTGATAACCATGGTATCCTTGATGTAAGCGATCATCTGCTCCATTTTTTCTTTGTCTTCACGAACTGTTTTTACTTCTTCTGTCAGCTCTGTCATCGGAACCGGCGCCAGCTGAATATTAAATTTTTCGAGCAATTCTCCTTCATTGCACATTGTCGTCCAGAAGTCAAACGGACGTGTTGAAATCTGAAGAATCCGGATATTTTTAAATGTTTTTACGACATTACATACTGCAAGAAAATCTTTGACTCCACGTTCAAAAACCGGATCGTTTAATCTGCAGTTTGTCAGATATGTAAATGGAATCTGAAATCTTCTGAGCACCTTTCCTGTTGCAAACAGTCCGCACTGTGTGTCGCGCAGTCTCACACCGTTTGGCTCCGGTCTCTCATCCAGCGGTCCCCACAAAAGCACCGGAACATCCAGTTTCTTTGCCAGTCTTGCACAGACGTATTCTGTACCGAAATTACAGTGTGGGAGCATCAGACCATCCACACCTTCCTTTTTGAATTTTTCTACGATTTTATCGACATCTTTGTCATCATACAGAAGTCCTTCTTCGTTGATGTCTGTGATGTCCACAAAGTCCACACCCAACTCTTTTAGTCTCTGTGCTGTCAGCCCTCTGTACTTAACCGCATCCGGTGCGCTGAAAATACTTCTTCTTGTGGGTGCAAATCCCAGCTTGATTTTTTTCATGATTCAGTCTCCTTTCACATACCCTTTGTATTTGTGTATTTTGCTTTTTCTTTCAAGGATTTTCTTGTTGTTTTCTAACTTCAGTATAGCTTCGCAGAAACTCAATTTCATCCAATAATTAAGTATTTTTCACTTAATTATTAACTTAATTATTGTTTTTTCTTTGTATCTGGTTCATAATAAATTCAGAACACAAAACAACAATTCGAAAGGATCATATATGGGAATTACAGCAAAGGAACTTGCAAGAAAATTAAATCTTTCTGCCGCCGCTGTCTCCATGGCACTGAACCACAAACCAGGAGTCAGCACTGCAACACGGCAGCTCGTCCTGGATGCCGCAGAAAAATATGGATATGATTTTTCCCGGATCGCGGAAAAACATACCACTTCCGGGGCGATTTATTTTGTTATCTATAAAAAACATGGAACAGTTGTTGCAGATACCCCGTTTTTCTCTCAGGTTTCCGAGGGAATTTCACAGGGATGCAAAAAGAATGACTATCGTCTGAAGATCAGCTATATTTATGAAGATGAGGATACGATCACGAAACAGATTGAAGAAATTCAGTATTCTGACTGTGCAGGAATTATTCTGCTTGGAACAGAAATGGAAGCCGGAGATCTGAAACCGTTTTTAAATCTTCCGATCCCGGTTGTCCTTCTGGATGCTTATTTTGAGACAGTTCCCTGTAACTGCGTTCTGATCAACAATGTGCAGGGTGCATATCTGGCAGCCAGACACCTGATCCGGACTTGTAAAACACAGCCCGGTTATCTTAGATCCGCCTACCAGATCAGCAACTTTGCAGAGCGTTCCTCAGGTTTTTACAAGGCAGTGCGCGCGGCTGGTATGTCCTCCTCCCGCTCGATCGTCCACAGCCTGACCCCTTCCATGGAAGGGGCATATACCGACATGCTGGAACTGATCAAAAATGGAGAAGAACTGGCCTCTTGCTACTTTGCAGACAACGATCTGATTGCAGTAGGCGCCATGAAAGCCTTAAAAGAAAGCGGATATCGGATCCCGCAGGATATCGGTATCGTCGGATTCGACAACCTCCCTCTTGGTAGCGTCGTTGAGCCCGCACTGACAACCATCCATGTCCCGAAACAGTATATGGGAGAAGCTGCTGCGCAAAAACTCATCGATCTTTTAAATACACCCGGACATCCTCCGACAAAGACAGAGGTGTCTACTATGCTTGTGAAGAGGGGGACGGTGTAAGCCGCCCTTCCCTCTGCGCGGGGTCACGTGGAAAGATGGAGTGAAAACATCAGTCATCCTGCAGGATGCTCAGATCCATCTGGTAAATATAATCTTCCGGTAATCTCTGCTTTTTCAGCATCCCACATCAGACAAAAATAATTTAAACATATTCGTCGCCTTTGACAGTAGCAATGGGATTCTTGGTTCCTGCGCACAGAATACAGGTAACGCAACTCCTGCTTCTTTTAACCAGATAAAGCTGTGTTCATATATTGAAAATTTAAAATGCTCATTTAAATTCTCATTTGGATCATATTTGGCAATATCTTTTTTATATAACTGGATGATCCCCATCTAAATTTGCAACACTTTGTTCAGATTATTGGTTTGCAAATATCGTTTGGGGATCTTTTAGAAACCGACCTTTTCCTAAATCAACATCGTCATATAAATCGGCAGATACAAAATCCCATCCTGGTATTTCAGATCTTTCGTATAAATGATATATCTGTCTTCCATTTTCAACTGATATTTTCGAATTAAATAATCAAATGATTTATGCGATGTATACCCCGATGACTTTACTTCGATCGGACATATCTTTTTCTTTTTCACGGTCATGAAATCTATCTCATATTTCTTTTCTCTCGATGAGCCTTCCGGTCTGTACAGATACTCATGAAAATACAAATCGTGCCCGGATGCACGCAGCATCTGAGCCACCATATTTTCCAGAATCATCCCCTGATTGATCCCTAAATTTCCAACGATCAGAGATTTATACAGATCTTCATCGGAATCATCTCGATTCTTCATAACCTGTGTTACCAAAAGTCCGGTATCCCCCATATACAACTTGAAATTACTCCTATCCGCAAACAATTCTAATGAAACCTCCGGCTTCGTTACATTGATACATTCATTTCCGATCATTGATTCTGCAATAAAACTAACTGCATCTACATAGTTTTGATATCTGGCATTCTTATCCAAAAGAGAAAATTTAAAATGAGAGTTTTTATTTTCCAACTGTTCCGGAAGCGTCTTATATATCACAGAAGCTTTTTCTCTGTTTTCATTATCATATTTTGACAGATCTTCTTCATAAAGGCTCAAAATATTGCGCTTTACAAAATCAATCTGTGCAAAAGTTTTTCCACTGACCAATGCCTCCACTGCCTGTGGCATTCCGCCGACCACCATATAAGTACGAAATGTTTTCATAATCTTTCTGTGGATCGCATCTCCAAGCGCTCTTCGCTTTTGAAATGCTTCTGTGATTGCCGGAATCGTCACAGTATCGTTCAATGCCCATAAATATTCCTCAAAATCCATGGGATACATCTTTATTCTATATTCTTCTGACGGAATCAAAATGTCTTTTACATTTTTTCTAATAGAAATCAGGGATCCCGTTTCTATATATTCATATCTTCCGTCTGCCACCAAATATTTAATTGCCTGTCTTGCATACGGGAACAACTGTACTTCATCAAAAATAATCACACAATTTTTTCCATTCAGGCTTTTTCCTTTTAACAAAAACAAATTCCGAAAAAAGCTGTCCAGATCATCCATATTTTCAATAAAATTATTTCGCACATCTTTATTCTCTCTTGCAAAATCAAGGATCATATAATCATCATATTCATTTTTCGCAAATTCTTCTACGATCGTACTTTTTCCAATACGCCTTGCCCCCTCAAGCAACACTGCCGATGCCCCGGCCGATAATTTTTTCCATTCCAAAAGCTTATCGTATACTTTACGCTTAAAAACCATATACATCCCCCTTTTTTCCGTGCTTTTCTTTATTATATCACGAAAAACAGAAATGTATACAGCACTTTTTTCACGAAAACACAAAATGTTTTTCTCTATTTCTTCACGAAAAACAACTTTTTTTCATTCTGCATCCTGATGATACACATGATCCTGGTAGTTTTTTGGCGTCTCGCCTGTATACTTTTTAAAAATATCTGTGAAATAGCGATGATTATTGTATCCTACCATTTCACTTACTTCGTATACTTTGTATCCTTTTTTGAGCAGACCTTTTGCCTTGTCCATCCGCAAGTTCATTCAGACCGATATCCTCATTATATTTTCAAGATCCGAAATAATACTCAAAAAATATGGTACTTTTGTTGCTTACACTTACCTCCGGCAAAATAATGAAAAGACTGAACCATCTTAAAAATACGCACAAAAAACCACCGCCCCCGCAGCTTCTGGTCTGCAAAAACAGTGATTTCTAAGTGCGCGATCAGGGGTTCGAACCCTGGACACCCTGATTAAGAGTCAGGTGCTCTACCAACTGAGCTAATCGCGCATCCTTATGTTGTTACTTAATCTGTAACGCAAGAATTATTATATATTACTCTTTATAAAAAATCAAGTATTTTTTTATTTTTTTGTAATTTTTTTAATTTTCTCATCATTATACACAACAGCTTCCGGATTGAAAGGAATTTCTCTCCATCCGAAAGCTGTTTTTCAGATTTCCAGCATTCTGATCAAAACATCTTTCGCAAGTACACCATTGGCATAATTCACCGGTTTTCCATCGCGGAACACCACAAACGCAGGAACAATCCCTACTTCAAATTCTGCTGCCAGAACTGCTGATTCTTCAATCTCTATCTGACACACCTTCACACGTCCATCGTATTCCTTCGCAATTTCATCCAGCACATCTTCCATCATAGCGCATTTTCCGCACCATACAGCAAAGAACTCTACCAGAACCGGTGTCTCAGACCTCAGTACTTCCTGTGGATAATTTTTCGCAGTTACTCTGATCTTCATCTCAAACACCTACTCTTTTTACTTTTATTATTTACGGCAACATCCTGTATTGAGTATCGCACATACTTCTTCTAATGAGCGTTTTATACATAATATTTGTCTGTTTAGTTCTGCCTGGCAGTACATTTTCTGACGCAGTTTCTCTTTCCAGCTTCTTTTCCACCCCATCGCCCGCTCTCCAACTGTGGGTATTCCTCACTTTTATTGTATGCAGCATGGAGAAAGGTGTGAATTTACTCTGTCGGTGTTTCTGTACCTCTTCCTGCGATCAGTTTATTGATCGGATTCCCTTTTGCAGAAAACTTTTCTTCATACTCTGTCATAATATTTCCTTTATTCATCTCTTCATGATGATGCAAGTCGTATGTATAGCTGAGTACTGTCCATCCATATTCTCTGATCTGCTCCAGCGAAAAATTAAACAGCTCTGTGTTATCCGTCTTAAACTCCACTGTCCCGTCTTCTGCAAGGATCTTGTCATAACGGGCAAAAAATTCTGTAGAAGTCAGTCTTCTCTTTGCATGTCGTGCCTTCGGCCATGGATCGGAAAAATTCAAATAAATCCGCTCCACTTCTCCTTTTGCAAACACTTCCGAAAGTTCTTTTGCATCCATGCAAACAAACCGGATATTTGTCAGTTCCTGAAACTCTTCTGTGTCATACTTTTCCAGTGCACGCAATAATACACTGGAATATCTCTCAATCCCGATAAAATTGACATTCGGATATTGCTTTGCCATATTTAACAGAAAACGACCTTTTCCCATGCCGATCTCTATGTAGATCGGATTCTCATTTCCAAACACCTGCTTCCAGCATCCTTTCTGATCTTCCGGACGCTTGATTGCTGCCTGATGACTCTGTATTGTCCCTTCCGCACGCGGAATATTACGTAATCTCATCTCTTATACTCCCTTCTGTATCCCCTGAATCAAATGTCCTTTCAACGGACCATTATATTATAGCAGAAAACCAGAATATACCAAAATAAAATTCTTATAAATATTTTTTTCTATACAAAATTTCCGCCTGACCAGACGGAGATTTTATTTTCCCTCGTTTGCTCAGGCGGATTTAAAACTGTTTACAGAATCTAAAAACTCTGCTCTTTATTTTATTGTAAGGTAGAACGTTACCGAAGTCATATCACCATACTGCAGCATCCGATATCCTTCTTCTCCCTCTTCCAGTTCATAGCTTGCCGGCAGATTTTTTACCATAGACAGATCAAATCTAAATTCTCCCGTCTCAGTTCCTGTATGTGTCCACTGTCCGGTACGAACACGGCCGTCAATAAATACCGTATAATTTACTGTTGTCGTGCGTTCTTCTACTTCCGGCTCTAATACTTTCACATAAACATCAAAACTGCTGTTGTTTCCAGCTGCATCGTATGCATAGAAGCGAACTTTATATTCACCAGGTGTCTTGGATGTAAATGGCTGATATCCATCCAGACCGTGTTCCAGACCCCATTTGTCTACTTTAAATGCTGCTGTGCCGGAATTATCTTTTACCCACTCCGGTTTTGTGAACATCTCTGTCAGCTGTTCTTCTGTGTACTCTTCTCCCTCATTCAACGGGATCTCTCTCTTATATCCCTTTGCTGCTTCAATGGCTGCATAATCAATCACCGGTGCTTCTTTGTCAATGTTTGTAATGCTAAATACATACGCATCTCCTGTCACTCCTGTTGCACTTGTCAGGGTAACGCTGTATTCTCCACTTGCAGTAAATACTTTTGTGAAGGTTCTCTTATTGACTTTCTTCCATCCTTCCGGTGTTGCACAGTCTACAGAGGTCTTGATCGTCACAGTTACATCTTTCTTGGTCCAGTCTGTGATATCCTGTGTCAGTTCTACCACTGCCGGTTTTGTATTGTCGATGCGTTTTACTTCTACAAACTGCGGTTCTGATACATTGCCTGCAAGGTCTGTCACTGTAAATGCTTTGTCTTTCCAGTTTGCTGTAAAGGTCTTCACATAGACATAAGTTCCGTTTTCCTGGCCTTTCAGAGACCATCCTTCACCCGGAAGCTGGATCTCTTCGCTTGTCTCAAGACGTACTTCTTTGGACTGTTCCAGTTTACTGTTGTCCACGATCCACTGGAATGTCGGAGCAACGGTATCATAGTGGAATGTCACTGTCTTTTCATTTCCTGCCTGATCTACAACAACTGCTGTATTTTCTCCTTCTTTTACACCGATTTTTTCGATGTCTGTCAGGTATTTGTACTTGCTGTTGATCTCTGTAACTGTATCATTGACCTTCAGTTCTTTGACACCTTCTGTATCGTGCACTGCGATTCCTGTGATCTTGCGGAAACGATCTCCATTTCCTTCGCCTTTGACGCTTACATTCGGAGCCTGTTTGTCAATGCCTGCTACCGTGTAGGTCACTTCTTTCTGCTGATTGTCATTGGAAACTACCGTAACGCTATAGGTTCCATTCTGGCTGTAAGCTTTTGTCAGCACGGTATCGGATACGCGAGTCCATCCTTCAATATCCTGAACAGGTTCGTTTGCTGTCAGAGTCACGGTCACATCCTGATTTGTCCAGATTGTTTCGCCTGCTTCATCCACATTTGAATAAGATACGGCAACATCCAGATCCACTGCCGGTTCGCTCCACTGTGCATACAGCGTCATATCTTCTGTTACAACTGTGTTGGCATCCACCGGTGTTCCTGTTCCGTCTTTTGATGTATTCCATCCACTTAAGATCTTGTCTCCATTTTCAAATGTAGTCGGGAATCTGCTCTCTGTGATCGCTGTACCGCTTACCACATATGCGTACATCTTATCCCAGCTGTTCACTCCATGATAAGTCAGCAGTTTCTGCGCATTATCAATCACGCGAAGTCCGCCCCATTTTGTATCTCCTGAATTTTTAAATGGTTTGCTCAGATCCAGATTCGGCAAATATGCTCCAAGAGAACCGTCTGGAACTTTCACATAAGCATCGGCATGTGTTGCAAAAGAACCATCAATTGTCGGTGGTGTTGCTGTTTCAATCGTAATATGCAGTTCTCTCTTACCATTTGGTTTACCAACAAATGCCCTGGATCCAATACTTGTGATCGTAGCAGGGAGTGTTACATCCTCTACCAATGTATGTTCGAATGCTGACGCTCCGATCGTCACAACACTTGGCATTGTTACTGTCTCTAATTTCTGAGCTCTTGCAAATGCACTTGCGCCAATTTCTGTCACTGCAGGAAGTTCAATACTCTCAAGTCTCGCTGTATTTGCAAATGCTCCGGCTCCAATCACTGTCACATTCGGAATGGTGACACTTTCCAGATATTTTGTATCCTTAAAAGCGCTTTCTCCAATCTCTGTAAATCCTGCCAAGGAAACTGTCTCCAGACTGGATTTTATGAATAACTCAGCCGGTAATACTGTCGTTGCTGTTCCTTCTGCACCAATCAGCTCCAGATCTCCGTCCAGATTCATTTCCAGATTTGTCAGTCTTGTCATACTCTTCAATGTTGCAAGATCGTCCTGGGTTACTTTTCCGGACTCAATCACCAGAGATGTAACTCCTTCTGCTGTCGTATTTGCTTTTTCTACTACTTTTGCAAGAGTTTCTCCACCGAGAGACTCTCCGCCATTTACTTTTGCAGTGATATGAATCTCTTCTGCTTTTTCTCCGATCACCGGATAAACGGTCATTTCTTCTGATACAACCGTTTCTGCTGTCACCATATCACCGGAACCATCTTTCTTTGTATTCCAGCCTTTAAGTTCTTCGTTTTCTTTCAAGTTCTTCTGATCATCTTTATGCAGAGCCGCCAACTTATCTGCTGTGATCGTCTGGCCTGTTGCTACATATGCATACTGATCTGCCCATGTGCCACATTTTGCCTTATATTCCACCAAAGAAGAGCCTTCTTCTCTTAAATACAACGAATTCCAATTGATATCCTGTCTCTTCAGTACTTTCGCTACATCAGCCTTTGGATTTACCTGAGCTACATATGCAGCAAGCGCTCCCTGAGGTACTGTCACAGTAGCCGGCCGTGTCACACTAGATACACCGGTAAATGCCGCACTGTCAACAGTCGGTGGAGTTGTTGCCAAAATTGTAATTTTAGCACCGCTCTTATTTCCATTTTTACAAATTCCAAATCGAATATCTTCAATATTTTTAATCGTAGCAGGAAGTGTCAGGCTATCAAGCGCATCTGTGTATTTAAAGGATCCTTCTCCCAGTGTCTCGACTGCATTCATTGTCAGACTTTCCAAACGCTTACATCCATTAAATGCATTAGCTCCAATTGTCTTTGCACTGGACAGATCTAATGTCTCTAACCATGCTCCCAAGCCAAAAGCACTTGCTCCTACTGTAACAACATCTGGCATATGAATCGTTTCAATAGAGTCATATGCTTTTAATCCTCCATTGTAAATTTCTGTAATACCGCCCAATGTGAGTGTTGTCATATCTGCGCGGCTGCTTCCGGCACGTTTAGGTGCAAATTCAATCACTGCGGTATCTTTACTTAATACAGTTGTAGGCTGTCCATCCATTCCGATCAACTGCAGATTGTCTCCAACATTCATTTCGAATGTTTCAAGTCTTGAAATGCTCTTCAAATAAGCCAGATCTTCCTGTGTTACTTTTCCGGAATTGATTGTCAAGGAAGTCACCGCATCCACAGCTACACCAGATTTTTCAACTGCTTTTTCCAGGCTCGCACCGTCAACAGCTGTTCCGTTGATCGTTGCATTGATATGAACTTCTTCCTGAGGTTCTGAAAGTTTGATTCCATACCATGTATTCTGCTCTGCATTATATCCAGGACTTGCCTTATATGCATCTAACGCACCTTCCGGAATCACAAGTTTCAGATTATCTACGACACCTTTTGCAAATTTCAACTCACCGGCAGAAATACTCAACGACGGAGGTGTTGCGCCTAATTCCAGCGTCTTTAATGCTCCTAAATATTTAAACGCATCATCATCAAGCTCTGTAACAGCCGGAAGTTTTACTGTTTCTGTCGTACTATTGCTCATATTACCAAACAATGGACCATTCACTACTTTTAATGACGGCAGGTTTAATTCCGCCAATCCATTCACTCGGTTCAAAGCAGTAGTATGCATTTCTTCCAGACCAGGTGCTTCAAAACTGATTAAGCTTCTGCACATTCCGAATGCATTCATTCCCATTCCTTTTACATTTTTTCCAAGATATACTTTTTCTATGTTATATCCCGGATACGATGCATAAAAAGCATTCAATGGAATGGCATCTCCACTGAGTCCCCGTAATTTGACATCGTCACCAATACTGAATTCTTTCAATGTCCACTGAAGACGATTGAACTTTTTCAAATAATCAAAATCTGCATCACGAATCACACCGCTCTCAAATTTTACGCTCGTTAATTCTGTTAATTTTGATTGTTCTACAACTTCCTGAAGACTCATTCCTTTGTACTGTGTTCCGTTCAGGCTAATCGTGCATTCTGTCTCTACTTTTTCTACAGTAACGTCGATGTATGTATTATAGGTTGTATTTCCCAATTTATAATTGGCTGATACTTTTCCTTTTCCAGCACTAACTGCTGTCACAAAACCGTTCTCATCCACCTTCAGAATACTACTGTCCTGAACTCTCCATTTTACGGTTCCGCCCGCTTCTTCAGCTTCCTGCGTCAACTCATATCGGAACTGCTGAGTCTCGCCTTCTTTCATCGTGGTGGTCTTACCCTCTTCCGGTAAGATTTTAATCGGATTTACCAGAGTCACTTCTTTTGTTGCAGAGTAAACATTGATTTCTCCGGCAGAAGCATATTTTCCTTCTGGATTATCATAACTTTTTACTACCGTAACTTTTACATCACTTGCATCGACTGGTTCAAATGTAATATCAGTACTTGCTCCATCTGCAGTCTCTGCAATTGTACCATTATATGCAGTCTGCCAACTGCCAGTTTCTCCATTTTTCACTTCAATTTTAATTTCTTTCCAGATTCCGGCAGCTCCTGTCTTCTTTCTAGTATATTCCACTTTTCCAATCTTATAGGTTCCGCCCAAATTCCATTCTATCGTATACGGACCTTGATGTGTGTTATAATCGGTATGCCATCCTGTATTAACATCCCCATCAAATGCCAGATTTGCCGGGCCTTCACTCCATTGCATCGGCGTATTCTCAGAGCTTGCCTGCACACTTTCCTTCATTGGTGCCTGATCCAGCTTTGTATACTTGTAGGAAATCGCTTTTGTATCTCTCTGACCCAACTGATTATCCGGCTGCTTTGTCGGCTGTGCATTGCCATCCAGCGCAAAAGCTGTTGGCACAGAAGTCATTGTGACTGCCAGTGTCATTGCCAATGCAAGGCCTTTTTTTCCTTTCTTCATAGTATTCCTCCTTGTTTTGCCCCAAATTTATACTGTGAAAAGAATAGTTTTTCCACAATATACTTATCATTTTTATTATATTTTACCACACCCCCTGTTTTCTAGTGTTTTATTGTTATTTTTATGTAATATATTGCTTTTTGCACTTTATTTTTTCATAGTTTTGTACAAACTATATATTCCAGAAAACAGACAAATATGACTATTTTGATTATTTTCATATGAATTTTTATGAAAAATCATAAAATAATCGACAAAGTGATTGTTTTTTCAGCCAAAAGGTGTATGATAGTGTATTATATATTCTGACTAAAAAGGGGGCTTTTTATGGAGTCTATTATTAACAAATTGACGGAGATCGAATCTGCCGCATCTGCGATCGCAGAACATGCGGAACTTCAAAAATCCGTCCTGGATAAAGAATATGAAGAAAAGCGAAAGCAGTTTGATCTGGATCTGGAACAAGAGACACAGGCACATCTGCAAAAAATCCGGGAAGCTCTGGAAGCAGATACGCAGACTCTCTTAGATCAGCAGGCAGAATCAAACGACAGTTGTGTACTTGCACTCAAGAAAGAATACGAAAGCAGGCACACACTTTATGCACAGGAAATTTTAAAACGAATCACAGAGGTGTAACATATGGGAAACTTACTCGAATACAGTGGGATCATCACCAAGCTGCGTGCCATGGAAGCCAGACTGCTCACAGATGAACAGTTTGAGGAGATATCAGCTCTTACAAGTATCACCGAACTGGTTTCCTATTTAAATGCAAATTCTTCCTATCAGGATGTACTTCAGGATATGGATGAGACCATGCTGCACAGAGGCAACATCGAAAAAGTGCTGATTCTCTCGCTGTACCACGATTACACAAAGATTTACCGTTTCTGCGGACCGAATCAGAGAAAGTTTTTAAAACTTTACTTAAAGCGGTATGAGGTGGATCTGATCAATTACTGCCTGCGCATTGTCATCAATCATTATCAGGAACCATTTGATCTGAACCACAAGAAACCGTTTTTTGACAAATACTCGCAGATTTCCATTGAAAAGCTGATCACCTCCAGAACAACGGACCAGCTCGTAGAAAATCTGAAAGGCACAGAGTATTACGAACCGCTGAAAAAACTAAAAGACAGTCAGTCTGTCACCCTGTTTGATTACGATCTTGCGTTGAACCTTTATTATTTTACCGCCATGTGGAAAGAGCGCAAAAAGTTTCTGAAGAAAAAAGAACTGGAGCTTTTCACCAGAGACTGTGGCTCCAAGATTGATCTGCTGAATATGCAGTGGATCTACCGGGCCAAAAAGCATTTTAATTTGAAGGAAGCCGATATTTACTCCCTTTTGATCCCGATTCATTACCGGATTTCTGTGGAGCAGATAAAAGCCATGGCAGAAGCATCTAATATGGATGAATTTTTTGCTGTCCTTCAAAAGACGCCATACGCAAGACATTATAATTTTGAACAGGACTTAACGATCGAGCAGATGTATGAGGACTGCCTGTACCATCTATATACAGCTGACCGGAGACAGAATCCCTATTCGATTGCTTCGATCAACATGTATCTCTTTTTAAAAGAAGAAGAACTTCGAAAACTGACCACCGCCATGGAATGTATCCGTTACGGATTAAATTCTGGCGAGACTTTAGGATATGTTGGAGGAAAGATTTAATGATTGTAAAAATGAAATTCATCAATATATCCGGCCCAAGAAATGATATCGACCGGGTGACAGATCTCTATCTGTCCAGATATGAGATCCAGCTCGAATCTGCTTTGTCGGAATTAAAAACTGTGGATAATCTCCGGCCGTTCGTGGAGATCAATCCTTACAAGGATGCACTTGGCAAAGCCGAAGAATTCGCCGGATATCTGGAGAATGCCGATGAAATTTCCCCGGATACCTCTCTTGGTCTGGATGATATTTTCGAACTGATCCGCACTACAAATGAGGCGTATCTCAAGATCCAGGCAAAGAAAGAAAAGCTCAAAAAAGAAACAGAAACACTTGCAAACAAGCAAAAGCTCATTGAGCCATTTCGTCCGCTGGACGGAGAACTGGACCGGATTCTGCGCTACAAATACATCAACTACCGGTTTGGACGGATTCCGGTAGAACAATACGGCCGCCTGGAAAAATATCTGATCGATGATCTTGGTGCAATTTTTGTCAAAGGAGAACAGGACGAAAGCTATCTCTACGGTGCATATTTTGTTTCACCCGGAGAATCTCAGAAAGTGGATGCTGTATTCCGTTCCCTGCATTTTGAAAAGATCACCATTCCGGATGAATACACCGGAACACCGGCAGATGCCTGCCAGAAACTAAACCGTCAGATTGCCGATATTTCTCGAAAAATTGAGGATCTAAATAAAGAGGCAGCCGACATGCTTGTCAAAAAAGCCCCTCAGATCGTAGCTGCAAAGCAGCGTCTGGAAGAGCTTGCCCACAATTTCGATGTCCGGAAAATGGCAGCCCGGATGGAAGATCAGAAAGAAGACTACTACATTTTATGCGGCTGGATGTCAGAAGACGACGTTGCCCGCTTTATGGAAGAAGTCAAGGATGATGACAAGGTATTTGTTGTCGTGGAAGAAGACCGGAACACTTATTTTGGAGATCCTCCGGTCAAGCTGCAGAACCCGAAGCTGTTCAAACCATTTGAAATGTTCATCGGCATGTACGGACTTCCTGCTCACAACGAGATCGATCCGACTATTTTTGTTGCTGTCACCTACTCCTTTATTTTCGGAGTTATGTTCGGTGATGTGGGGCAGGGACTGCTGCTGTTGATTGGTGGTTTTCTGATCTATCATTTTAAGAAAAAACCGCTTGCCGGAATTATTGCATGTGCAGGTGTATTTTCTACAATCTTCGGATTTATGTTCGGAAGTATTTTCGGGTTTGAAGATATCATAGAACCAATCTGGCTAAGGCCGATCGATCACATGACCACACTGCCGTTCATCGGTAAGCTGAACACTGTATTTATCGTGTCCGTAGCGTTTGGTATGGGGCTGATCATCCTCGCCATGATCCTGCACATCGTCAATGCGCTCCGGTCTCACGATGTAGAAAATGCATGGTTTGACGCAAATGGAATGGCAGGCCTTGTATTTTACGCTTCCGCAGTGGCAACGATCGTACTTTTTATGACAGGACACAAGACACCGGCAGGAATCGTCCTTGCAGTGATGTTCGGCATTCCGCTGCTTCTCATTCTGTTCAAGGAACCTTTGACGCGGAAGATCCAGAAACGCGCAGACAAGATGGAAGAAGGAAAGGCAATGTTCTTTGTACAGGGATTTTTCGAGATTTTCGAAACCTTGCTGAGTTACTTTTCCAACACCCTTTCTTTCGTTCGTATCGGTGCATTTGCCGTCAGCCACGCTGCCATGATGGAAGTCGTGCTGATGCTCGCCGGCGCAGAATCCGGC
This sequence comes from Mediterraneibacter gnavus ATCC 29149, assembly GCF_008121495.1. NCBI lineage: Bacteria > Bacillati > Bacillota > Clostridia > Lachnospirales > Lachnospiraceae > Mediterraneibacter > Mediterraneibacter gnavus. The sequence goes on along the minus strand of NZ_CP043051.1, from coordinate 1,611,244 downwards.
TCCCCGAACTGGATCGTTGTCGTATTAGGCAACCTGTTCGTATGCGGTATGGAAGGCCTGATTGTAGGAATTCAGGTACTCCGTCTGGAATATTATGAGATGTTCAGCCGTTTCTATAAAGGAAGCGGAAGAGCTTTTGACCCATATACCAAAACTCAAACTACAAAAAAGAAACGTTCTTAAAGGAGGATTCCAATTATGACACTTACAACAAAACTTATTCTCATCGCAGCACTGATCTTAAGCATTATCATCCCATTCGGATACTATCTGATCGGGGAAAGGAACCGAAAAAAATACAAACGTGCCATCGGAACGAATGTCTTTTTCTTCTTTGGCGCATTCGTGATTACTTCCATCATGATGTTTGCAGGCCCACAGGTACAGGCCGCTGATGCCGCAGCCGCTTCCTCTTCTTTGTCCACCGGACTCGGCTATCTCGCAGCTGCTTTGGTTACCGGACTTTCCTGTATCGGTGGTGGTATTGCCGTTGCAAGTGCAGCCTCCGCTGCTTTAGGCGCAATCAGCGAAGACTCCAGTGTACTCGGTAAATCTCTGATTTTCGTAGGTCTTGCGGAAGGTGTTTGTCTGTACGGACTGATCATCTCCTTCATGATCCTTGGTAAACTCTAAGATGAAAATGTTTCTTATCAGTGATAATGTCGATACTTACACGGGAATGCGCCTTGCAGGTGTGGACGGTGTCGTCGTACATGAACGAAAGGAACTGCGAGAACAATTAGAAAAGGTTCTGCAGGACAAATCCATCGGCATTGTACTTCTGACCGAAAAATTCGGACGGGAATTTCCGGACATTCTGGATGAATTCCGTCTGGATCGAAAAATCCCTCTGCTGATCGAAATCCCGGACCGGCACGGAACGGGACGCAAAAAAGACTTTATCACCTCATATATTACCGAAGCCATCGGACTGAAATTGTAAGGCAAAAATTTTTAAAGGAGGAGATCCTCTTGACTTTAGAAGAAAAGATCAACCATCTGCGCACGACTTCCATGGAAGAAGCAAGAGCCGAGAGCAATGCCATTATTGACTCTTACCGTGATGCACTGGAAAAAGTATTTGAAGACCATAAAATTGAAGCAAAACGACAGATGCAGACTCGTATCAAAGCGGAAACTGTTAATGCCAGACAGCAGAAAAACCAGGCAATGGCGCGCGCCCAGCTGGATTTAAAACGCCGCCAGGGCCGCATTCAGCAGGAACTAAAAGACAAGATCTTTGAGGAGGCATACGCCCTGGTAAATGATTATATGAAAACCGCAGAATACGATGATTTTCTGCTCCGCTGTATTCACAATGCGATCGTATTCGCAAACGGAGAAGAGATGACGATCTATCTCAATCCTTCAGATGAGGAAAAGCGTTCTTCTCTGGAAGATGCCACCGGCATCCACCTGACGATCAGTGCGGAAGACTTTACAGGCGGTATCCGTGCCGTCATCCGCAGCCGCAATATTCTGATCGATCATTCTTTTAAGACCGCACTGCGCAACGAATACGACAAATTCTTATTCTCAGGAGGTGACAGCATTGTTTAAGACTGGAAGAATTTATGGAATCAACGGGCCTGTCATCTATTTGAAAGGCAATACCGGATTTTGTATGTCTGAAATGGTATATGTAGGACGGGAAAAGCTGGTCGGCGAGGTCATTGCACTGGATAAAGACATGACCACCATTCAGGTCTACGAAGAAACAACCGGACTTCGCCCCGGCGAAGAAGTCATTGCAACGGGAAATCCGGTGTCTGTAACACTGGCGCCCGGAATTTTAAACAACATTTTTGACGGAATCGAACGCCCTCTGGAGCGGATCGCAGAATCCGGGGGAGCGTTTATCACCCGCGGTGTTTCCGTTGACTCTCTGGATAAAGAGAAAAAATGGGCCGCCCACATCACCGTTTCTGTGGGAGACTATCTCCACGGCGGAGATATTTTCGCAGAAGTACCCGAAACTCACGCGATCACGCATAAATGTATGGTACCGCCTGATCTGGAGGGAACCGTGATTCAAATCGTGGAGGACGGAGCGTACACAATTGAAGAGCCTTTGATCACACTGGAACTTTCCAGCGGAGATCAAAAACAGCTTCCAATGGCACAGCGCTGGCCAATCCGTACTGCCCGCCCGACAAGCCATCGTTTTCCGGCTTCAATCCCACTTGTCACCGGACAGCGTATCATTGATACCATGTTCCCAATCGCCAAAGGCGGAACTGCCGCCATTCCCGGCGGATTCGGAACCGGAAAGACCATGACACAGCATCAGATTGCCAAGTGGTCTGACGCTGATATCATTATCTATATCGGATGCGGAGAACGTGGAAACGAGATGACACAGGTTCTGGAGGAATTTGGAGAACTGATCGACCCAAAGACCGGAAATCCTCTGATGGACCGCACTACACTGATCGCTAATACTTCCAACATGCCGGTTGCTGCCCGTGAAGCCAGCATCTACACCGGTCTGACACTGGCAGAATACTACCGGGATATGGGATATGATGTAGCGATCATGGCGGACTCCACCTCCCGCTGGGCAGAAGCTCTGCGTGAGTTGTCCGGCCGTCTGGAGGAGATGCCGGCAGAGGAAGGTTTCCCGGCTTATCTTGCATCCCGGCTGTCCGGATTTTACGAGCGCGCCGGCATGATGCACAATTTAAACGGGACTGACGGATCTGTCACCATCATCGGAGCGGTCTCTCCACAGGGCGGTGATTTCTCCGAGCCGGTCACACAAAACACCAAACGATTCGTGCGTTGTTTCTGGGGACTGGACAAAAGCCTTGCCTATGCAAGACATTTCCCTGCCATCCACTGGCTTACCAGCTACAGTGAGTATCTAAATGACCTCTCGCCCTGGTATCAGGACAATGTATCGCCGAAATTCGTGGACTATCGAAACCGCCTCATGGCGCTGCTGAATCAGGAGAGCAGCCTTCTGGAAATCGTCAAACTGATCGGAAGCGATGTGCTGCCGGACGATCAGAAACTGATCCTGGAAATCGCCAGAGTCATCCGTCTGGGATTCCTTCAGCAGAACGCATTCCACAAGGATGATACCTGCGTATCCATGGAAAAGCAGTTCAAAATGATGGATACGATTTTATATCTTTACAAACAGGCACGCGCACTGGTAACGATGGGACACCCCATGTCCGTCCTCAAATCGGAAAATATTTTCGACCGCGTCATCGCCATCAAATATGATGTACCGAACGACCGGCTGGAATTGTTTGCCCAGTATCACCGAGACATTGACGCATTTTACCAGCATGTACTGGAAAAGAACGCATAAGGAGGGATTTTGCTCATGTCAATCGAATATTTAGGACTCAGCAGCATTAACGGCCCTCTGATCGCTCTGGAGGGCGTACAGGGAGCTTTCTTTGACGAAATCGTAGAGTTTGTCATAGGTGGATCCGAACGCAAGATTGGACGAATTATCGAACTATATGAAGACAAAGCTGTGATTCAGGTCTTTGAAGGCTCTGAGAACATGTCTTTGAAAAATACACACACACGACTGACCGGACATCCGATGGAAATCGCACTTTCCCCGGATATGCTGGGTCGTACATTCAACGGAATCGGAGAACCCATTGACGATCTGGGTCCCATTGTTTCCAAGCTGAAACGAGATGTCAACGGCCTGCCGCTCAACCCGGTCATGCGGGAATACCCGCGAAACTATATCCGAACCGGAATTTCTGCAATCGACGGACTGACCACCCTGATCCGCGGTCAAAAGCTGCCGATCTTCTCCGGAAACGGACTTCCTCATGACCAGCTGGCAGCCCAGATCGTAAAGCAGGCGTCTCTCGGAGATGATTCCGATGAAGAATTTGCCATTGTATTTGCCGCCATGGGTGTCAAACATGATGTTGCCGACTTCTTCCGCAGAACTTTTGAAGAAAGCGGCGTTGCCGACCACGTTGCCATGTTTCTGAACCTCGCAAACGATCCTGTCGTGGAACGTCTGATTACGCCGAAGGTTGCACTGACCGTGGCAGAATATCTGGCATTTGAACAAAATATGCACATTCTGGTTATCCTGACTGATATGACTTCTTTCGCTGAAGCCATGCGTGAGGTTTCCTCTTCTAAGGGAGAAATTCCAAGTCGAAAAGGATTCCCGGGATATTTGTACAGTGAACTTGCTGCACTTTATGAAAGAGCCGGTATCGTACAGGGTGTCAACGGCTCCGTGACGCAGCTTCCGATCCTGACCATGCCAAACGATGATATCACACACCCGATTCCTGACCTGACCGGATACATTACCGAAGGACAGATTGTTCTGGACCGCACCTTAAACGGACAGTCCATCTATCCGCCGATCAGTATCCTGCCGTCCCTTTCCCGTCTGATGAAGGACGGAATCGGAGCCGGATACACAAGAGAGGATCATCAGGATCTGGCAAACCAGTTATTCTCTGCTTACGCCAAAGTAGGCGATGCAAGAAACCTGGCTTCTGTTATCGGAGAAGATGAACTCTCCCCGATTGACAAACAGTATCTGGCATTCGGAAAAGAATTTGAAGAGAAATATATCGGGCAGGGTCCGGAAGAAAACCGCACCATGGAAGAAACCCTGAATCTCGGATGGGAACTTCTGGGCCGTCTTCCAAAAGAAGAGCTGGACCGTGTGGATACGAAGATTCTGGATAAATACTATCATCCAACAATTTACGATGACACCACGACTGCCACATCCAGTCCGGGCTCCATCGCAAATCAGAACTAAAGGAGGGATTCTATGGATCCGCGTACATTTCCTACCAAAGGGAATCTCATGCTTGCCAAAAATTCCCTCACCCTTGCAAAACAAGGCTATGAACTGATGGACAAAAAACGAAACATTCTGATCCGGGAACTGATGGACCTGATCGATGAGGCACGAGATATCCAGGATGAGATCGACAGCACCTTTACCTATGCGTATCAGTGCCTGCAGCGTGCCAATATCGAGCATGGTATCAACATGGTCTCTCAGATTGCCTATACCGTTCCGATTGAAAACTCCATCACCATTCAGACCAGAAGTATTATGGGAACCGAGATTCCCCACGTAAAATACACCCCTTCCGTGCCTGCGCCGACCTACGCTTTCAGTACAACCCGCGAGAGCGTAGACCTGGCTGCAGATGCATTCCGAAAAGTAAAAGATCTGACGGTAAAACTTTCCATGGTGGAAAACGCAGCATATCGCCTTGCCACTAACATTAAAAAGACACAGAAGCGGGCAAATGCGCTGCAAAATATCACCATTCCAATGTATACGGAACTGGTTTACAATATCACCAATGCACTGGAAGAAAAAGAACGGGAAGAATTCACACGACTGAAAGTCATTAAGAGAATGAAACAGAAAAAATCGGGAGGATGATACTTGAAACAGGGGGACTGTCGGAATAGGCAGTCCCTTCTTCATATCTGCTTACTGCAACCCTGACATTCTTAAAGCATTATATTTACAAATATTTTCAGCTTCTTCTTGTGTAAAATCCATTTGTCCCAAAATATCACAATATGTATCGTAAATTTCTATTGCACGTATGCTTCTGCTATCGGGATAATCTGTTGCGAATACTAACTTTTCAACCCCTAAAGAACGCAAAACTATATTCGTATTTTCTATGCCCATTCTATCCACCAAATCAGGTAAGACCGCTGATAAATTAAAGTATGCATTTAATCCATATAATTCTTCATATTGGAATCCACCCAAATGAGCAATTGACAATCTAAGGTTTGAATATTTTCCAACTACATTTCTAATCCTGGCAGGAGAACATACATCATCCAATAATTTCTCCCTTGGATAAGAATGGAGTTCTATGAGAATTTTATGATCATTCGCATATTTTTCATATTCTTATTCACTGCTTCCACTGCTGGTTCCATAGAAAGCATATATGGATCATTAAATGGCATAATAAAAGCACATTCAATATTATATGTTTTCATTATTTTTTCATAATCATCTATAGAACCATTCACAATAAATCTTCCGTCATAATCTATATTAGCATCTATGACATCCTTTGGAGTCAAGTGAATATGTGCATCTATTTTAGGAATTTTTCTCCAGTCAACCATATATTTTCTCTCCCCGCTTTTCTCCTGTCTGATATCTCTTCAACTCTTCCAGTTTTCCTGTTTCCATGCATTACCTCATAATATGTCAGTCCCTTGTTTTCTTTTTTTTGAAGCATTCCCATTTTACTCTATTCTCCATTTTTAATTCATGAAATATCTTTCCAGACAAACTCCCCGACACCTTCACTTTACATCAAAATAGTATTTCATCTCTTTCTGAAACGAAGAATGTCTTGGATATTTTCTTTTATACTCCGCAAAAATTTCTTCTCTGGCTCTCGCCGTTCCCATATCTTCCTTGATTTCTCCTACCATTGCCAGCAAAACCGCAACTTCTGCGTATTGATTTCGATGCTTTCCTGACACGATTGCATCCGCTCTGCTATATACCGTTTTTTCCGCCCAAGACAGAATACTCTTCTTTTCTGCCTGTTCGATCGGGTAATACGCTTTCCATCTCTGAAAATAATTCCAGAATACACTTACCTTATGCAACTGGCTCTCTTCTATTATTTCCTGCTCAAATCCCATTACACAATCAGCATCTTTCATATCTGGGAATCCAACATAATTCGCAATACTCCCCGCGGCTTTAGAGGGCAGAGATTTACTATATAAATAGAGCAAAAACAACCGAATTCCATAGCGAATAAAAGAAGAACTCCATCCCAGAGAACCCGCCGGATTTTTAGATGCTGATTTCACAGATATAAAATCCCCCATATAAAAACTAAGAAAATAATAACTATAACCATCTATGATATTCCGGTGCAGTTCTGTATTCCTTATATCATTTTCACAATTTCCCCTGATTCTGTTTTTAAGCACTTCTTTTCCACGCATTCCATATTGCGCTGCCATTTCCTTTGTCCCAAACAGACGCAGAAAATTTTTCTCTGTTGACTCTGAGCAGAAACACTCCCAGCAAAACTTCATCATTTTTTCTTCATGTCCAAGACGGAATGAAGCATATGCGGCTTTCAAACATATCTCTGCTCTGATCTTCAATTGTCTGTTAACCTTCTCAAGAACTTTTTCCCCTGTTTTTTCTATCTTTTCATAATCCTGTGCTTTGCCATACACATCCATAGCAGCAAGATAAAGCGAAGGGTGTACTGCTGCACTTTCATCTGCAATATGGACAAGTCCGTCTATTCCCTGAGAATACAAGACTGCATCTTTTAAAAGCCGCCCTGCGATATCACCCTGTTTGTTTTTCAGAAGAACGATCCAATCCTCCCAGAATTGTTTCTGATCCTTCAGCGCTTCCCTTCCAACATGGAATATCTCTTCCATATGCAGGTTTTTAAAAGCAGAATGATTGAAATACAGATAAAGCATCTCTGCCCTTTTTTCCTTTTTCAACACCTGATAATTCGCATATAAGGTTTGTAATGCCAGCTGTTTCATATCTGTGGCAATAATACCATTCTCCGCCAGTGTATCCAAATCCACAAATTCCCCATCTTCATAATCCGTACCCACTTCCATTTCCCACAGCCACTCATAAATAGAATTTGCTTCCTGATAACGCCTGTCATTGATACAATCATTTGCAAATCGCATCATAAACATGATCTTATCCCCAATCTGCTGATTATCATAGTACTCTATTATCCATTCTCTATCCCAGTAATCGTCCCCGTAGTCCTCATATTCTTCTGTATCCAAATATAATTTACCGTCCTCTATCTGCTGCTTCCATTCTTCAATCTGCAACATTTTTTCATCAACAAATCCTTGGGCCATCAGACTCTGAGGCGAAATATCGGCAGTATTCTCTTTCTCTGTACATTCTGTAATCAGATGCTGCAGATATTCATACTGCTCTTTCGACAGCCGCTTCGCTATCTTTTCTATGATTTTCTGTAACTCTTCTTTTGTCAGCTCATCCAATTTCAGGTTCATCTTCTTTTCCTCCTCTCAAGAACTCCAAGTTTTTTTCTTTTATTATTGTCAGCATAACATATATTTATATATTTCAACAGTCTCTATTATTTCTCATGGCAGGCTCTCCTCCACGCACAATACCCCCGAGGATGTTACGTTATTGTCACAGCTTTCTATCCTTTTTATCTGCTCTGCTGTATTCAAAACATTTAATTGATATTCAGCAATTTCCTGTAAACTCTTAAATCGTTCTTCTTTCCCTTTTCTTTCTTTAATCATCTGTGCATTATGAGATTCCAGATTAGAAAGTACTGTCAATTCATTAATAGTTGCAAAATCTCTGACATTACTCTTTTTTGCTAATTCTGGATTAGCTTCTCTCCATGCTTTCGCTGTAAATCCAAATAGTGCCACATTTAATATGTCTGCTTCTTCTGCATATGCCAACCATTGTAGATTTTCCCTATAATTTATCTGTGGAAGCAAATAATTCTTCACTGCATCTGTCTGAATCAAATAATTACTTTTGCTGAGAAAACGTTTCGCATTCCATTCTATCTGTCTCGAGTTGTTTTCTTCTTCCTTCAAGCGTTGGAATTCTTTTATTAGATATAATTTAAACACCGGACTAATTGCAGCTGCAAACTCAAAAGCAAGATCTTTATGGGCGTAGGTTCCTCCATACTTTCCACGTTTTACATATAATCCTATAGCGTTTGTTTTATTAATCCATTCAGAAACACTGGGAGTAAATGTCAATAATCCCGCTTGCTTTTTAAAGTGTTCAGATTCGAACACTTTAAATTCCGGATTATATATTTGTTCCCATACAGACAGATATTCTAATGTTCCACGATTTCTCAACCAATTTCGCACTACATCTGCCGCTCTGGCAGAATTTGACTTTGCCTTTGCAATATCTGTAATGCAGATATAATCATCTAATTCTTCTTTTGAAATAGTAATTTTTACATTTTGAACATCTATAATTCTGTTCTTCATGCGTCATATCCTCTCTTACAATCCTCGTTTTATCTGTAGTACTTCTGCATATTTTAATAAACGATTATACAAATATTTATTTTCCTTTATGTTCTTTACGATCCCTACTTCTATTTCTGTTTCTCCTTCTAAGCGATACAAGTCACAAACTGAACGTTCAATATCATAAATATTATATGTTCCAAACTCCGTTTCTTGTTTTCTTATTCCAATATTAAAATTTCTATTTGAAAAATAATGCCTTTGTATCATAAAGTCCATTTTCATCATACTTCGATCTGTTCTTTCTGTAGCTACAGATAAATAATCTGGTTCAGCAGACAATACTCCCTGATAGTAAAGTGCACTATTCATACAAATAACTGCATCAGGATTGCTTAGACTCACTTCGATACATTTATAATCAAACGGCTTCTTACATTGTTTACCTGAAAGCCAATAATGTCCATAGCACACCTTTTGTAAATAACCTTCATTTACTAAAGTGGAAATCTGACGATTGGAAAATCCTTCTGCCAAAAGATTTTTTGTCTCTACATAACCTCTGTATTTTCTATATAATGTTTCAATTTTTATATATGTATTCTCTCTCATATTTTCTCCAATGCATTTCTTATTACACACATTATTGCATTTTCCCTTACACATGTCAATGTCATTTTTAAAATGGCAGGCTCTCCTCCACACACAGCACCCCATACCCCAGCTGATTATTCGGCCACTGCTCATACCCCGGCAGATGTCTTGCCCCTCTTCTCAGATACGCTTTCACCTTCTCCCCATACAGATATGGATCATTCCCGCGGATAATTCCCCACTCCATCAACAATGCCGCACTTCCTGTCACAAACGGCACTGCAAATGAGGTACCTGAATATTCTCCGTAACCGCCTCCTGCCTTGGCTGTCGTTACCCGCACTCCCGGTGCTGCAAGATCGGGCTTTTGCACCCACATCTCTGCATTCTTCTCCAGTGCGCCGCGTCCGGAAAAATCTGCATAGGAAAAACTTCTTGCATCGTAAGCTCCCACTGTTACTACTCTGGATGCAGTTGACGGAATGGTAAGTGTATCACTGCTCACAGGGTTTAAAAAAGCTGTGCCCTGATTCAAAACACTCTGACTCGGAAGCCACATCTGATAAATTCCCGTCACAACTTTTCTCGGAGTCAACACAATCTGCCAGACTCCACTGTCAATATAAGAACCCGTTGGGATGAAATCAAAATAAATCTCCTGATTGGTCTGATATGGACTTGGTTTGCCATAGTAAAGCAGGATTTCTGTTCCCCCGATTCGAAATCTCTGCGTTCCGAGCCTTTCGGAAATTGGCCCTACACGAACCCCTGACGGCCCGATCACCGAAATATCCACCTCATCTACATAAGATTTCCAGAGCTGTACATTCAGAGCAGGTTCTCTCTGCTGCACTCCCAACTCTACTCTTTGCTCTTCCCGCTCTTTTAACATGCCGGAAGTATGCCCTGCGGATGTTCCCTCGTTTCCGCTCCCAACACAGATCACACTTTTCCAGTAATTCGACATATCATCCAGATACCGCTCCAGAAGCGATGTTCCCTCATGGGAACCGTATGTATTTCCAAAACTGATATTGATCGCCACCGGCATCCGATATTCCAACGCCTTTCTCAATACATAGTCCACCCCCTGCATCAGCTCTGTTGTTCGCGGAAACCCTCCCTGTCTCGGATTTCCCAGCTTCACGATCAAAAGCTCACTTTGGGGCGCCACTCCCATATAAATACCCCCCACACTGCCTCTTCCGTTTCCTGCCGCAACCCCTGCAACAGACGTGCCATGCCCGGATATATCCCGGCTTGGTACGATCTGCTCCTGTCTGGCTTTTACCTGCTCTGACAAAGCTGCATTGATCTGTTCCTGTGTATATTCCGTTCCCAGAAAATACCCCTCTGGCGGATTGCCCGAAATACTCTGATCCCACAATGCACGAATTCGGGTTGTTCCATCCGGATTCCGAAAATCCGAATGAGAATAATCAATCCCACTGTCGATCACTGCCGTAAGAATGCCCGCCCCAAACAGCTTCAGGGGTGCTGTTTGTACCGGAAGAATGCAGGAAACTCTCTTTCCGTTCGCCGCTTCAAAAAACAGCCGTTTCGGCTTCTCAATATATTCAATCTCCGGAATCTGTGCCAACTGCTCTATCCGGGATTCCGGCACAGTCAGAATTGCATACTCATTCGATAATTCCGTAACAGAAGAGGCGATTTCACGAACCGCCTCCAGATTTCCCGAATATTTGATGATCAGATCCCACTCCTGATCCAAAGGCTGATACCCAACCTCCAGCTCCAGTGATTTTTCACGCTCCTCACTCGTAGCGTCCAACGCAAGATTCAAAAGATTTTCTGCTTTTTGGCTCATCTATTTCCCGGCTCCTTTATAAGGTGCATATTCATATGGAAGAAAATATCCCTTCTCGTGACGGCACACCGGACATACAGATGGTGCCTGCTTCCCGTCATGGATATAACCGCAGTTTGTACAGATCCACCGTCCTTGTTCTTCCCGGCTGTAATAGGTGCCGTTTTCCAGCATTTCTGCGATTTTCTGAAATCGCTCCTGATGGGTATGCTCAATTTCTGCAATCTGGAAGAATGTAGACGCCGCCTCAAAAAAACCTTCTGCCTTTGCCGTACTTCCAAACGCAGGATACACATCTTCAAATTCTTCCTTTTCATTATGCTCCGCTGCTCTAAGAAGCTCTTCTAATGTATCCTGCTGATCCACCGGATAGGTCCCGTCAATCTGGATCGTGCTCCCTGTAAACTCTTTCAGCAGCTCATAAAACCGCTCTGCATGTGCCCGCTCCTGATCTGCTGTATACAAAAACACGTCCGCAATGGTATACATCCCCTTCTCACGGGCTTTTTCTGCTGCAATCGTATATCGGTTTCTCGCCTGACTCTCCCCGGCAAACGCCCGCATCAGATTTTCCTTTGTCTCGCTTTCAAAAAAATTACCAGTCATGATACACACTCCTTTTTCGTTTCATAAAAGTAGTATGTATCATAACTGGCAAAATATGCTTCTGCTTCTTAAATTTTACGAAATCAGTTAAATCCGATCAGTCTTCTCGCCACACTGTATGCCATAGAAGAAACTTTTCTTCCTGATTTTCCCGGAAGGTTCATGGTCTGACCGAGAATTCCATATCGGATCTTCACATATGTCCGATAATCTTTTTTCTTCAGATATACCCACAGCTCTTTCTTTTTCTTCAGATTCTCATTCACCTTGGAACGAATACATAAAATCGAAGATACTGTCATCATAATAGCAAGATAATTGATCATATATTTTCTGAGCTTTTTACTCTCTACCATACGTAATTCATACATAGAGATCATAGATTTTGTTACATAAATCTGCTGATCGATGCGGCTGATCATCACTTTCTCATTCACAGACTGATCCTCTCGTCCGATAAAATAGCGATAGAAGTCCACATCCATATAGTATAATGTCCGAACATGAGGAAGCGGGTAATATACATAGATATTATCCACGTAAAACGTGTGCTTCGGCAGCTTCAGCTGACAGAGTCTCAACATCTCGGTCCGGTAGATCACGGAATGCATGAGAATATACTGGTCCAGATGGAAGCTTCCGATATCATCCCAGCGGAACACCTGATTCTGCGGAAGTACATTGCGGTAATGAATGACTTTTTTATGTGTCATCCCAACTTTCTCATACACATAATTAGAAATCAACATGTCTACTTTAGAATCTGCATCCACAAATCCCTTCACTGCACTCAATATCTTCAGCAGAGCCTCTTCATCTACCCAGTCATCACTGTCCACTACTTTAAAATAGACACCTGTGGCATGCGCCAGACCTGTATTGACCGCATCCCCGTGACCGCCGTTTTCCTTGTCTACCGCTTTGACGATCCCCGGATATTTTTCCTCGTATTTTTTTGCAACCTCGCTTGTCCCGTCTGAGGATCCGTCATTAACTACAATAATCTCCACATCTTCTCCTCCGGGCAGGATCGACTGAATTGCTTTTTCCATATATGCCTCTGAATTATAGCATGGAATTGCAAAAGATATATATTTCATGTCTACACTCCTTTTCTTCAATATAGCAATTATACTGTACTTTTATTATTTTTCCAACCATTTTATTGTAAAATACCACTCCTTCCTTTATAGTATTAGGGAGAACACTTATTTTTATAAAAGATAAATTGGAGGAACACTATGAAAAAAAATGCAGTTGTAGGACAATCTGGCGGACCGACTGCCGTTATCAATGCAAGCCTTTACGGGACTGTATACGAAGCATTAAACCGCGAAGACGAGATTGGCACTGTTTATGGGATGATAAATGGAATTGAAGGATTTTTAAATGATCAGGTCATGGACATGGCGCCACTGGAAGAATCAAAAGAACTGGAACTGATCCGGACCACACCCGGCTCATATCTTGGCTCCTGCCGATACAAGCTTCCGGAAGATCTCAACGATCCGGTTTATCCACAGCTTTTTGCACGCTTCGAAGCATACAACATCGGATATTTCTTCTACATCGGAGGCAATGATTCCATGGATACTGTCAGCAAGCTTTCCCGCTATGCCGAAAAGATCAGCAGCGACATCCGTGTGATCGGAATTCCAAAAACAATTGATAATGACCTTGTCGAGACAGATCACACACCGGGATTTGGAAGTGCCGCAAAATACGTCGCTTCTACTGTGCGGGAGATTGCTATCGACGCATCCGTTTATGACAACAAAAAATCCGTTACCATTGTTGAGATTATGGGACGCCATGCCGGATGGCTCACTGCTGCCAGCGCACTGGCCAGAAAGTTCGAACACGACAACCCGGTTCTGATCTACCTTCCGGAAACAGACTTTGACCAGGATGCTTTTATTGAGAAAGTCCGTACGTCTCTGGAGACTACACCAAACCTGGTAGTATGTATTTCCGAGGGAATCCACGACAACACCGGTACATTCATCTGCGAATATTCCAATGATGTCGGAACAGATACATTCGGCCACAAAATGCTCACAGGTTCCGGAAAATATCTGGAAAATCTGGTGAAAGAACGCCTTGGCGTCAAAGTACGTTCTGTAGAACTCAATGTCTGCCAGAGATGCTCTTCTTCCATGCTTTCCAAAACAGACCAGAAAGAAGCCATTGCTTCTGGAGCTTACGGAGTAAAAGCTGCTTTAAACGGAGCCAGCGGAAAGATGGTTGCTTTTGAACGTCTGGACGGAGATGACTATCAGATTGATTATGTTTTAAAAGACGTCAACGTCATCTGTAATCAGGAAAAATGCGTCCCTGCTACATGGATCACTGCAGATGGTTCTGACGTGACAGAAGATTTTATCCGGTATGCTCGTCCGCTGATCCAGGGAGAAGTAACCGTTCCCACAGAAGACGGCGTTCCTAAATTTGCTTATAGAAAGTAGCTATTGAAACAAAAAGAGAGCGGCATTCGCTCTCTTTTTTCTACTGAAATGCATTGTCATCAGAAAGTGTAATCAAGTGTAACCAAAAACAGAGTTCTGAAATACTTAACAAAACTCTTCCCAGACATGCAAAAAAGCCCTGAAAATCAAGGCTTCTTCGTAGTCTGCGGATGACAGGACTTGAACCTGCACGGGATGCCCACTGGACCCTAAAACCAGCGCGTCTGCCAATTCCGCCACATCCGCATATACAATTTTGGAAAAAATAAAACAAGCAAAACTGCTTGTTCTACAATGAGCGTGCGGGGATTCGAACCCCGGACAACTTGATTAAAAGTCAAGTGCTCTACCAACTGAGCTACACGCCCTTATTTTCTTATAATACCCGCTAATCCAGGTAAACTGGGCTAGCTGGATTCGAACCAGCGAATGCAGGAGTCAAAGTCCTGTGCCTTACCGCTTGGCGATAGCCCATTAGTAAACTCAACTATGACACTGCTTAACTAGTGCTTCTTATAAAAGAAAAGGGTGGGTAATGGGACTCGAACCCATGATATCCAGAACCACAATCTGGCGCGCTAACCAACTGCACCATACCCACCATACCGAGCCTGGGGGGATTCGAACCCTCGACCTACGGCTTAGAAGGCCGTTGCTCTATCCAGCTGAGCTACAGACTCGTATAAACTTTATCCCCGTTTATAGGCTCCTTACAGATTACTCTGTAAGAAAGCGGGTGATGGGAATCGAACCCACGTATCCAGCTTGGAAGGCTGGTGTTCTACCATTGAACTACACCCGCGAAGTCGGGGTGACAGGATTCGAACCTGCGACCTCCTGGTCCCAAACCAGGCGCTCTAGCCAAGCTGAGCCACACCCCGTTATTCGCTTTCGTGTCGTTTTCTCCGTGACACAATAGCTATTATACATAAGGGTATACCAATTGTCAACAACAAATTTCAAATTTTTCAAAAAAATTTTTTCGCACCTTCTCCAACCTTTGCGAAAGCCCGAAAATACGCTATAATATCCATATTCTATAAGAAAGCAGAGGTACTTATTATGTGGGCTTACAACGAAACATTTTATCAAATTTACCCGATTGGATTCTGCGGTGCCCCGACTCACAACGATGGCATCTGCGTTCCGCGTATTCTGAAATTGAAAGACTGGAGCAGTTATCTGGAGAATCTGCAGATCGGTTCTGTTCTCTTAAATCCGATTTTCGAATCTGACAATCACGGTTATGATACCAGAGACTTTAAAAAGGTGGACTGCCGCCTTGGAACCAATGAAGATTTTCAGGATGTCTGTGACGATCTGCATAAGCATCATATCAAAATCGTGCTGGACGGAGTTTTCAACCACGTTGGACGCGGTTTCTGGGCATTTCAGGACGTTCAGGAAAAGAAGTGGGATTCTCCTTGTAAAGACTGGTTCTACATCAATTTTGACGGTGACAGTTGTTATCAGGACGGATTCTGGTATGAGGGATGGGAAGGACATTTCGAACTGGTCAAACTGAATCTACAAAATCCTGCAGTCACAGACTACTTATTAGACTGTGTCCGCTTCTGGATCGAAACATTTGATATTGACGGACTTCGCCTGGATGTGGCATACAGTCTGGACCATAACTTTATGCGGAGACTCCGCTCATTTTGCGAAGAACAAAAGCCTGGATTTGTTCTGATCGGTGAAGTACTATTCGGTGATTATAATCTGATTGTAAATGATGAGATGCTGCACAGCTGTACCAATTACGAATGCTACAAGGGAATCTATTCCAGCCTGAACAGCATGAATCTGTTCGAGATCGCACACTCCCTGAATCGTCAGTACGGACCGGAACAATGGTGTATCTACCGTGGAAAGCATCTGATGAGTTTTGTGGATAATCACGATGTCACACGGATTACCAGCATCCTGACAACCCCTGCACACCTGCCTCTGGCTTACGGTATTTTATTCGGTATGCCGGGAATTTCCTGTATTTATTATGGAAGCGAATGGGGCGAAGAAGGTATCAAGACTCCGGACAATGACTATGCGCTTCGTCCATGCTTTGAGGCGCCAAAACCGAATGCACTGACTGATTTCATCCACCGACTGATCACACTTCGGCAAAACAGTGATGCCCTCTGCAATGGAGGATACCGCAATATCTCAATCACAAACCATCAGCTTGTCTTTGAACGCCGTACAGGGCAGGAACGGATTCTGATCGCCATCAACGCGTCTGAGAGCGATTTCACGATCCATCACGGAGAATTGCTCGGAACATTCACCGATCTGCTGAAAAGCGGTTCTGGGAATATCTCACAGACGCTGAATGGCTCTCTGGATCTTCCGGCTTACAGCGTACAGTATCTCAAAGAGATTTCCTGATAAAATTTTTAAGATTAAAAAAATCCGTGTAAACATCCACACTGTCCTGCGATATTTACACGGATTTTTCATAGGTATAAATTCCTTTAAATTATTTTCTGAATTTATATTTTCCTTTTCCGTGACCTGACACAGGCTCAATAATATCCGACTGCACCAAGTTGGAAATGAGTTTGGAAGCTCCTGAGCTTTTCAATTGAAGCAGTTCCATGACAGCGCTTCTTCCAAATACCTCATCAAAACCAAACTTTTCAAAAAGTCGGTGGATATGAACTGTCGTTTCGTGGATATTCTTTTGCAAGTTCGTATAATTCGCTCGGACAAGTGCATTCCTGAAATACCAAGCATGATCCGCAAAAATATCATTCGTTGCAGAAAAACCAAGTGTTCTCAGATACTTGATGAAAAACACCGCTGTTGTTCTCGTATTTCCCTCTCCAAAAATATGGATTTGCCACAGTCTTGAAATAAAAACTGCAAGATGGTGGATTATCTCATCCATTGACAATCCCCTGTAGCTAAAATCTTTCTCCTGCGAAAAATCATATTCAAGGGTAGCTCTCAGTTCAGAAGCGCTGCCGTACATAACGGTTGCCCCATCAAGCACCCATTCCTTTTTCGTAATATTATAATCTCTTATCTTTCCGGCGTGGTTGTAAATACCCCGAAAGAGTTTGCGGTGAATAGAGATCTACTTATTTGGCGAATAAGATTCTGTACTTCTTTTATCGTAATTTTTCCTTCAATATTACGAATAGCAATATCAATCAAATATTTAGATGGTTTCAGTCCGTCAACAGCCTGAAGTCCGATTGCCGTACTCCAAGCGTAACCTTTGCTGGCTTTATCAGGTTCGGACTCTTTCAAATATTCCTCAAACGGATCTTTATCCATATTGCCACCTCGCTTCATAATTTATAATTCACTCTATTTCTTCTAATAGTTTGGACAATCAAACCTATTTTCAAAACAGCGCCTAATCTTCTTTTCTTCTATATGGTACATGATGGTTCCGACACCATCCTTCTGCTATATTGATATAGGTCCGATTTCTGTAGTCATAATAAATCTGGCTGATTCCCAGATCATTTATTTTATCTTTAAAACACCTGTACGGATGCCTTCTTCTAAGAGCATCAAACAGTACTTCAGAAACTCTTTTATTCCCACTCTCATACGCAAACTTCTCCATGATACTTTTCTCATGAAGTTCATACTGATTCGGCAATCTGACATAATCATCCGTCTCATCAATTTCTTCCCAGAGCTCCTGATCTTCTTCACAGGCCATGTACGGATCTTCCGACAAAGCAACAATTTCACCTGTTCGTGTATCCAAAAATTGTGCCCATCCGTCCATACACTCTTCAAATGCATCTGCAATATCTTCCAGATAAACTGCCTTTGATGCAGCTGTACCAGAATACTTTGCAAAAAGCATCAGATATTCATCTTCTACTTCAGTAAAAGACCGGACTGTATAATCCAGATCAATATGCAAATCCGGGATTTCTCCATATTGCACTTCTCCCAACAGATTTTCAAGATCATACAAGAGCATCGCATGATCGATTTCTTTTAATTGTGCCTGCTCCCCGGACGTCAGAGTGGAACCAAGAAACTTTTCATAGATCATACGAAGCAGATGTTCTTCCTGTTCCTGATACTCTGGCAATTCCTTCTTAAAGGGGGTCGGCACATCCGACATATAACACTCACTGGCATCATGAAGCAGACAGGCAAGTACCATACGGTCCGACAGTCCTCTTGCTGCGGCTTCCTTTGCACAACAAATACAATGCTGCCCTACTGACCAGAAGGTCTGTACATGACCATTTCCCCTGCAGATCAGAGAAAGGGCATGTGCAATATCCTGTATGCTGATCAGATCCGGATTCGGCTGTGTTGGGTTAAAGTGTTTTCCTGTATATGTAGTTATATATTCACTCATTGTATTTTTACCTTCCTTATCTTTTTGGAAAAACCAAATATCACTTCATTCGATATTACATCCAGGATATCCTAGGAGGAAGATATATCGTACATTTTTTCTCCGATTTCTTCCTGAAGATTCTCTTTCATTAATGCAAAATATTTCAGGGAACAAACAATTCCTTCTTCCCCGGCTCCCTGAACGGTTGCCGCTGCCATTTTCCTGAAAGAAGTCCATCTTCTGAATAATATTAAAAATTTCTCGCATT
This sequence comes from Mediterraneibacter gnavus ATCC 29149, assembly GCF_008121495.1. Classification (NCBI taxonomy): domain Bacteria; kingdom Bacillati; phylum Bacillota; class Clostridia; order Lachnospirales; family Lachnospiraceae; genus Mediterraneibacter; species Mediterraneibacter gnavus. The sequence continues at coordinate 1,592,165 of NZ_CP043051.1, read as the reverse complement.
AAACAGAGTTCTTCGACAATTTATAACCAATGTCATTTACTTAACAAGAATTCAGATCTTATGTCTGAATTTTTGTTTTCTACCAGTAACTAAAATTTTTTAATAGCACTTGACAAGTACCTCAAAGTATGCAGTTTTTTAATCACAAACTATTGATTGATGATTACATGATTAAGTTTGTTGTGGAACACGAGATGCTTTCCAAGCTCCATCAAGAATTTCTGCAAATTAGAAAGAATGCTTTTCTCAAGGTCACTCTCTGTAAAATCTGTATTCTGAGAAAACCCTAAGAACTCTGCAACTACCGGATTTTTGATAAATTCCAACTTATCATTTTGATACGATGCTGTCAGCTCCTTCATTTCACTTTCTACAAGCTCTTTTTTCTGTGTCTTGAGCATACGATAATAATACTGAGAAGAAATGTTTCTCTGTAATGTGCGGACACTCCAAGTTTGTTCTGCGGCTTCTTTCTCATACCAGTCACGAGCTTTTTTATCTTCAACCTGCAAAAGTACACGGTAATGAGTCCAAGATAACATTGACAAAGATTTTGGATTCACTGAGTCCAAAATCTCCGGAAACTCTTTATAAAAACGGACAAACTTATACAATGAACTATAATCAAAGCCCTTTCCATAATTTTGAGTCAATTCTTTTGATAATTTTTTAATAAGCTCCGTACCATATTCAGCTCTTTCGTTTCCCTGCAATTCTTCACTTGCAATTCGGTATCCTAAAAGCCAATTTCTTTGAACAAGTGCAATGTTAACAGCCTGATATGCAGCTTTTTGTGAGGACTCAATAATCCCACACATATCATTTAAGATGTCATCGGTTTTAACAAAATTATCCATAAAACTATTTTGTCCGATTTTTTCTAATTTATTCTTCATAGCCATCGCTCCTTTGGATTTCATTTTCAAAACTATAAATGAGCATCCTGATCAGTATTTTTATCTCAGGTTATCATGGAAAGACCACCAACTTTGCGCAAAACAGTTCCTGACACAGAACTACAATGGCACATTATATCTGTGTTACAGGCACTGGGAAATATCAGTCTTTCCAAGAAGGATATCAACTGAGTCGCAGTACCATTCAACAGGAAAAGGATCAGTATCTGTTTCAGTGTGCAAAATCCAGTGCTGATTTTGAAGCATTCATGAAATCAGCAGGATAGTTTTGTTCATTTTTTCAAATTTGCTCATTTATAGTATATTGTTTAATCAATCTCTCAATTTCTTTCTGCATCTGCTTAACCACATCATCCGGCCCAACAATCTTTATATCTTCTCCAAGCGAGAATACCCATCCCAGGAACTGTCTGCTGACATGTACATCTACATTCACTATAAAGTGCTCATCATCCGTCGGAATCATCATCACATCTTTTCCAAATCGATCAATAATCACACCTGACAGATTATTCTTCACCATCAATTTTACTGTCTGCTCCTTTCCGCCGAACATTCCAAAACTTTTCTTCGCATAGTCTGCCATATCTAACTTTTTGAAATACTCTTTTCCTTCTCTGCTTTCCTTTGACAATTTGATATGCAGCATCTTATCCACTCGGTAATGCTTAATCTTTTCTGCTGCTGAGTCATATCCGACCAGATAATAGTTCTCATCATCCCAGGACAATCCCCATGGACTGATATGATACCATGCCCCATTATGGCGAAGTTCCATTTCTTTTTTCACATTCCACTGATAATACTGAAACTTAATCTTTTTATTTTCAGAAATCGCATTATGAATCGCATCCACAATATAATAAATACTCTCATTCATTGTTTTTATTCTTCCAGATACAAATACCTGTCGTTGTAATTTCTGTGCATCATATTTACTGACCAAAGTTTCCAACTTTCTAATCAGTGCATTTGATTTTTTCTCTGTAATAAATTTTGAAGACTGGATGGCATCAACCAAAAGTTTTAATTCTGGAAGTTCAAACGCACGATTTACAACATGATAATGATACCGGTTCCCGACCGGCTCTCCCTCTACATCAATACCGAGAATGCTCAAATCTCTCAGGTCATTATACACACTTTTCTGTTACATCATATTTTTCCAGTCCTTTCATGATTTCCGGCATAGTGATATAATGCTCATCATCTGTCTGTTCCTGCATGATCTGAGCAAGTCTGTATAACTTAAACTTCTGATTACTTCCTTTCATCATAATGATTTGCTCCGCTTAATATTCCAGGTCTGGTTGATCCTGTTTTGCGATTATGGTTATCATAATGATTCATTCCTCCAAAGATTCCGGGTCTGCTCTCACCTGTTTTATGACCATTCGTATCATAATTACTATAACCACCCAAGATGTTAGGTCTGCTTTCTCCCACTTTTCTTCCATTTGCATCGTAATGCTTGATTTCTCCAAATAATCCTTTTCTGCTGTATCCTTCTTTTCTACTCATTTTACGTTCCTCCTGAATAAAAATTTTATTTTGTTTCTTCTTAGATTCCAATATAATTCATAAGATGCGGTATAAAAACACCACGAAACCACGTTCGATTTTTCATCAATTATCATGAAAAAATTTCACAACTACACAAATGACAATAATTACTCCAATCCAGAAAAAGATCTGGAAAGACTCTCCCACATCAGAAGCAATATCATTTAAAAAAGCAAATACCAGAAGGATTATCACAATCAAGCCACCACAGCCTAATCTTCCGTTTTTCATACCTTTCACCACATTTCTTTTTTCCTATGCAATAAACAATTCCAGTATTAAATCCTTTCATCACCAGATCCTCCGTTTCTTTAAATTTTGTGATTTAATCTTCTTTGATAGTTACAGTGTATATCAATAGGTGGGGCATAAAAATCCCTGCTCGTCTTATTATTTTATTTCTATGTCAAAAGGCTCAGAATTAACTTTCTCTGAGCTTTATCGTGAACTTTGCAAAAAAGTTACACTAAAGCCGCTCAAGGCTTCAGAAACGTCATCACTTCATCGAGACTTATCACCTCCTTCAAAAATTGTACAAAAAAAGATCATCTACAGTTTTACGGTAAATGATCTTTTCAATGTTAGTATTTAGTTTATATCATTGTATTTTCATAATCTTGTAACTCATGGAAAATGTCATCCACAAATACTACACCATTTTCTATTCTATACAGCATGAAATATCTGTGCTTCTGAAAATTGATTCGGTGATAACCCAAGCTCTCTAACCGTGGATTATCACATAGTTTCAAACTACCCGCTGCATGTTTTAGTTTTTCAACAGTTTCCTCAAAATCATCAAGAACATTTTTTGCTGCATGTTTATTTTGCTTTGCAAAAAGCAGATATTGAATAAACCGATTTAAATCTTCTTCTGCCTCTGCTGTTACAACTACTTTATAATGCATATTTTCCTCTCATATCTGAAATCACAGCGTCTGCATTTCGATAATTTCCATTTTTTGAAGATTCTCTAGATTGTTCCAGTCTTTGAAACATCTCATCTTCTGTCATAGATGTATATGGATTATGCACAGTTCTTTTTATTTCAAATGGGAATCCGTTATGTGCAACAGCCTGCGTCAAAAACATTCTTATTGCAGATGTCGTATCTGTTCCAAGATCTTTAAAAAGTTGATCAGATTTATTCTTCAAGTCATCGTCTACCCTAATTTGAATTGTACTTGCCATCTTAAATACCTCCACTTCTTTTCCTTTTATTATAATGTTATATCATTGCTATTTCAATACATTTACAATGAATCGGATGTTTTTTTAAGTAATAAGTATCTTTCCTTCACACTTTTCTTTCAGTTCCTATATAAAATCATTATTCATAAATCACTGATTCTGTCATTTCAACGAGCAAAAAAAGAACTGCCTCTAAACTCTAGAAACAGTTCTTAAATATGAATAAAATTGATGTCAAATTGATGTCAAAACAAACGTTCAGATCCGCAAACCCTTGATTTTACGGGCTTTATTTGTCTAAGGACTTCATTATCGGGATTAATTGAACGATTCCTTCCACCCTTGTCCGCCGAGCTCCGTCAGGCACCGTACACATCCAAAAACCGATTTTTTTGGTCTTCCACTGAGGTCCATAGAGCCACAAGTTGGCTGTGTCATTCGTGTTGTACAAATTGTTTTGATATATAGATTGTCTCTTCAAGTAACAAGACAATTCTCTACTTATATTATAATCTTTCCCTGGAGATTTGCAACAATTTCCTGCTTTTTCTCCTGTGTCGCTTCCGCATAAACATCCATGGTTGTTGTAATATCTGAGTGACCCATGATACTTTGGATCACCTTCAAATTCGATTCATTCTCACACAGTCTTGTGCAGAATGTGTGCCTCAAATGATGAGCTGAAAAATGAGGAATAATGAGTGGTTCTCTATCCTCTTTCTCTGCTATTTCTATTTCATCTTTGTTATATGCAACTCTTGCCCTTTCAATCGCTCGATTAACTGCATTTGGTAAATATACCGTTCCGGTTGCTGTTACAAAAACGAAATTTGAATATCCATCAATCTCTTCTGAGGAAAAGCCAATGCACTTTTGGATCTCATACTCATCCAGAAAAGCATTGAACACTTCATCGATCATCGGAATGGTTCTCCGTCCTGAAATCGTCTTTGGTGTAGAAATATGCTTGACCGATTTTCTGTTTTCATCAGGTCTGTAGATAAAAGTATGATTCACACTGACAATGCGCTTTTCAAAATCCAGGTCATCCCATCGAAGACCGATGCATTCACCAATTCGCATTCCTGTTCCAAGAAGGACCGTTATAATAGGTACCCATCCTTGATATTCCCGATGGGCTTTTAAGTAATCCATAAAAGCTTTCTGCTGTGGAATCGTAAGCGCATGTCTCGGATTATCTTCCCAGATATGGCTCTTTTTGATTTCTGCCATTAATCCGTCTGTCGGATTTTGTCTGAGCAGTCCATCCCTTACAGCCATCTGGAATGCCGGATGCAACTGTGTATGTATACTATCCAGCGTATTTGCTTTCATTTCTTCATCCAGGATAATGCGATAATAGAATTTTTTCACATCAGAATATTTGATCTTACCAATCAGTCTTTTTCCAAATGTTGGTCTGACAAAGTGATTATACATATAGAGATAATTCACTTTTGTTGATGGTTTCAAATCATATTTCTGTTCGATAAACCGATCATACAGTTCATTCAGCGTCATCCTGTCAGCCAGCTGCGGATTCAGTCCATCTTCTTTGTCGCGGATGATTTTTCTTTCTTTTGCTCTGAGTTCAACCAATGTTTTTGCGTAAACAGTTCGTCTATTTTTATCTAAATCTGTATAAGAATAAGAATAGCGACCGTCTTTTCTCTGACTCTCACCGGTTCGCAACACATACCCCCGGCTGTCTTTTCTTGATTTTGCCATCCTCTCACCTCACTAATCGTGAGGAGCATCTTAACTGTGCTTATCCTGTCGGTATAATAGTTCCAATCCTTTCTTAAGCACCTGCCCTTTTGTAAGATCGTACTTTTCAGCATAAGCTTCCAATTGCTTCTGCTCAGCATTGGAGAAACGGATGGTGAAACGATAATTCATGGGATCATCACTCTTTGGTCTTCCCATCTTTGCCATACTATTTCCTCCTTCCTTACAACACTATTATACTTTATGTCCGACAACAAGTCAACGTGTTTTGCTCCTCATGTATTACATTTTATTTTTTATAATTCATCTCTGAAATTTTCAAGATATTCATCCACAATCTCTGTATTGACCAGAACAACTCTCTTCACATGATAGACTGCTTTCGCATCTTTCGCTAATTCCTGAAATGTATGCAACCCCATAGAATATAATTGTGCCCCTTCCTCATAACGGACAAATTTCTTTCTTCCGACCTGCACCAGCTTTTCTAATTCTGGAATTTCTTTTCTGACTTTAGGCATGAAAAAACCTCCTTCCTTCGTACATAAAAAAATATCTTTCATATATACAAAAGAAGGAGGGTGAAAATACAGCCTATGATATGCAATTTTTTTATTTTAACAAATCGAGCAGCGTATATTCACCTTTTGGAATCTTAGCTGTTCTATGATACTCTTTTATTGCTTCCACAAGAATCCCAGAATTAGAAAAATAATTAAACACGTAATCATATGATTTTACGTCAGACATTCTAAGATTTTCCTTACAAAAATCACTTGGTTTTTTCCCTGATTTTTTGAATTCTTTATACTGATTTTCAGCAAAGATAATCAACATTTCTATTTCCGGTGCAGTAATCACATTGATAACATCTATTTTATGTTCATATGCTTTACCAATTTTAAATTTTTCTCTTCTTGAATCTAATATTCTGATTACTGATATCTTTTCCGCAAATCCTTTTCTCAAATATTTCTGTTCAAATTTTTTGCCGTCCCTACATCGAATTACTGACTCCTCCAGCATCTCTTCTCTCGAAAATACAAGCAATTCTTCATCTAGAAGAATATCCATAATTGCATTTTCTGCAGCACCTTCACATATACACGCTTTATATTTTGCCAGTTCCATATTGCACCTCCTATTTCAGAGATGCAGTTATACTTTTCTTCAACTGCATATAAGCTTCATAAGTAGGTGTCGTTCCTTCCAGAAATCCACTCTGATAAGCATCGCTTTTCTTAATGTCATTTCTTTTTAGAATATTGGAAAGATTCTCTGCTGTAATCCCATCTCTATTTCTAGTAATAAAAATACTGTCATTACGGTCGTATTCATCCAAAAGTTCCGGATAATGAGTGGAAAAGATTAGCATACCACCATTTTTATTTATTTTTCCGTCCATAAAGAAACGAATCAGAGTACTTACTATTTCTTTATTGAAATGATTCTCTATCTCATCAACAATCAGGTAGCCTCCATCTTTCAGAACTTCTTGTGCCAAAGTGAAAGTAATCATTCCTTTTACGGTTCCTGACGAGAGATAATTATTTAATTCGATTGGATTGTTCAATACAATCTCTTCTTTTCCTTTAAATTTTAAATGTATAATTGGCTTCTCATTTTTTTCTTCAAAATTTAATTTTTCAATTGTTGGATCCAGATAGGAAATAACCTCAGCCGGAATTCCTTCTGAAAATGGTAACACATTCACATTGGTGAAAAGTAACATGCTGACTACTTTTATATGTTCACCAGTTTTTTTATTATATGCGATCATAATACTAACATCATCTGACAAAAAGCTTTCCTGTTCATCTCGAACAATGACTGGTTCTCTCTCCTCAAAATCCAGCATAGCTTTACGAGTTGTTACTTCTTCAGCTTTTTTTGACCATAATGATTCTGATTCAATACTGTACACAACTCCTTCTACTTTCGTATTCTTAGATGTTATGACCGTTTCCAGTCTGCAAATTTCTTTTGTAGTCTCCGAATAAAAATACACATTCAAAATAGCATTTTTTGTATTTCCTAATATATCTTTCGTATTCATGTGATTGATTGGTTCGTTGTTTATAATTCCCAACGCAAGAAGAAGCACCTTTAATACAGAGGTCTTTCCTGAGGCATTGATTCCTATAAACGCGTTTGCCGGATTTAAATATATATTTGAAAACAAGGAATACAAATTCACTTTATCTTCTTCCGCAACTCTTTGCTGTGCATAAAAAGATAAATCCAGCTTCTCTTTAAACAATGGTAAGCCTTGTGCGGTAACTCTCAATAATTTCATATAACGCCTCCAATTTAAAAACTGATTTTACGTGGTTATTTTTCTTTTACTTCAATTATATCCACATTTCTATATTTTATCAACGGATAATCCGTTTTTATTTTTTTAATTTAAAAATCTTTCTCTCACACCCTGTATTTTACCCCTCCATCTTTTGTATATGTAAGAGGGTTTGTAGATTAGAGCAAGATCCACCCATGTTTAACAGTATTGCCATTTGGCATCCTGTCATCCTATGGGATTTATCTTGATGGGGATCTCCCCATACCCTCTCAATAACAGACGCTTCACTTGTCTGTTGGTTCCACCTAAAGGTGTTCACAGCACTATTTCTAATATCGGAAGGGACAGCCGATATTGAAATACGTGGACTCCCAGTGGGAGGAATAATCGTAGCGAAAGGAGGAATATGAGAACAGAAAACAAAGATAAAGAACTGAATCACAGACATTTTATAGGATTACGTCTTACCGATGTCGAACTGGATTTATTAGACCAAGGCGCTGCTTGTTTATCTGTTAGCCGATCAGAATATCTGAGGAAACTTCTATTGGAAAAGCAAATCCATCATCAGATTGAAGTTGTTGCAGACATGAACGATCTCAGAAAACTGGTCAGTGAATATGGAAAAATCGGATCGAATCTCAATCAGATCGCCAAGCATTTTAACAGTGGTGGCAGTCAGTCTCGTGCTATAGAAAATGAAATCCATCAGTGCATCACGGACTTATTCCTGTTGAGAAAAGAGGTACTGAAACTGGCAGGTGGTATGAATGGCAATCGTAAAACACATTAAAAGCAGAAATGCAAATTACTCGGCTGCTATTAATTACCTTCTGTTTGAACATGATGAAAAAACCGGAAAAAAGATTGTAGATGAATCCGGTCGAAGCATCCTGCGAAAAGAGTTTTATATGGATGGTCTGAACTGTGATCCGATGTCTTTTGACAAGGAATGTGAACTGACAAATGCTCATTTTCACAAAAATAAGAAACGTGAAGATATCAAAAGTCACCACTACATTATCAGCTATGATCCAGCCGATGTTGATTAATACGGAAAAAAGAGGTACAGTGAAATAGACTTCGTTTGTGTTGCTAGAAAGAGTAGATTAGGAGGAATTTTATGATGGATAATAATAAGATGATATGTTATTGTGATCAGGTTACAAAAGGAGAGATTATTGAGGCTATGGAAAAGGGAGCCAAAACACTCGCAGATATAAAAAGAATGACAGGAGCTTGTTGTAGTTGCAAGTGTGCAGAATTAAATCCAAGCGGGAAGTGTTGTGCACAAGACATTGCACTTGTGATGAAAGAGTATTTATCAAATAAAAATAGTTAAGATATTTCTATGGAGATTGGGGTCGTGGGTGATACAGAGAGGTGTGTTGCCCAATGTCATTAAGTTAATTTAAAAATTAAAAAAAGCAGAATGCAAGTAGGTAAAATCTCACTTGTATTTTGCTTTTTTCATTTTGTTATCTGTTTTTTTGCACGGCAAACAGACAGATGGATTGTACATCTGTCTAGCCTCATATGTGATTTCTGTCCGTCGGACCAAGAGTTTGCTTACAGCTTCCTTCAGATTCTACCTTACGATAGACACCCTTGCTGTTCAGCTATACACTTCCTTGTCGCCTAGGCGTGTTCGGGACTTTCACCCATTAGAGCGCGCCCATGGCGCGCAAACTAAAATATCGCCAGCCATAGCATGGCTGACGATACAAAAATTTATTATTTTTTTATTCCAATGCAACAAACATGTAAAATGTCTGATGTATTTTTGCAAGTTTTGTTCCATAGCAGTGTTTATCTTATTTTCCGTCTTCTTCTGAAAAACAGAATCATGATAATACTTATGGCAAATAGTAACCATACATGCCTGCTTGTTCTCAGACGAACCCCTGTTTCCGGTATTAATTGTGTGTTTTCGTTTGTGATTTTTAACTCAATCACGTCTCCTCGTGCAGCCTCAATCCGCTGTTTCATGACAGCTGTATTTCCATTCGATGTTGCCTGCACTGGATTTGAATACTTATCATTCTCTTCTTTTTTAGAAATCGAAACAGCGTATTTTGATGTATCAACAGTTTCTGTTATTATGATATCCGAAGATATATCTACATTTTTTAATGTAACTTTATCTCCATGTTTCAAAGAAGTTCTAATTGTCTTGCTACGCAGCTTTTGACCATCTTCCCAATAGAGAATTTCCATATCAAATGGCTTCTTGCGGTTTCCAAGTGGACCAGTGACTTCCTTTGTAATCTCAACCGTCACCCCGCCTTTTTGCGGATGATTGACGATATGTCTGTCCGAAACAGCTCTCCAGGTATTTGTCATCGGTGATTTCTCATATAGGAATAAAATATCGGATTCTACATCGACCATATATAAATTAAAGTTATCCTGATACTGTGTTTTGGTTTTATCTGCTTTGTCCTTTTTGTTTGGAGTAACAGATTCTACCATCCAGTATCGTCCGTTCTCAAAGTCCTCCGGTAATTGAAGCATTCCATTTTCATCTGTTTCTAAGGAACGATACGTCGTACACGTTTTTCCATCCTTTTTCAGAACGATATCGTCCTTGCTCTGTGTATTGTCATAATCTACTGTATATCCTGTATCATCCGCATATTTTTTCGTAACATCATCATACGGTACTTTGTAGAACAGAAAACCTGCACCAGCAAGTCGGTTTCTTGGAAGATCATCCGTCTTTAAGAAACTTCGTTCAGCAAGATTGAAATGCAGATTCTGCACTTCCAGTTCCATCTTGGAAACATCCTTGAACTCATTCTCATCCTTCGGGAATATTTGTTGTCCATTTGAATCGAAATACTGAATCTCTGGATAAATAACTTCATAATATAGGAAACCATCCCCGTATTCCAAAGAATAATGTGTCTTTCCTATCTCAATTTCTTCCACCTTATATTCCACCGGATTTCTGTCCTGGAATAGTGGAACATTGTCGACTGTGTGTTCCCATCCGTTCTCTTCATTCAGCAGGAATTCCTGTCCTGTAGAAATTCCATTCTGATACAATCTGATTTTCACCTGTTTTTCCGTCAGTGCATCATTTGGATTTTCCCATGTCTTTTTGATATGCAGAGTGCCTGTTTTAGCAAAATTTCGGATATTAAGGCTGGTATCTCCTCGCTGAAGCAGAACAGATTTTCCGTCTATCTTACCATCAACTGGTGCCTTAACAGCCTCCTGATTTTCGTTAGCCTCCCTATCCACCAGTTTTGCATCAGTGATTTTGAATGCTCCATTGGCAATCTCAACTGTGATCTGTATATCTCCTGTGTCTACATATCCCGTCGGTAAGTTTGTCTCTCGCAACAAATACGTCTCAGTTGCTGTTCTGTTCTGTTTGTTTTCATCTTGTAACGGAATGTGAAGTTGTGCGATTCCGTATTTATCAGTTGTTACCGTTTCCTCCTCAACACCGTTCTTACTGACAGCAAAATTGATCTTCTCCATTCCCTGTCCGGTAGACTCATCAAATTTGTTCAGTGTGAGTATTCCCTCTTTCTGATAACGATTCTCCAATTCAATAGTAAGAGTTTCACCACCGCGTCCAATTCCACGTCCTGTGAATTGAATTCCACTTTCTGGATATGCTTCCCATGAATTTACATTATCTCCTTGTTCATGAGAATTGCGAACATTGTACCAACCTGAAAATTTCACATTCGAATCTTTTGGCTTATAGTTGTACTCTTTTAATGTGTATTTCCAGAATGAGTCCGCCTTAACGATCCACGTACAGCTTGTATGTGTATCATCTGTCCATGTACCTACAACTTCTATTGGAGCATCCTCCGCTTGCGGAGCTTCTGCATCCGGTTTCTGGCTATCTTCTGAAGGAAGCACAAGTTTCATATGCTCATGAAATGCAGGTGGCTGAGGTTTTCCATCTAAAAGCTTTTCATCCATATCTACCTGGATATAATAATCTTTCTTGACTTCCTCTATTGCTTCCGGCATTCCGACAAAATCTTTCTTTACTGTCAGGTAACCATTTTTTGCTACAATACGTCCGTCAATATGCCACCCATCGGACATTTCACTTTTGAAAGAATACCAATAAATGGTGAAGAATTCGGTATCTAATTTCGATGGCGGAATCTCCCTGTCTCCGATACGAATCATACGTCCGCTTTCACGAATTGTCTGGAATACCTCTTCATCGGAAGGAATTCTATCTATCTTGTAGATATAGTCTCCATTTCCAATATATCCCTCATCTGGTTTAGTTCCCTGCAAAAGTTCTTGCACTCTCTTATTTCCATCCGCATACTGTTCCCACGTAGATGGATTCTTATTTCCAAGAACTGGAACATCATGCAATATACTTGCCTTCACATTACAGTTTGCCACGGCAACCGCACTTGTATAATCGTCTACATTCGTGGTTGGTAATGCTACCGAACCATCTTCCGGCATCGCTGACTTACAGATATAAAACTGTACCTGTTTTCGATTTTGGTTACTCACCTTACGCCACGCTGCATAGAGGGTGATTGGCTGTCTTGCATTATTATTTATAAGATCAGAAATAGAATCCCCTGCACCGCATTCCTGCCACTTTCCGTCTTTGTTTCTGTAATCCCAATGATCGAATTCATACTGTTCCAACTCTTTGCTGTCATTATCTTCATGATCATAAACCAGAGGATATGGTGACTTAACGTTATGTTTTCCAGCTTCTATTTCATTCTCATAATCATCTGTATGTCTTGTCTTATTCTCAACCTGAGGGGTCAACTTAGCTTCCTTAGGAAGTTTCTTCATATAACGAGTTGTATTATAGATAACCCTGACTGCCCCAGACTCCAGCGGTTTGTCTGCGATCACCTCATAAGATGAGTTAACATTCGGAATTTCAAATTTTACCTTATCATCTCCGGACGGTTCCGGAAGAACCTCATTTTCGTCCCTGTCATTAGATGTACAACTCCAGACAATCTCCTTGCCATAATACTCACCTTCTAAACTTGCCCTCTTTGGTACTTCCACAGTATATGCTTCCCCATGGCCTACATACTGTCTCTTAATCGCCTCTCTTTTTGTCAGGTTCAGTGGATCCAACACTTCAATCAGATGAAAACTTCCCTCTACACTGAAATGTCTTCCTGCCAGCCCAACCTGAGAAGAAAGTCCTGTCAAGCGGTCAAAATAATTTTCGATTCTGTCAGGATTCAGTGGATTTGGCTGTGAGAAATAATAGACAGATACATCTTTCCCGTTTTTCAGGACAGGAATATACCATGTACCATCATTGTCCTTATATGGATGCTGTACAAATACACGGCTGTCTGTCGCATAACCAAACAGAATCTTCTCTTTCTGATCTGCGCCGGGCTCCAGTTTGCTTGGAGTGAAACCAAACTCACTGTAAATTTTAGAAATCGTATCATCTGGTGTAGCTCGCAAATAATAACGACTGGCTCGGCCACTGTTTGCTTTGATTATGTAATGCTGCTCAGCATTAATATTTTTTATCAGCTTATAATGTCCATCGATAAATACATAAAAACTAATATTTGCTTCTTTTGTTGCTGCCGGTTTTTCTGTATTCTCAGGAACAATCACATATGGACGTACTGCATCATCTGGCTGAATAGTAAAGCTCATGGTATGCTCTGCTTTATTTTTGCTCCATGTAACTGCTGAAAGAGTACCATCTTCCTTTCTGCATTCCCAGTTTATATCCTGCGTTTGTTCTTCTACACGCGGCTTTGTACTAACTGTTCTTGTAAGTGTTGACTTTCTTGCAACAAAATCAATTGCCGGAAGATCACGCAAAGCTGTTTGGCTGTAAACCTGTCCATCTTCATCCTGTACTGTCACACTGTAAAAACCGTTATATCTATCATCGTCGTGTTCGAATAAGGTCTTTGCACTCATGGTATCAATTTTTTCTCCATTTGGCAGGTAATACACATCCATCGGCTCTCCGGACTTTCCTATATAAATACATTCATGACCTTCTATCGTGTATTTCCCTGCATTATGGATTGTATCGTAATCTCTCTTGGAATAATAAAAACGCTCTTTTGCTCCATTTTGAATAGAACCATCGTAATGAAATTTTTCAAAATGCTTTTTTAACTCATCATTAGAAATATAATAATAAATTGTTCCCGGCTTTGTTGTAGTATCTTTTATAACAGGAATTTCTTCGTTTAGAACATTATATCTCTCATTATTTACAAAAGTATAGAATTTAATGTTCAAGGTTGCTGGTGCAAAAGTGTTGCATGCAACCGTATAGGGTTGCTCTATCTTTCCAATAGAAAAGGTTAGTTTATCGCCCTGTTTCACCGGAGAAATTGTTTTATTTTCATCCTCACTGGCACAAAGCCAGTCGCTTTCCTTCGTATCTCCAGGATCAACGGAAATTGTGACCGCAGAATCTTTCTTATAGTAACTCACAGTTCGATTTCCATCCGGATTGATCACTGTAACCGAATAGAAACTGTTCTTATTCTGCTTAATCTGGTCTGAATTATTATCCGGAATTTTTTCGCCATCAGATGCTCCTTTTGGCATATAATAAACGTCTGTTGGTACAGTTGCTTCCTGCTTGTCCAGGTTATAAGATACATATTGCTGTCCTTTATAAGTTACCACTGTCGCCTGTGCTAATGTCTTCTCACCACGGACTGTATATGGAAAATAATTTCCGGACTGTGTTTCCTCTGCATTCAAGCCGAACTCTCTATAAATCTCAGCAAGATCACTGACAGATAAATAGCATCTGCCCTGACGGTTCCATTTATACACCTTTTTCAGAGAATCAGCCGGCAGCTTTCGAACCTCATTGTCTGCATATATATAAAACTGAATGTCAAAGGCTGTCTGATCCGCTCTCTGGATCACATAAGACTGTGTGATCTTTCCGATTGTGAACCTCGTCTGGTTCCCTGATTCCCGTATACCATCTATCACCTTATCATCTGTTCCCATACAGGTCCATTCGATCTGGTCTGTCTGGTCCGACAATTGGGGATTAAAATCAGCCACAGCTTCTTCCACTACAGTTCCTGTTAATGCATAACGAATCCGATCCTGCCCTTCTCCCTTTACCTCTACGGAATAAAACGAGTTGTCCTTTTTTACAGAATCTTTTAAATTTAATGCAAGGCCTTTTCCATTTGGAAGGTAGTAAACATCTATCGCTTCCCCTTGTTTATTCTGTCCATAATTGTAAGAAACATATGTCTTTCCGGATTCTGTGTCTGTATAAACTTTTCCGTATTCTATCCCGCTTTTTCCCCGGTATGCAGATACAAACTTATTATTTGCATCCGGATTCTGATTCTCACCATTTTTCACAAATCCAAATTCTTCATATATCAGGAGCAGGTCCTCAATGGAAACACCATAGTAGGTAGTTCTTCCGTCTTTCCATGTTGCAATGCCGGTAATGTCATTATGCTGAAGCTTTACCTTGTTTCCATCAATAATGACATAGAAATCAATATCAAATCCTTCGGAAATCTCCTGAAGTTTCGGTGATTCCTCTTGTGCAATCTGCTCCTCGAAGGCTTTTTCTTCTTCTGAAAGCTCTCCCTGGGATGAAGTAATTTCTTCCTCCGGAATCTCTTCTAATGGCGGGGTGATTTTCTCTCCAGGAGTCTCTTCTAATGGCGGGGTGATTTTCTCTCCAGGAGTCTCTTCTGATGGCGAAGTATTTTCTTCTTTCGACGTCTCTTCCGACAATGATGTACTTTCCTCCGGAATAAAATCTTCTGTGCGCATTTCACCCTCTTGAGTACTATTTATATTTGGAATATTCTCTTCTTCCACTGAAACTGCCAAAACTGTCGTTCCTGCGCTATTCATGCACAAAACCAATAAAAGTGTCCAGGCTATCCATCTTAGCCATCTCTTTTTCCTCTTCACACAAATTCCTCCTAAAAACATATTTTCCTTTTCTCAACTATCTGCCTTTTTTATCCATTCCTTCTGCATTGCCGCTGCTATAAAGCACTGCAATAGTTTTTTTGAAAATACACCACATTCACCGTTGGCAATCATTCTTATGGCTTCTTCATGCTTTAATTTTCTTTTATAGGGGCGTACACTGACCAATGCATCATAAGCATCCACAAGGCCTACTACCTGAGCACAAAGTGGTATTTCATCACCTTTTAGTCCATCTGGGTAACCAGAACCATCATATCTTTCATGGTGATATCTGCATATTTCATAGCTATACTTATTAAGTTTTTCTGTCGTAGCTCCTCGTGGAAACCGCAATGTCATCTCTGCCCCTGTAAGAGGATGCTGCTTTACAATTCCCATCTCATCAGCTGTTAATTTACCGTTTTTGTTCAATATCTCTATCGGCACACGGATTTTTCCAATATCATGAATTGGAGACAGATGAGAGACATTTTCTATTTCTTCCTCTGTAATCCCATACTCCGGATAGTTTTTCTGTAGTTGAAGATACACTTGTTTTGTATAAAAACAGATATCATCCTGATGTTCTGTTTCTATAAGATTATTGTGATTCAACACTGCAGCCAAAAGCGAAACCATTTCCCAATACTGTTTTGTCTCATCCTGTGCTTTTTGTCTTAATTCCCGTTCCATATTTACAATTGTGTTAGGAATAACTTTTGCATTATGGAATGTAATAACAGCAGTTTTCTCATTTTCATCCACAAATCTTTTTACTTCCATCCAAACATAAGTCTCTGAGTTTTTCTCGCTTCTTCTTTGATAAACGATATCTTCTTCTGAACAGCCCTTTTTCAAATGCTCTGTCAACGAATCGCTTTTCAAAAATTCCTGCAGTTTTTCACAATCCTTTTCACATACATATTTTTCACAATATACTTTCAGAAAATCATCATATGTTCCTGCAGTTTTTACATCATCATAAATCCCCCTGTTATGAGAATAGATACATTCATAACTGTTTTCCGCTAAATCAACTTTCAGAATGATATAAAATCGTCCAAAATATTCATCTTTCCCAGGTCTGATAATATCAGAGATTTTCACATTTTCTAATCGGTTATTGTAAGTGTTCTGTAACGCTTCCAATTTTATATCTGACTTTATTAGCTGTTCCTGGTTTCACGGTGAACTTCCACGTTTCTCCAGCATTTACACGTATCGTTTCAGCAGTATTTACCTTTACCGTTCCTGCTTTTGTCGTAATCGTACCAGCAACTCCACCTTCCGGGATTTCTTCATTGACTTTAATATTGTAATATTCCTGATAAGTCATTGTAAGTTTCTGACCATCATCCAATTTGATGGCAATCACGCCATCAGTGCTGTAATATACAGTGTCATTATATTTTCCGATATAGACACAATCTTTCCCATTTACTCTTGCACTCTTGAATTCATAGTTTTTCCCGGAACCACTAATCGTAAGTTCTTTGTGGTCTTCGATATTTCCAAGCTCAATCGTAGTCGGAGCACCGTCAATTGCTTTTCCGTTCGCATCAACATATTCTACACGATCTGTCGTCTGTTCATCACCATTCGCAACACTTCTCTGCATTGCGATATTCAAACTCTGTACAGATATCGTATCTGGAAGCTGCTCATCACTTGCCTGTTCTGTAGATTTTTCATTGTCAATAATCTGCTCTGAAGACTTCTCTGATATTTCTGTTTCAGATTCTGTAGTTTCTGTAGTATCTGTTTCCTGCTCCGGGTCTTCTGTCTTCGATATTTCTGACTCTTTTTCCTTTTCTTTCAATGCATAAGTCATAGTCAGTTTTTGCCCATCTGTAAACTTATTGGCATTGATATTATCGGAACTCCAATAAACCGTATCTTTATATACTCCTATAAAGGAACAGTCTGCATCATTTACTTTTGCACTCTTAAATTCATAATCTTTGTCAGAAATATTTAACTCTGAATGATCTGATATTTTTCCAAGCTCAATGGTCTCTGGTGCTCCTTCAATCGCATTGCCGGATTCATCTACATATTCCACCAATTTTGTGGTCGGTACCTGACCATTTGAAGTTGCTTCCTGTATTTCTTTCTCCAGCTTCTCCACTTCTATGCTATCCGGAATCTGTTCCTCAGTTTCTGCCGATGTCTCAGTTTCTGTTTCTGATGTAAATTGCTCCGAAGTTTGCTCGGTTTCTGTCTGTTGAGCATCTGTCTCACTTGTAAATGCTTCTGTATCTTGTGTTTCTTCCTGCTCTGTAACCACTGATGTTTCATCTTCTGATGCACTTACGGTTTCCAGATTCATAAAACAAATAGAAAAGATTAGAAGCCAGGAACATGCTATTTTCAAATATGTTTTCCAATTCTTATGCCTCATTTTTCGCATCTCCCTTCCTGTTCTTCTGCTTCTCCATGAATAATCCGCAAAGGCAGATAACTGAGCCAAAGAATAAGAACAAATAGCCTGCAACCGGACTATCATCGCCTGTCTTTACCGGCGAACCATTATGAATAATAT
The DNA here is from genome assembly GCF_008121495.1 of Mediterraneibacter gnavus ATCC 29149. Lineage (NCBI taxonomy): Bacteria > Bacillati > Bacillota > Clostridia > Lachnospirales > Lachnospiraceae > Mediterraneibacter > Mediterraneibacter gnavus. Next base: position 1,574,002 of record NZ_CP043051.1, on the reverse strand, counting down.
CCTTTGATCTTGGGGAAGATGGAACCGGGTTTTGATTTTTACCAGTTTGACCGGTATACGAGTTTTTGAATGAAACCTTCGATACTTTATCTCCATTTTCATTTTTGACCACTGTTACCGCCATCAGTTCATTATTGGAATCAAAGAATCCTTCAATCGTTACATCATAGGTTTTTGAATCATATGTATAATTTTCTTTATTCTCTGCTGCCTGGTACAGCTTGTAATGATATTCTCCTACCTGTCCGACATTCATAATCAGCTCTGTAGAAGAATTACCACTCATATTCCAGGTAAATGTTCTTCCATTGCTTCCCTCCGGCATTGGATTTTGTATCTGATCTGCTATTAAAACATAAGAGCCTGTTTTGTCAGCATCTGCAGAATTGTTTACTTCAAATATCTGTTCCACTGGTATTTTCACTGTTGTGTTTTTGCCAGCTGCCAGTACTGGTTTTTGAACACCCAGAAAGAATATCATGGACAGAAATATAACCATGGCTATTTTTGTTAAACGTGCTGTTCTCATGCTTCTCCCTCTCCTTCTTTCTTCTTGTTTCTTTTCTTTTCTATCTGTCTTGCTATCAGAATCAGTACAAGGACAATCAGGATAAACCATACAATAACTGGCACTTTTCCTACTGCATTTTTCAGTTCATCAATTCCCGTACCTACGTTTTTGGCTTTTTCTTTTTCCGGATATATCTGATCTGTTAAGCGTCCCACCAGGATATTTCTTCCATTTGTCATATCCGATGTACAGGTGGTCAGCAAAACCAGATGATCAGCTTCCGTTATATTCATATCTCTTTTATATAAAACATTGTTCTCGATTTCCTGCAGATACTCCTGTTTCGCTTCTGGTGTGTCCAGACACACATTGAAAATCGTCTCATTATAAGCATCTACCTGTAACAATGCGTAAATCTCGATTCCATGATTTTTACCATCAAAGAACAGATTTCCATATGGATGTTCATTGAAATACTGTTCCTTTGTAAATTCACCGATATCTCCAAACATCATGTGCTTTTCCATATGGTGACCATATATAATATTGTCAAAATCCGAAAAATCCGGCTTATTTGCACAATGTAAAAAGATTGCTCCGCTTAAGGAATAGTTTCCTTCTGCATCTGTATTCATATAAGTATCATCATTGTCCGTCTGCACCAATGGATAATTGATATTTGTGTCATTCACTCGTATCCATCCAATCACATCCGGATTGATTTTCTGTAATTCTTCAAAAGATTTCGTACTCTTTTCAGTAGGAATATATGCTTCATAATTTTTTGCATCTGCTGTCTGGTATACCTGGTGGGAGTCCCACAGCATATAACCAGAGAGAAACATGGCTGCAAGAATCAGCGATAAGGCTGTGAAGTTTACAATATGGTCTAATCCTCTGATAATTCCTTTCAGCACTTTCTTCATCCGAAGCATATGTACAAGTTCCTTTCACCATTTCTGTTTCTTTTATATTTATCAAAACTGGTTCATCTGACCTATTTGCTCGCAAAATTAGCAAAAAGGGATGCGGCGGAGCAACGCCGCACACATCCCCTTTCCTGGCTGCTATATTTTATTATTTCTGTAATCTTCTGCGTTTGAATCCTACAAAAGCAATCAGTGCTACACCGCAAAGTGCAATCATCAGAACGTATGGAAGAGTGTTCATGATGATACCAGTTACAGGTACATCGTTGTATGTATTGGTTACATCAACGGTATTCTGTTTCTGACCTAATTTCTGACTATTCTGACTATTTACTACTGTAAATTCTGTGTTGTATGATGTTGCAGCAACAGGAGTCAGCTTAGTACCATTGATAGTGATTTCAGCACTACCTTTATAGTTTTTAGCTGCAGACTCTTTTACGCTAATTGTTGTTCCTACTGGAACACCAGTGAATTTCATGTTTTCATTTGCTTTCAGCTTGAATGTGTATGTTCCGTCTTCAAGCGTAACAGGCTTTCCATCAGCATCTTTGATTCCGCCAAGTGTGTTTGCATCTGTTCCTTTCGGGAATGCAAAGGCTGCTGTGAAAGTGAACTGTTCAGTGGAAGTTACTGTCGTACCATTTGCATTAATAACTGCTTTAGATACCTTCAAAGATCCATTATCCGGATATGTCGGATCTGGATTTTTCGGATTTTCGCCTGTACCTGCTTCCTGTACATAGGTGTTGGTGAAGTTGAAATCATTAGTATCTGTATTTCCAATATCTACTTTACCAGTTGCTGTCTGACCTGCATTATCTTTTGCCTTATTTACAATGATATTAGAAATTTCTGTACCAGTTGCACCATCTGTAACATATACATCCATTGTATACTCAGCCTGTGACATGATCATTTTTTCATGCTCACCGTTAACTACTGCTGGATCTACTGTCTGTGTCTCTGCTACAGTATACTCATACTTTCCTGCTTCTGGATATGTCGGAAATGTAATCTGACCTCTTTGAGAATTCGTTCCCTTTTGATCAGCTGTAAACGAAATTGTTGGCATTGTAACGTTAGCTGTTGTACCTATTAAACCATCACCTGTTTTCTGTGTTGCTGTAAAGCTAAATGTTTCAGCCTTTCCGACCTCAGTATTGTAGGTCTTAGTAATCCATGCCTCCGTTTTCTTGCCCTCATCTGCCGCAAATGTTGGCATTGCCATTCCCATTGTCATGGCACCGGCTGCAACAACTGCGAGCACTTTTTTGAACATTTTGTTCATGCTCATAATGATTCCTCCCTTGTAGATAATATTGTTTGTTTTTATTTGATTAACGGAGGAGGGGATTAGAGTCCTCTGGTCCGAATAACCGCAATCGCTTTTCCTTTGACATCTTTTACATTGATACAGCCATAGATTCTGCTGTCTGACGCCTCCGGTCTGTTATCACCCAGTACAAATATCTGACCTTCGCCAACAGTGATTGGAAAGTCAACTCCATTTTGAAACTGTGTGGTGTCAAAATAAATATCCTGTGAAATCTGCGTAGCGCCGTTAATCATCAAACCGTCTTTTGTTATATCTACGGTATCACCTGCGACTGCTACGACCCTGCCTGTGGTTGTTCTGCCATCTTTCTTAAATACTGCAATATCACCGGACACAAAACGCTTGTCCAGTCGATAATACATGACCAGATCACCATCTTTTATTGCTGGTTTCATAGATACGTCATTGTTTCTCGCCATCCCGTACATAAATGTAAAAACAAGGATGACCGCCAAAATGATAAGAACAATCTTCAATAACAGCTGAAAGATATCTTCTCCCAGTGTCGTTTCCTGTCTGGGAAGCTGTTTCTCATTATTCTGTTCTTTCTCAACCTGTTTCTTTTTCATGTTTCATTCCTGCTTCATATCAACTTAGATAATCAAGGTATCCTTTTATGTACTGGTTAAAGTATAGCACTTGTTTTTTGCAAAAATAATACAGAGAATAGGAAGATATTTTCACGTTTTGCTACAAAAAATTTGTAGTTATCGGTTTTTCGCAAAAAAAGAAACCATACCATAGAGATATAGTTTCTCTTTGAATTACAGTGTTTCTGCCATTTTGAATAAAACGATTCCATTTCTAACAGCCAGCATCTCAGCAGAATTCTTGAAATCAATGCCGGAAATATCTTTTATTTTTTTCAATCGCCCTGAAAGAGTACGATAATTTACATAGAGTTTTTCAGCTGCTTTATTCGCACTCTTATCACAGTCCAGATACGCCTGCAACGTTTCAATCAGTTCTCCATCATGTTCTTTATCATACCAATATAATTTCACAAGTGACTCTGGCACATATTCCATCAGTTCATCACGATTTTTGATTTTTTCAAAAATCTGGAAAAAACCGAGCTTAGAAAAATCGGCTACCGATATATTCTTATCACCATAGAGATATCTGAGCATATCCATATAGTCTATGATTTTCTTTGAATCCTTAAAAGATTTTTTCAAATCTCCATATCCATTAACAATACTTCCAATGCCAATCTGAAAATCCGTTGTCTTATTTCTGTGAAAAATCTGCTTCTGTACTGTCTGATATAATTTTTCCATTTCTTCCCGGAACCCTGCTTGTGTTTCCCCAGGCTTAATTTCATGAATACACACAATCTGATTCAGATTCCGGTAAATATGTTCATCCGGAAGTAATCTCTGAATCTCGCCTTCTATCACTCCGATTTCTTCTAATTCTTCTTTTGTATAATAATCTTCGCTATTGCTTGAAATCGTATGAAAACTTACCACACAATATTGAGCTGTATCTTTCAACTTTAGCATTCTTGCAGCTTTACTCAATTCATCGCCCGTTAATAAACCATTAAGCAAGCTATATCCAATATCTCGTTGATATTTTTTTTCTATCTGATTTTGAGCATATGTTCCCATAAAACTATACTGTAAAGTAAAAACAGCATTTTCCAATGCCATATAGTCCAGTATTGTTAATGGCATATTCACTTCCGTGACTACCAAATAAATTTCTGTTCGGCCTAACACATGTATTTTTGTAATATATTGCGTATGCTCTTTTCTCTGTTTTTTGTATTCAAATCTGGTAACAATATCCGGTTTATATTTCTCAACATTTTTCTCAAATACAAAATCAGACAGATCCTGCGTTGTGGACGCACAGCAAGTTAAGTTACTATAATATAACGCTACCGGATTGCCAATCATGGAAGACAATAGAAACAAAATATTTTTAGTTGGATCTTCAAAATTCTCTCCATCCAATAACATGTTAGAAATATTGTCGTGTGTCAATTTGAAATAAATCAACCGTGCGATATTTTCATCATAGATCTGCAGAATAACATATTTTATAATACCCCAATAATACTCATCTTCCGAAATTTCTATCACTGGAATATTACGTTCCGAACAAAACTTTAATAAAATATCATAATAATTGACTTTCTGTACCATGTCCGGATGCTGCTTTATAATAAATCCACTGACCTGTTTCTTCTCCAGTTCATTCAAATGTTTCCGAAACTCTCTCTCCGTTTCTCCGAAATACACTTTCATATTTGTAAGAAGAAGCTCTCCTCCAGTCAGATATCTTTCCATATCTTCTATTTCGATAATTCGTATACCTTTAATTTCCTGATTCAGATTTTCTTTACATATCACTAATCTCATATCAGGAAATTGTTTCGATTCTAATAATTGTTTTACCGTATAAGCCATTCAGCACCTCGTCAAATTCGTCTTTTGTTGTCTACATTGGTTGTACCAGCATCTGATGTTGTGTTTTCAAAAGTGGCATAAGTAAACAGTATAATTATACCCTCCCCCGAAATTTTCTGTCAATTTCTTCATGCGTATAAAATGCATATTTTATATAGATTCAAATAAAAAAGACAGCTCGCATCTTTGTCGAACTGTCCATTACTTCTTCAGGCTGCGGATAAAAGTCATAAAAATTTCTCTTTCCTTCTCATCCAAGCCATCCCAAATCTCAAGTATTTCTTTTTGCTCTTTTGTCAGATCCAATCTGCTTTCATCATCTGAAAAAAATTGTGCGATTGTAATTTCAAATGCATCACATATTTTTTCCAGATTAGCCATCGTCGGCATACTCTTCTGATTCAGCATATTTCCCAGAGCCCTCTGCGTTATTCCTGTAAGCTGAGCTAACCTATATTTTGTATATCCTCGCTTCCGGCATAGTTCCGCAATTCTTAACGGAATATACTCTTCCACACACAAGTATATACACCTCTCTTCTAGTCTATGATACCAATATTGTACCTGTTGACCAGAAGATTTATTAGACATTTATTTATTGATTATATACTCTTGTACACAAGACTTTTTAAGTAAAAAATATAGCTAGACAGTCCACGATATTCAGTTGTTGCATATATTTATGATACTTTCTACGAGGAAATCTGTCAAATACATGTTGTTAAAAAATGATATTATAACTCAAAAATCCTGATAGATAACTTTATCTATGCAGTTACCTATCAGGATGGGAATTTTATCTTACACCACGATCAGCTCCTCTCTCCGGCTTCTGTTGATATTGTCAGTATAGCAAAATAAGCTTTTGCAATATACATCCATAATAAAAAATTAAATCTTTATAATTCCCATTTTTGAGGAATAACACAAAATAAGGCCCAAAAGGGCACTTTCCCTTTTGAGCCTATACATTTTATCAACTAACGTATTTTGCTTTCATTTTTCCATGTCTACACATGACATTTTTCTCTTAAATCGCATCCTATGATAGTTCTTTCATCTTGCTGATATCCTTTGCCTGCATTTTTCTTGAAGTGCTATATGGTGGTACCAGTTTTAAAGACAACCGTCCCTTTCTGATCATATACGTTTCACTTCCATCCTCCGCAGATCCTTTCAACCAGCAATCATCCGGATACTTCTCAGCAAAGGTCCGTAACCGTTTCTGCAAACTCTGATTGAAGGTATACACATCATAGAATCCGTCATCTTCATTGGTCAGAATAATCGTTTCTTTTTCACACTTTAACCTTCGCATATTCTACCCCCGCTTTCTTTCCATTTCCTGATCCAGGTATTTGGGTATCGGCTTTCCGGACCGGCGAGCAATAGCAATCTGTTTCTGATGGAGTCGCTTGATCACAGATCTTCGTTTCTTAGGTTTATTATCCTGTTCATTTCGGGAAGTCTGTTTGTTGCTACAAGCATCAAAGATCTTTTCCGGATTCTTCTTCTGATTATTCACCAGACCGTCCACCATATCATAATTGGCTTCGGTACCGGATTCTCTGCTTCGTTCATAAGTGCCGTTCTGGTAGAACTTCTGGTAATGTTCCAGACGGATTTTACCATCTTGTTTTAGCTGTTCGACCGGATTTAGCGTTACCTGCTGTTGGATGTAATCATGAATCTTTTGTTTTGTCTTTTCATCGAATTTCTTACATTCTTCAACAACCATTTTTCCATAGGCATCCAGGATAACACCCTGGGCCCGATCTCGGTATACCTGATGTTCCATCAAATAAAACTGTTTTCCATCAATAATGATGGTGTCTGTTGCAATCCAGTTCCCCTTTTTCCCATCAATCTGATAATTCTCAGTTTCCATAGTGATCAGTGCGCCCGATGTATTGATACGAATGAATCCGGCCAGATACTGTGGATAGTTTTCATCTACATAGTAGCAGCTGATTTCTCCATTCTTGTTCAATACGAGCACGTCACTGACTTCGCATTGATTTTTCGTCCGTTTCCAGATGTCAGCGACTTTTTCATTTTCCTGTATTTCATGAATCGAGATTAATCTGTAATTTCCGACAGTAATCGACACATTCTGCTGTCTTGCCTCTTGATATGGCAGATGCCACAGTGCTTTTCCTGCTGTCTGCTGATCTACTCGGTAGACTGCAAATTGATTAAGCTTCATAGGCATCGTCCTCCAAGTTATTCAGATAATAATTCAGATCCAGAGAATAGTAGTATTTGTCTTCGATCTGCTGTAATTTTCCAACTGTAGAATTGATGATCTCAATCATTTCATCATTCTCAGGATCACTTTCTTCCTGTTCCAAAACTTCCAAAGCTTCTTTCAGTGTTTGGATTGTTTCTTCCTTTGTGTGCTGCTGGAAGATAGCAGTAATAGTCAGTTCGTTTTCTTCCAACGGTACTGCTTTTTTTCTTCCTATATGGGCTATCTCCAAAGTTTTTCGTGGAAAATATATGGATGAGCTGAAAAATCTCTGGAATACTAATCAGCTTGAGTTTCATGGAACTGCCGAAAAATACCGTAACCATTATGCGTTCAAAGAACTGATTGATTTCTGTTATGATGCGGAATGGATTCCTTATTGTAAGAAAACGTTTAACGGCGCACAGTCTGTGATTGACTACCTTGGAAAGTATACCCATAGGATTGCCATCAGCAATCACCGCATCATCTGCATGGACGATGGAAACGTTACTTTTTCTGTAAAAGATTACCGGAACAAAGGACAATGGAAAGAACTTACCCTTTCCGGCGTTGAATTTATACGACGGTTTCTGATGCATGTACCGCCAAAACGTTTTGTCAGGATTCGGCATTACGGACTTCTTTGTTCTCGCAGCAAACACAAGAAGCTTGCTTTATGCCGGAATCTCCTTGGATGCCAAAAGTATCTTTCGAAGCTTCGAGGTAAGGAGATGCCGGAAATATTAAAACAGCTTTATGAGATAAACATTTGTGTGTGTAAATCCTGTGGTGGGCATCTTGGAAAACCACAGCTTCGAAAACCACAAAGATGTTAAAATCTTATTCTTTCATACGTTTTCTAAAGCCTCAAAGCTTGAGGTTTTGTTGTCGTACCTATTTATCTGAAAACACTTGATTTCTGTAGCTTCTGCACAGGAAATCCTGTATAATCATGGGTAAGCACAAAAGATTGAAAGTCCATAGGTAATAGCTACCCGGACGCTCACTTTGTTCAATTAGGTCAAATCGAAAATGGTGTAAACGAAGGGGCAGTTCACTGGAATGCCAAAACTGCTTTTTCGTTTACCCCATCATCGATTCTAACCTAAAGAATTTGGAGTGTGCTTTATAAATTTTTTCCGATTCCCTCAAGTTCGTTCATGGAATTCTTATTTTTTTCAAGTTCATCTCTGGCTGTTGCATAATATGATTTATTGAAAAGCATGTCCCATGAAAGATATTTTGCCATACAGTCAAACTGCTTATCAATCAGCTCATACTGGATACTGTCTACGGGAGAACCACCTACAACAATCGTGCCCACTTTTTTATTTTTTAACTGCAATCCACGGCAGTAGCACTTATCAATGACTAATTTCAATTGTGCTGACATTCCCCACCAATAAACTGGCGTAGCAAAAAGAATCATATCTGCGGCAGCAATTTTATCAATTGTAGGATTTGTATCATCCTTATCGACGCATCTCTTAGAGCATTGACAGACACCACATCCCTTGCATGGTGCAATGTTGAGTTTGTCGGGTTCAATGATTTCAATTTTATTCTTTTCTGACGCTCCTTTTATAAATGCATTGATTGCTGCCAGCGTATTTCCTTTTCTGGCACTTCCACTAATGATTACAATTTTCATGCGTGTATCCTCCAACTTCCGATTTCTATTTTTGTTTCCATAGCATGGTGTATTCTTTTTCACCAGTAGCTTCATCCAAACCTTTCCTATAAAGCAAAAAGGGGCCGTCGCATCAAATTTGATATGCTCCCTTCTAGGTAGACAAAACTTGTAAATGCTGGAATAATACAAAGCATGTCGCGAGTTGCTAAATGTATCGATAATGGACCAATGGAAGGGTTTTGGGGAATTCTGAAGAGAGAGCGATACTATGGAAAACGATTCACTGATAGAAGTACTCTCGTAAAAATGATCGAAGATTATATAGATTACTACAACAACAAACGTTTGCAAAGGAATCTTGGAATTTTAACATCAATGGAAAAACATGAAATTTACTTGCAAGCTGCATAAAAACTGCCAGCAGATAAATTTCTGCTGGCAGGAAAAATTTATATTTTTTCAATTGTCTACTTGACGGGGAGCAATTCAATTTCTGTTTTAGTGCGACAGCCCCTGTCCCTTATAAATTCGCCTCAAAGTATTGTTTCATATCATCATATGCTGCGTCTTCGTTACCGCCCTCTATACGAACCATCACCTCATCGTTACATCTTACACCTAATCCCATCAGAGACAGAAGCCTCGATGCATCGACTTCTTTGTCCGCTTTCTTGATCGTCACCATCGAATCCAGAGACTTCGCAAGCTTCACAAACTCTCCTGCCAGTCTGGCATCCTCCTCTTTTACTTCTTAGAAAGATAAGAACAGCCTAATGCATCTGCCATCCGCATAATCTGCACAATATCTTCTTCCCCATAAGTTCTGCTGCATGCCTGCCAGGATACTGCTTCCAGAGATTCCCTTGCTATCAGATGTAGATTCCCTTCGGAAGGTTCTATCTGTAGATCATGAAAGCATACCGGAAGACCGACATCCACACAAAAGCTAAGCACTTGATCTATCATCTCCTGATTATAATGCTCCGCTATCATCTGACACACGACACCGAATCCAACCCTTTCGCCATGCATCATCCGTTCTCCTTCTGGAAGAACCGTAATCGCATTCCCAATCGCATGTGCCACAGAGCAGCCGACATTCTCAAATCCAAGGCCACTCATAAGAATATTACTTTCAATAATATTCTCAAGCGCCGGCACCAGGATATGTCTCTCACATGCCAGCTTCGCCTGGATTCCGTCTGCCATCAGGGTGTCAAAGCACTCTTTCGCGACCGCCCGTCCACTGAGTGTGCTCACAAATGGCTTCTTGTCACACCACACATAGTTCTCATGCTGTGTCTGAACATTAGAAAGTCCCTCAAAATACGTGGACAATGCATCACCGATACCTGCCACCAGGAAACGGACCGGAGCATTGGCGATCATCTTACTGTCTACTAAGACCAGATCCGGATTCTTCTTATGCAGCATGATCTCATTCATCTTTCCCTCTTCACTATACAAGATGGACATTGCACTGGTCGGCGCATCGGTAGACGCGATCGTCGGGCAGACTACCAGCGAACACTCCTGATTCGCCGCGATTACTTTCGCCACATCAATGGACTTCCCTCCGCCTATCGCGATCACCGTATCAATGTCACTTCCCACTGCCTGTTCCTGGAATTCCCTGATCTTACTTCGGGTAACCTCTCCTTCAAATACGGCACTTTGAAAGGTACTTTTACTGTTTTCATAGATCTCTGCCAGCTTCTGTGTCCATGTATCAAAGAAAAATACATCAATGATATAGAAATGCTTTGTACCGAATCCACTTGTATAACTCTCAATTTCTTCCAGCAGGCCGGGACCCTGCAGGTAATGTCCCACAGACCCCCACGCCCGGTAATTTGTATTTCTGCTCATCTTGTCACTCACTCCATAGATCACTCTGTCATATTGGCAACCCGCATTCCTTCTCCAAACAGGCTTTCCCAGTCTGCCTTAAAGGTATCTAACGTCTTCTGTGTCAATGGATGTATCGCCATCTTCTCAAGCAGATCCAAGGTTACTGTCACATTGTCAGCTCCCGCGAGGGCTGCCTTCTCCAGATAATTTACCTGTTTTAGCGATGCAGCAGACACTTTGCACGCAATCCCTTCCATCACAAATGCTTCCTTGATCTTTCTTACTACCTCAATTCCATCTCCACCTGAATTATCAACACGGCTTACATACACTGCCACACAATATGCGCCCGCCTCTGCCGCCAACATTGCCTGGTTAAAATCATAAATCGCGGTGCAGGAACATAGAATGTCTTCTTCCTTTAAGAGACGGATTGCCTTGAAGCCTTGTGGACACGCCGGGATCTTGATCATTGTATTTCCCTTGATCTCTTGGCGTATCTTATGCGCATCCTCAATCATCTCTTCTGCAGTATCACCCATTGCCTCCAGATAAAATGGAGTGTCCTCACCGATCACTTCACGGATCATCTTTGCATTCTGAAGGAAGGTTCTTCCTGTTCCCCTTAGACAATTCACCGCTATACTCGGGTTCATGCTAAAACACCTGATTGGGTATAGGTCTGCCACCTTTTTGACCATCTCAAGATCGCCAGTATCTAAACAATATTCCATAATTTCTCTCCTCCGTATTTTCTATTTATCTTTTATCGTACCTTTAGCCCAGGATTCCTATCGCCCCAAGCACAATGCCCAGCACCATGATACCGATCACCTGCACAAGAACACTTACATGCTTCTTATTCAATTTATAGAGTCCCAATGTCACTGCCATCGGAAGCAGGCACGGGAAGATACTATCCAGAGTCTCCTGTAAGGAAAATGCTGTATCATTGATATTGAACGCGATCGGTGTCGTTACCGCGACAGTCATCGCTACCATCGCACCAATTACCATCAATCCCACGATTGCCATTGCCATCGTCAATTTCTTCATCAGGTCTCCCTCTGACAGCTTACTAATCAAAGTATTACCAAGCCCATAGCCGAACTTCACTCCGAAGTAACGAAGTAAGATCGTCGGGATATTGTAGATCAGAAGGAAGAGTATCGGTCCTAACAGACTTCCGCTCATGCACAGACCTGCTACAATACCAGTCGCGATCACACGCAGTGTTCCTCCGATCAGAGAATCACCAATACCTGCAAGAGGTCCCATAAGAGCTACCTTCATGGCGCTGATGGAAGAGGTATCGAACTCCTCATTATTGGCATTCTCTTCTTCCATCGCCGCTGCCACTCCACAGATAAAAGGCTGCATAGCCGTCTGACAGTTGTAGAATTCCATATGTCTCTTATATGCATCTATCCTGTCCTCTTCTTTGTCATATAATTTGTTGATGACCGGTATCATAGCAAACTCAAATGACATATGCTGCTGTCTCTCATAATGCCATGCATGTGATGTGGTAAATGATCTCCAGAAGAGACTCTTTAACTGCTTTTTCTCTAATGTTTTTCTAGAATTCATTGTCATCATCCATTCCTCCCTGTAATGCTGGTTGATTCGGTACAAAATCCTTCACGATCAGTAAGATTCCCACTATAACAACTGAGAAGCATACAATACCAACCGTAGATATTCCCATATATGCGCTTAACAAGAATCCTAACAGGAAGAATACCGCAACCTTCTTGTTCATGATCATATTGATAAGCTGCGCAAAACCAAGTGCCGGCAGAATGCCTGCTGCGATACCGATACCTGTCGTCAGCCATCCTGGAATTGCGTTAACCACTGCCGTAACTGAATCTCCGCCAAAGAGAAATGCACCAAAGGCAATCACTGCGAACGTCAGGTCAAACAAGAATCCATTACTTAAAAATACACCTTCAATCTTCTTATACTTACCTTCCTCGGCAAAGCGGTCCGCCGCCTTTGCCATGATCGGCGTAATGACGCCATAGAACAGATTGACAACAAACGCTGACAAGATTGCCGCCGGCATAGCGATCGTAATTGCGGTCTCCATACCTTTTCCCGTCGTAATCGCAAATGCTGTGCCAAGGACAGAACCTACGATCATATCTGGCGGAATAGAAGCTCCGATCGCCTGCATCCCCATAAATATAAGTTCCAGTTGGAATCCGATCATAACGCCTGTTGGTATATCCCCTAGTACAATTCCCACCAGAGCACCCAGTACAAGCGGCCTTCCAAACATTGCTGTTCCGATAAAATAATCTGCTTTTCCAATAAACACAATAAGTCCGATCAATATTGCCTGTAGCATATATATTTCCTCCTCAATTAACTCAACATGTCTTTCGTAACAATCTTTTTCTTCTCTTCTGGCACCTGACGAATCTCAAGTTCAATTCCATGATCTAAAAGCTCTCCCAACAATCTGCAGTCATTGTCGTCCACATAGAACGCCGTATCCAGCTTTCTTCGGTTTTCTTCAATCTTGCTTCCTCCAAGATTCACACTCTTGATCCTCTCACAAGCCTTCACAAGATCATAGGCATCCTGTACATTTTCTACCACCACCATAAGCTTATACTTATCTGTGACTCCGCTGTTAATCACTTTAATAGAATCTTCGACACTCTTGATCACCAGCTTTACACCTGCAGGCTTTGCCAGTCTCATCGTCGCCATGCGCATCTCATCTTTTGCCACCGCATCAGATACGATCAAAATCGCATCCGCATTCAGTGAACGGCACCATACGAAAGCTACCTGTCCATGCAGCAATCTATGATCGATCCTACATATCTTAATCATCTACTATTACCTCCTACATTCTCTCCAGACAGGATTCAAACTGTTCTACTGTCTGCCTGTCCCACTTTTCGGGATTCCTAAAGCTTCTTGCATCCACATATTCCATAGAGAATCCGCCCCTATACTCATTTGCCTCAAATGCCTTAAGAACTTCAAGCATATTCCGCTCTCCCAGTCCCCACGGCATATGTCCGGTCGGACAGCCTGCCGGCTTACCATCCGTAAAGTGACAATGTATAATATCCTCTCCAAAGAGTGCAAACCATTCTTCTATAGACTCTGACACTGCTCCTAATGCTCCAAGGTCCACTGTCAGCTTAAAGTTTTCGCGATCTACACCATCCTTGATAAGCTTAACCTTTTCCTTTGTATTAGCAATATCTGAAGAGTGATCCCAGATACTTTCCATTGCAAGGCTTCTATCGTCAGTTTCCGGTTCAGTCTTTTCTTTACCATAGAGATTGTTTTGATCAGCTGCTGTAATCCCTTCACCGGAAGATAGGCTGCCTGGACCGGAATTAAAACAGAATCCGAAGACACCAAGGCATTGATCGTCATCATTCCAAGGCTAGGTAAGCAATCGATCAAGATATAATCGTATCGGAATCGTATCGTATCGATGTATTCCTTCATGATCATTTCCCGACTCATTACATTTCCCATCGTCACTTCCAAAGTTGACAATTCAATATTTGCCGGAAGCAGATCTACATTTTCCTGATGATGCAGAATACCGTCTTCCTCTGATATTTCATCTTCATTAATCACTTTCGTCATGATGGTTGCCAAAGTAACTCCCAGTTCATCCGGCTCTACATATCCAAGACTTGCTGTCAGGCTTCCCTGTGGATCTGCATCGATCAATAATACTTTTTTTCCTTCTCTTGCCAGGCCAATTCCTAAATTTACGGTTGTGGTGGTCTTTACGACTCCGCCTTTCTGGTTTGTAATGGATATCACTTTACACATATGTTGTTCCTCCTGTATTCTTTCATCAAAATTCTTCATCACGGAATGCTTCCAGATATTCATCAATAAGATCCAAATTAACTAACACGATTCTTTTGACATGGTATACTGCTCTGGCATCTTTTGCTAACTGTTGAAATGTATGGACTCCCATGGAATAAAGCATTGCCCCTTCCTCATAACGGACAAATTTCTTGCGTCCTCCTTTGACAAGCTTTTCCAAATCCGGAACCTTGCTTCGGTTATTTCCCATAACGCTTCCCCCTTCTCTTCTTTAATTCTGATGCAACATCAGGATTGTCTTCTAAAAAATCATCCAGAATATTCAGATCCACAATAGCTGTCTTTCGAATCGGATAATTGGCTTCTGCCTTTTTCGCCAGTCTGACAAAAGGCCAGTAGGACATCCTATAAATCTTTGCTCCTTGTGTGTAATTTACAAATCTGCGTTTCTTTCCTTCCAGATATTTTTCCAAGTCAGGTGTTTTTCGTTTTTTCATGGCTTCCTCCTTGTTTCCAGAAATTTATTTGGCAGGTACGTGAAAGGATATATTTTCTGCATATCATCAAAATGAACAATTGCTATGCTTGACAACAAAAAAAGGACACCTTCCATTGGTATTTCTACCAAAAGAGAAGTGTCCCTTTATACACCTTATTTTTGAAAAATGCTCCTCAAAAATAATCAATATTTTACTTGTAAACAAATAAGTCAAACAGTTAAGAATCCATAGAGCTCCTTATTCTGTTTCCTTATAATCCATACATCATTATTTCAATCTATACAGCTCCAGGCCGTTTCATGTAGCTCCATGTCAATCCGTGGAACCACTTTTCCTGATTGGACGTCTATGACTACCAAACCGAACTCTTTTTTCTGGATTAGTACAGCTTAGCACCTGCCGGAATATGGTTATCAACCATCAGAAGATGCAGTTCTTCATCCTCTGAATCCTTCAGGTTATTCACTGCTGAAAGCAGCATACCGCAAGACTCGATTCCCATCATCTTTCTTGGCGGAAGGTTGGTGATTGCGATCAGTGTCTTACCAACTAATTCTTCCGGCTCATAGTAAGAGTGGATTCCGCTTAAGATCGTGCGGTCTGTACCTGTTCCGTCATCCAGTGTGAACTGAAGGAGCTTCTTACTCTTCGGAACTGCTACACACTCTTTAACCTTTACGGCACGGAAATCAGATTTGCTGAATGTATCGAAATCAACCTCTTCTTCAAATAAAGGCTCAACCTTTACGTTGGAGAAGTCAACTTTTGCTGTCTCTGCTGGAGCAGCTGCAGCTGTCTGAGCTACATTATTTGCTTCATTTTTTGCAGAACCTTGTGATTTCATTGTCGGGAACAGCAGCACATCTCTGATCGCTGCACTGTTTGTCAACAGCATACACATTCTGTCGATTCCGAATCCGATACCGCCTGTAGGAGGCATACCGATCTCCAGCGCGTTCAGGAAGTCTTCGTCTGTTGTATTCGCTTCATCGTCTCCCTGTGCAAGCAGCTCTTCCTGTGCTTTGAAACGTTCTCTCTGATCGATCGGATCGTTCAGCTCAGAGTATGCGTTCGCCATCTCCCATCCGTTCATAAAGAACTCGAAACGCTCTGTATATTCCGGATTCTCCGGTTTTTTCTTTGTCAGCGGAGAAATCTCGATCGGATGATCCATTACAAATGTAGGCTGGATCAGGTGCTCCTCTGCAAATTCTTCGAAGAAGAGTGCAAGGATATCTCCTTTTTTGTGACGCTCTTCAAACTCTACATGATGCTCTTTTGCAAGTGCTCTTGCCTGTTCCAGTGTCTCCACTTCGTTCCAGTCCACACCTGCATATTTTTTCACTGCATCTACCATTGTGATTCTCTCAAACGGCTTTCCTAAATCCATCTGCACACCGTTGTATTCGATCACAGTTGTTCCAAGTACTTCCTGTGCAACATGACGGTACAGATTCTCTGTCAGATCCATCATTCCGTTATAGTCTGTATACGCCTGGTACAACTCCATCAATGTAAATTCCGGATTGTGTCTTGTGTCAAGACCTTCGTTACGGAATACACGTCCGATCTCGTATACGCGCTCCATTCCTCCGACAATCAGTCTCTTCAAGTACAGCTCAAGAGAGATGCGGAGTTTGAAATCTTCATCCAGTGCGTTGAAGTGTGTTTCGAACGGTCTTGCAGCAGCACCTCCGGCATTGGATACGAGCATCGGTGTCTCTACTTCCAGGAATCCCTGTCCGTCCAGATATCTTCTGATCGCGCTTAAAATCTTAGAGCGGTTGATAAATGTCTGTTTTACATCCGGATTCATGATCAGATCCACGTATCTCTGACGGTAGCGGATATCTGTATTTGTCAGTCCGTGGAACTTCTCCGGCAGAATCTGAAGACTCTTGGAGAGCAATGTCACGGAAGAAGCGTGGATGGATTTTTCTCCTGTCTTTGTCTCAAACACTTCTCCTGTGATTCCGATCACATCGCCGACATCCATCTTCTTAAACTCTTTGTAAGCTTCTTCTCCGATGCTGTCTCTTGCAACGTAAGACTGAATATTTCCCTGCAAATCCTGTACATTGCAGAAAGATGCTTTTCCCATCACACGTTTGGACATCATACGTCCTGCGATAGAAACTTCTTTTCCTGCAAGCTCTTCAAAATTCTCTTTGATCTCCAGACTGTGATGTGTCTGGTCATATTTTGTGATCACAAACGGATCTTTTCCGTTTGCCTGTAAATCCGCCAGTTTTTCGCGGCGAACTTTTCTCAACTGATTTAAATCTGGTTCCTGCTGTGCTTTTTTCTGCTGTTCGGACACGATATTTTCTCCTTCCTTTTCAGGCATCCGGTACACTTTTATGTGTTCCCTAAATGCGAATTAAGACCCCTTGTAATAAAGGGGTCTGGTTTCTACTACATAGAACGGCTGATATCAAGTACTTTGTACTGGATCACTCCTGCCTGTGTTTCTACATCTACAGTATCTCCGACTTTTTTACCCATCAGAGCCTGACCAACCGGCGACTCATTGGAAATCTTTCCTTCCAGGCTGTTCACCTCTGTAGAACCTACAATGTTGAATTCCATCTCTTCGTCAAATGTGATGTCAAATACTTTTACTTTACATCCTACATTGATCTTGTCTAAATCAACTTCATCCTCTACTACAACTTCTGCGTTTTTCAAAATGCCTTCCAGCTCTTCGATACGGGCTTCGATATCTCTCTGCTCATCTTTTGCCGCATCGTATTCTGCGTTCTCTGAAAGGTCTCCCTGCTCTCTGGCTTCTTTGATCTTTCCTGCCACTTCTTTACGTTTTACAACTTTCAGATTTTCCAGTTCATCCTCCAGCGCTTTCAATCCTGCATAAGTAAGTAATCTCTTCTTTGCCTCTGCCATACCTGTCTGCTTCCTTTCTTTCCTGATCTTGCTCTTTTATTTAAAACTTTATCTTCGGCTTTTTCCTGTATTTACAGGACATTTCTGCCTGTCCATATCTCTAATTCAAGTATATTTCACAATTTCAATATTATACTCAATCGTTATAACGATGTCAAGAGATTTTCCAGTTCTGCATAGCTCTCAACCTGATTGATCTGATCCCGCAGACGGGCTGCCCCATGCAGTCCTTTTGTATACCATGCCACATGTTTTCGCATCTCCCGGATTCCTGTAAAATCACCTTTATACTCGATCTGGAGTCTGGCATGCCGAAGCATTGTCTGCTTGATTTCTTCCACATCCGGTCTGTCAGGAAGCCGTCCTGTTCTTTCATATTCTAAAAGCTCCGAAAAGATCCATGGATTCCCCTGAGCACCTCTGGCGATCATCACCCCGTCACACCCGGTCTGCTCACGCATGGCGATTGCTTTTTCCCCGGAAGTCACATCTCCGTTTCCGATCACCGGGATGGAAACTGCCTCTTTTACCTGACGGATGATCTCCCAGTCCGCTTTTCCGGAATAATACTGTTCTCTTGTTCTTCCGTGTACGGCTACTGCTGCCGCACCTGCTTCTTCAATGATCTTCGCGATTTCCACCGCATTGATATGTTCATCATCGAACCCTTTCCGGATCTTAACGGTAACCGGCTTTTTGATCGCCTTTACCGTCGCACTGACCAGTTCGTATACCAGCTTCGGATTCTTCATCAGTGCAGACCCTTCTCCGTTTCGCACGACCTTTGGCACCGGACATCCCATGTTGATATCCAGAATGGAAAACGGACGTTCCTCGACCCGTTTCGCCATCTCGCTGACGATCTTCGGATCCGAACCAAAAAACTGCAGCGATACCGGTACTTCCTCGGGATGAATCTGAAGCAGACTTTCCGTATTCTTATTATTATAGAAAATACCTTTTGCACTGACCATCTCCATACACAGAAGACCCGCTCCCTGCTCCTTGCAAAGCAAGCGAAATGGCAGGTCTGTTACGCCTGCCATAGGTCCGAGTACATAAGAATTTTCCAGTAAAACATTTCCTATTTTCAACTGTTTCATTTTCACACTCTAACTCTTTCTCTCGTTTCTTTTCTCAGGATCTGTACTCTACTCTTCTTCCAGATCAACCTCTTCTTCCAGATCAACCTCTTCTCCCAGATAAAACACCTTATAAAACAATTCCAGTGACTCGAACAGCTCCTGTTTTGTCTGCTGCAGCTGTTTGATCTTCAAAACACTGCCGATCTCATCAAACGAAAAATCATTCTCCTCGTGATCTACCCGAAACTCCAGATTTCCATCCTCATCATAGAAAACCATCAAGATCCCGCCTACATCTTCTGTGTAGAGTACACACATAATATTCAATTCCTGCTTGATACTTTCAGGCAGCATTTCAAACTCGGGATTCAGATAGTATTTCTGCTCATAAGAGTTCGCCGCACAAAGCACAATTTCTTCTTCCATTTTCAGTTTCCTTTCTTATATGACTAAACATATCCGTAAATACCGCGCACGGAAACTTCTCCCGCATAGACCGCTGTTTCACTTCCATCCGCTTTTCTTACAAGCAGCTCACCACCGTTATTGATTCCAAGAGCTTCTGCCTGCCATTCTCCCTTTGGCTCCAGAACCCGGACCTCACGTCCGCAATTCACAAGCAATTCATTGTATGCTTTTTGGATTCCCGAAAGATCTTCCGTTTTCATGAATTCGGCATATGCTTTTTCAAACCACCGCATAATTGCTGCAATGAGTGGACTGCGTCTGATACTGTGTCCTGCTTCAATCCGAAGTGATGTGGCAGTCTGCTTTAGTTCTTCCGGAAATTGTTCAATATTAGTATTGATCCCGATTCCAATGACAACATAATTGATATAATCAATCTCTGTGCTCATTTCCGTCAGGATTCCGCAGATTTTTTTCCCGTTGATAACCAGATCATTGGGCCACTTAATCTGTACATCCAGACCCGTACATTCCCGAAGCGCCATTGCAGCCGCATATGCCATAACCAGAGTCAACATGGGTGCTTTGACCGGTGCGATCTCCGGACGCAAAAGAAGTGACATATAAATATTCTGATCCGCCGGAGACTCCCAGGTTCTTCCTCTTCTGCCTTTTCCGGCAGTCTGCTGTCCTGCTGCTGCCAGAGTTCCGTGAGGCGCCCCCTGATCTCCCATTCTTTTCGCCTGAATATTGGTGGAATCTGTTTCTGTAAAATAATACACGTTTTGTCCTGCCCAGACAGTATCTATCTGACTGACGATCTCCTCCCGGGAGAGAATATCCGGAAGAGAAGAGAGGCGATACCCTCTGTTGCGTACCGCTTCCACTTCATACCCTTCCTCTTTCAGTTGTTTGATCACCTTCCAGACTGCAGTTCTGGATACCTGGAACCGCTCACAGATCTGCTGCCCGGAAACATAGTCCTGACTCTCCCGCAGCATTTTTAAAATTTCCGCTTTCAATTACATCTCTCCCAGTGTCGCTGCCATCACAGCTTTGATCGTATGCATCCGGTTTTCTGCTTCATCAAATACTTTGGACTGTGCGGATTCAAATACTTCATCCGTCACTTCCATATCTGTAATGCCAAACCGTTCTCCCATCTCTTTTCCGATCTTTGTCTTCAGATCATGGAATGCCGGCAGGCAGTGTAAAAAGATCGCAGACTCTTTTGCATTTGCCATCACTTCTTTTGTCACTTTATATGGAGACAATTCACGGATTCTCTCTTCCCAGACTTCATCCGGCTCTCCCATAGATACCCAGACATCGGTATAGATAACATCCGCATCCTTTGTTCCTTCTTCTACATTCTCTGTCAGTGTGATCGTTGCTCCTGACTCTTTTGCATATCCGCGGCATGTCTCTACCAGTTCCTCATTCGGGAAATACTTTTCTGTTGTACAAGCCACAAAATCCAGTCCCAGCTTCGCGCAGACGATCATCAGAGAATTTCCCATATTGTATCTTGCATCACCCATGTACACCAGTTTCAGACCTTTTAAAGTACCGAAATTCTCACGGATCGTGAGCATATCTGCCAACATCTGCGTCGGATGATATTCATTGGTCAGACCGTTCCATACCGGAACCCCTGCATATTTTGCAAGTTCCTCCACAATCTCCTGTCCATATCCGCGGTACTCGATTCCATCATACATTCTTCCCAGTACTCTTGCAGTATCCTCGATACTTTCCTTCTTTCCGATCTGAGAACCGGTCGGATCCAGATAGGTAGAACCCATGCCCAAATCATGTGCTGCAACTTCAAATGCACAGCGTGTTCTTGTACTGGTCTTCTCAAAAATCAGTGCAATATTTTTGCCCCTGTAGAAATCAACCGGCTCGCCGTTTTTCTTCTTCTCTTTCAGATCTGCTGCCAGATCCAGAAGATATGTGATCTCTTCCGGTGTAAAATCTTTGAGTGTCAAAAAATTTCTTCCTTTTAAGTTCATAGTTCTGTTCCTTTCTATCTGAATCAATGTGTGTGTAAATCTCGGAAGATGTATCTGATCTTCCAGTTTCTCATAATGTGTCTGTACCAGGTCACGGAGCTGATCCACCGTATGGATCTGATATTTTGGAATGCGAAGCAGCTTGGCGCTTGCTTCCAGCATTGCCAGATACAGCTCTTTGACAGAACACCCGATGGGAAGTTTCAGTACAAATGCCATCTCGGCTTTCTCCAGATCCGGAATCTCACACAATCTGTCCTCATACCACGTCTCCTCATGGGTCTGCTCCAGATAATACATAAATCCTTCCAGACCATAGAGCATCCGTTTTGCATCATAATACCCGATCTTTAGATTCTGCCGGCTCCTTTTGCTGTCAAATTCCAGAATACTTCCCAGCCGCACTCTCGGGCTGATCTCATGAACCTCCCCGTCTTCCGGGATATTTGCCCGGGGCTCTCTTCCCGGTCCATGGATCCGGATGGTGATAATATCCTTATACCCGCGGTTTAACAGAGAGTTCAACGGAACATTGTTGATCACGCCTCCGTCAATATAACGCTTTCCCTGCAGTTTTTCATTTTTAAATCCAAGCAGATACGCACTGGCAAGCAAAAAATCTTCCAGAGCGCCTTCGGGAATATCTTCCAGCGAAAGATCCAGCTCTTTCATATCCGTCACAGAAAATGTCAGAAGACAGAACTCCTTTCCCGAATGTCGGATTTTCTCTTCATCCACCATTTCGTGGATCAGATTTCGAAGCGGGGTAATATCCACACCTCCATCTGAAAGTTTTTTCCAGAGTTCAGAAAATACTTCCTTTATTTTTCCATCTTTGCTGAACAGATGCTGCATCCACTCATCATCCACATCCATGACTCTGGAAAACTTCATCTCTGCCCAGATCTTCTGTGCATTCTCCACACTGTCCATACAGATCAGAGCACCGTTTAATGCTCCTACAGAAGTCCCTGCCACCGCACAAACCTTCACGCCTGCTTCCTCAAGCGCTGTCCATGCACCGATCTGATAGGCCCCTCTTGCTCCGCCGCCATCCAGCACCAGACCATATTCTTTTGTCAGATCTAACAATGGTTCCATCCTATCACCCCTGTCAATTTCTGAAAATGGTTTATCCTCTCCTCTGCCTGCTGACTTCAAACATCAGAACTGTCGCTGCCACTGCTGCGTTCAACGACTCCACCTGTCCGCACATCGGAATCCGGATCCAGGTATCCGCACACTGTGCAATCTCTTCTCTGAGTCCGTTTCCCTCATTCCCGATCAGGAAAGCCGTTCCCTGCCTGTAATCTTCTTTATCATAGGTGTTCTTTCCATCCAGATGTGCCGCATAGCTTTTGATGTTTTTTTCTTTTAATGTATGGATCGTTTCTCTCAGATCCTCCACATATACAAACGGCATCCGGTAAAGCGCCCCCATTGTCGAGCGGATCGTCTTCGGATTATAAATATCCACACAGTCCCGGCTCATGATGATACCTGTCACTCCGGCAGCCTCCGCTGTCCGAAAGATTGTTCCCAGATTGCCCGGATCCTGCAGATTGTCTAAGATCATCAAATGCGGAATAGCTCCCTCTGTCATCTGACCCAAAGTATATTCCATCTGATGCACAACTGCCAGTACTCCCTGCGGCGTCTTGGTATCAGACACATAAGAAAATACCGCATCAGACAAGATTTCCGTCTTTTTGCGGATCTGCTCCCGGACTTTTAAGTCTCCCCCTGAAATCACATCCAGCACTTCTTTTCCATACTTTTTTTCAAAACTCTCCGAAAAGTACAGACCTACCAGGCGCTCATGAGGTGTTTCTCTGACCATGCGGATTCCTTCCGCAATAAAGATTCCTTCGCGGCTGCGTATTTTACTTTTTTTCTGTATTTGAGATAATTCTTTTACTCTTTGATTACTTGTACTTGTGATCATCTTTCTTACTTCCATGTATGAAATTTTTCCAAAACCGAAGTGGCTCCGATCAGAATCAGAATCGCTCCCTCCGGAAGCGGCTCATACGGATCCAGTGTAACATCCACCTGCACTCCCTGAATGATTCCAACCACATTGATCCCGTACTGCTCACGGATCTTCAATTCGCTTAAGCTTCTTCCGACCCATTTTTCCGGAATCACCACTTCTGCCATGCTGTATTCGGAGGACAATTCGATCCAGTCTGCAAATGCCGTGGACATCAGGCTTTTTGCCACCCGTTCCCCCATATCGCACTCTGGATAGGCAATGGCATCTGCCCCCACCTTTTCGAGGATTGCGCCCTGCAGCTCATCTTTCGCCTTTGCGAGCACATACGGGATTCCCATCTCTTTGGAGATAATCGTGGCCATAATGCTCGCTTCCAGACTTTCAGAGACTGCAACGACTGCTCCGTCCAGATTTCTTCCTCCCAGTGCATGAAGTGCATCAGGATCCGATACATCCGCCCGCATCGCATAAGAGACCATATCTGAAATCTCCTGGATCTTTTCATATGATTTATCTACTACCACTACATCGCATCCCAGATTTTCCAGTGTCAGGGCAACACTCCGCCCAAAACTTCCCAATCCGAACACTGCAAATTGTTTTTTCATGTCTTTCTACCCCTTCTATCCTAACATAATCCGTTTTTCCGGCAAATCCCTGAATTTTGCCTGCATATCTTCTCTTCCGGCAAATACCAGCGCCATGGTGATCGGCCCGATTCGCCCCACATACATGAGGATCATCAGGATCACATGACTGCCTCTTGTCAGCGACGGCGTCAGATCTGCGGAAAGTCCCACCGTTCCGATCGCGGAGGTCGCCTCGTACATCAAGTCGATAAACCGCTCATCAGGCTCTAAAACAGCAAGTCCGAACAGACCTGTCAGCCAGATTGCAAATGTAAGAAATACAATCGCAATCCCGGAACGTACATTGGATTCTGCAAGCCGTCTTCCGAAACACTCCGTTGATTTTCTTCCCCGGATCACTGCAGCACAGGTGAGCAGCAAGATGGCCATTGTCGTCGTCTTGATACCGCCCGCCGTACCTCCCGGAGAACCTCCGATAAACATCAGAATACATCCAAACAACTTGGATGCCGAAGTCAGTTCTGCCTGAGAAACTGTAGCAAATCCAGCTGTTCTCGTCGTCACGGACTGAAATCCGGATGCCAGAAGCTTTTCACCAAATCCAAGCTTTCCGATGGTTGCATCATTGTGATACTCCAGCAGAAAATATCCCAGCGTTCCTATCATGATCAATCCCGCTGTCATGACGATCACCATCTTGGACTGAAGATGCAATCTCGTAAACAAGCGTTTTAAGGGGCGTTTCTGTCCTGCCACATCCTGCAGGTTCATTCGCACATCATGCCAGACTGTGAATCCGAGTCCTCCCGCAACGATCAAAAACATCGTAGTCAGACTGACAAGAGGTGAGCTTACATACTCCATAAAGCTGGAAGTGCCAAGCACGTCAATTCCTGCATTACAAAATGCAGAAACAGAATGAAAAATCCCGTATGCTACACCTTTGATAAATCCATACTCAGGAACAAAATGAAACGCAAATAACACCGCTCCGATGCCCTCTACAAGAACTGTTCCCTTCAGAATCCGGATAATAAACCGTACCATTCCGCTCAACGTCTCCAGATTGTATGTCTGCTGGATCATAACCCTGCTCTTCATGGTGATCTTCTTGCGAATTGCCAGAAATACCGCCATCGTACATGCGATGACACCCAGTCCTCCGATCTGGATCAGCCCCAGCAGTACTACCTTTCCAAACAAGGTAAACTGTGCAGCCGGAAATACAGTGACCAGCCCTGTCACACACACGGCCGAAACCGATACGAACAGTGCGTCCAGATACGCAATCGGCTCCTGATTACTGATCGGAAGATATAACAGGATACTTCCGAGAAAAATCACTCCTAAAAATCCAAACGCAATGATCTGCATCGTGTTAAATGTTACTTTTTTTCTTTTTTCCTGAACTTTACTGTGCACATTCTGCCAATCTGTTTTCATCTTTTTACACCTTAAACCGGTATCCTACTCCCCATATTGTCTCTATATACTGCGGATGTGATGTATCATATTCAATCTTTTCTCTGATTTTCTTAATATGCACCGTCACAGTCGCAATATCCCCTACAGATTCCATATCCCAGATTTCCCGGAACAACTCTTCTTTTGTATATACATGATTCGGATGTCCTGCAAGGAACGTTAAAAGATCAAATTCTTTTGTCGTAAAGGAACGTTCTTCTCCATTCACCCACACCCTTCTCGCTGTCGTATCGATCTTCAGACCACGGATCTCGATCACATCATTTTCTTCTACATTGCTTCCGATCAGACGCTCATAACGGGACAAATGCGCCTTCACTCTTGCCACCAGCTCACTCGGGCTGAATGGCTTTGTCATATAATCGTCTGCTCCCAGTCCGAGACCACGGATCTTGTCAATGTCATCCTTCTTTGCAGATACCATAATGATCGGTGTATTTTTCTGACTCCGCACTTCACGGCAGATTTCAAACCCATCCACTCCCGGAAGCATCAGATCCAGAATGATCAGATCAAACTCCTCTTTCATTGCCTTGTTAAGCCCTGTCTCTCCGTCATTTGCCACTTCTACCTGAAATCCGCTCAACTCCAGATAGTCCCGCTCTAAATCTGCAATACTTTCCTCATCTTCTACAATCAATATTCGTTTACTCATTCATTGGTACCTCCTGATATTTTCTGATTACAAAGTACATGGTTGTCCCGACGCCCTCTTCACTGGTAGCCCAGATCTTTCCGCCATGCTCTTCTACAATTTTTTTCACGATCGAAAGCCCGATCCCGCTTCCGCCTTTGGAAGAATTCCGTGACGCATCTGTCCGGTAAAACCGGTCAAATATATTCGGAAGATCTTTCGCCGCAATCCCTTTTCCGTTGTCTCCCAGTTCAATCTGAACAAAATCTCCTACATCCTTTAAATCCATGGTAATGGAAGGATCTGACTTATCCATATATTTTACAGAATTCCCTACAATATTGCTGATCACTCTTCGAAGCTGCTCCGGATCCACAATCACCTTAGAATCTGTCTCCAGATAATTTCTATACCGAAACTGTACGCCCTTTGCCTCCAGTTCCATAAACAAATCCTCTGCACAGTCACCAAAATACTGCTTTGCTGAAATCGTCGTAAAATTATACGGAATACGGTTCGTATCGATCTTGGAATAGAATGTCAGTTCATTGATCAGAAGATCCATTTCATTCGCCTTATTGTAGATGGTCTTGATATATCTGTCCATCTTCTCCGGAGTGTCTGCAACTCCATCCATAATTCCTTCCACATAACCTTTGATAGCCGTGATCGGTGTCTTCAGATCATGGGAAATATTACTGATCAATTCTTTGTTCTCTTTATCGTATGCCACCTTTTCTTCTGCGTTTGCCTTCAGTCTCAAACGCATCTCTTCAAAATCCTGACAGAGCTGTCCGATTTCATCATTGGTCTCATTCTTAATTTCAAAATCCAGATTGCCCTCTTTGATATTGCGGGCCGCTGCCTGCAGTTTTGCAAGCGGCAGTGAAACCGTCCTGTAAATCCAGAAGATCAGAGCTGATGCCGTGCAAAATACAATGATCAGATATAATTCCTGAATATCATTCACCGCTTTTGGCGCAAATGCCGTCATCGCTACAGTTGTAAACAATGTAGGCAGAATCATCACGATCATAAACGCAAGAATCAGCTTGGTTTTTAATTTCATCTTCATCGCCTCCCATCCTGCATGCTCTAATACAGAAAAGAGGACAGTCCCTGGTGCAGGTCCCTGTCCTTCTTTTTTATTTTCCGCACCTCTTTCGTATTACTATAAACCAAAAGAGGCATTCCGTCTACTGTTATAAATATTTTTTCAATACTTCTGCTTTGTCCAGTTTTTCCCACGGAAGATTCAGATCGTTTCTTCCAAAGTGTCCGTAAGAAGAAGTCTGTTTGTAGATCGGACGTCTTAAATCCAGCATTTTGATGATTCCTGCCGGACGAAGATCAAAGTTCTCACGCACGATCTCCACCAGTTTTTCTTCGGATACTTTTCCTGTTCCGAATGTATCTACCATAATGGAAGTCGGCTGAGCAACACCGATCGCATAAGAAAGCTGAATTTCGCACTTGTCAGCCAGTCCTGCTGCCACAATGTTCTTTGCTGCATAACGTGCTGCATATGCCGCAGAACGGTCTACCTTTGTACAGTCTTTTCCGGAGAATGCCCCGCCGCCGTGACGTGCCATTCCGCCGTAAGTATCTACAATAATCTTTCTTCCGGTCAGACCGCTGTCTCCGTGTGGTCCGCCGATCACAAAACGGCCTGTCGGATTGATGAAGAATTTTGTATGTTCATCTACCATCTCAGCCGGGATGATCTCGTCAAATACATATTTCTTGATATCTGCGTGGATCTGTTCCTGTGTCACATCCGGATCATGCTGTGTAGAAAGTACCACTGCATCCAGACGTTTCGGAGTTCCATTCTCATCATACTCTACTGTTACCTGTGTCTTTCCGTCCGGACGCAGGTAAGAGAGCGTTCCGTCCTTGCGCACTTTTGTCAGCTGAAGGGCAAGTTTGTGTGCCATTGCGATCGGATACGGCATAAATTCTGCTGTTTCGTTGGATGCATATCCAAACATCATACCCTGATCTCCTGCTCCGATTGCTTCCAGTTCATTATCGGACATTTTATTTTCTTTTGCTTCCAGCGCCTTGTCCACTCCAAGCGCAATATCTGCCGACTGCTCATCGATCGTTGTCAGCACGCTGCATGTATCTGCATCAAATCCGAACTTTCCTCTTGTGTATCCGATCTCACGCACTGTATCTCTTACAATTTTCGGAATATCTACATATGCTTTTGTTGTAATCTCTCCCATGACCATGACCATACCGGTTGTCACGCAAGTCTCACATGCAACACGGCTCATCGGATCCTGCTCCATCAAAGCGTCCAGGATCGCATCTGAAATCGCATCACAGATCTTATCCGGATGTCCCTCTGTAACAGATTCCGATGTAAATAATAATTTTTCCATTTTGTTCCTCCTTCTTTGTTTCTTTCTCTCTTTTCGGACTGCATCTCTTCTAATTAAAAAACAGCCCGCCAAAAAGCGGACTGTTCTTTAGCAAAACAATCCTCTTATTGTTCGATTGCTCGCTCAGGTCGGCACCTTCCTTGACGGGGTTGCCGCAGCTTCACAGGTCCTTTGTACCTCCACTGCTCTGAATAAGAGAAAGTTTTCATATTCATTTTTGTGACAATAGAACTCTACACCGTATTACCAGAAATGTCAATATGGAATTCTATTTTTTCTCTGTAACGACTCCATTTTCATCAATCGATGCATTCGGGCACAGAGCTGCAACTGCATCATACATCTTCTTCTGTGTCTCTGTAGAATCCAGATATTCTGTCATATCTTCTGTCTGGATTCCCGGAACGAGCGACATCTCTTTTAACCCTTCTGATGTGATGTTGAGCTTTAATACTGCCGAATATCTGCTTGTTCCGTCTGTCAGCACAGATCCTATGCTGTACACAACCGGTTTTCCATCGATATACTCAATTCCCTGCAGACGATCAGAGTGTCCGCCAATCACGATATCCGCTCCTGCCTGCAAAAATGCAGCTGCATGCTCTTTCTGGTAGGATTCCACACCATTGGCATCCCCTTTTCCTTCATGATCATACACAATCAGATAATCGCACTTTGTGGCAGCCTCCTGGATTACTTTTGTATACTGCTCTGCCTCTGTATATTCTAAAATCCCCGCTTTGCCGTCACCTGCCGCCATATCATAAGAATCTTCCATGCCGGAAGCTGATGTAAATCCAATCTTGATTCCATTGATGATCAAATACACCGGCTGCGCAGCATCTGCGGCATCTGTTCCTGCTCCTACATATGCCATTCCTGCATTTTTTAACAGCTCCATGTTCTCTTTTAAGGCATCTTGTCCATAACCTGCCGCATGCTCATTTCCAAGAGACACAACATCTGCTCCCAATGCTTCCAATATATTCATACGTTCTGCATTGGCATGCAGGATCGAAGTCTTTCCTGATAATGCCTCCCCTTTACTGCTGATGCTGAATTCCTGATTCAAAAAGAGTGCATCCGCTCCTGTCATCGCACTTAAAATCTGCTCTGAGAGCATCTGGCTTAAATCTCCAGTCTCATCGTATTTGCCCAGTGTATAACCTTCTTCTGTCAGTGTCAGGTTCCCTGCTATCGCGATCTCCGCCTGTCCGTCCTTCGCGCCGTCTTTCTGATAGATATGATTTGCAGCTGCTGTCTCATCATCTTTTAAGTACCCTTTATACTCATCAGACAGCACATGCAGCGTCTTTCCATAGCTGCTATAAAAATCCTCTGCGGATACTTTTCCTGATTTCATGGTTTTTTGAAGCTTCCCGGAAGATTCATCCGGATATGTCTTCTGGATCCATGCTGCAAAGTCCTCTGCTTCTTTTTTTACGTCTTCCGCAGACGCATCCGGATCTGCCTCAGAAGCAAATGTCTCATAGCTTGCACTGATCGCACCGGCAAGTCCGCTGCTCGATGCCTTCGTTGTATCTTTTGGCTCGCTTTTCTTACCTTTTATCGTGAAAAACACTGCCGCAGCTGCAACTGCGATCACCACCAGAGCGATCACAAGGATCATAACCTGCTTTTGCACCTGCTTTTTGCGCTCTGCTTTCTTCTGTTCCCTTACCGCTTCATCGTATCGTTCACTGCTCATTTTCTCTTTTGAACCTCCCTGTGATTTATCAAAAGATGCAGAACTCACCGTCCTGCATCTTCACTCCCCCGTTATATATCAGCCTACTTTCAGCTTAAATTTCTGAATCTCTTTCTCATCAGAAACCTTTTCAATGATTCCGCCAAGACCGCGCAGCTTTTCTTCAAATCTCTCGTATCCTCTCTGGATATAGACGATATCATCCACAATAGTGATTCCGTCTGTCGCAAGCCCTGCGATACAAAGCGCCGCACCTGCTCTTAAATCCGGCGCACTGACTCTCGCTCCGGAAAACTTCTCTACACCTTCGATGGTTGCAGAGTTGCCCTCTACTTTGATCACTGCACCCATTCTTGCCAGCTCATCCAGATACTTAAATCTGTTCTCAAAAATACTCTCTGTGATCGTACTTGTACCCTGCGCGAGCGCAAGCACTACCCCGATCTGCGGCTGCATGTCTGTCGGATATCCCGGATACGGCAATGTCTTCACCTGTGTGCTTCTCAAGCGGTTCTTCGCCACCACTCTTACCGCATCATCAAACTCTTCTACTTCACATCCGATGTCCACAAGCTTGGAGATTGTCGCATCCAGATGTTTCGGAATGACATTTAATACCGTCACATCTCCCTTTGTCGCTGCTGCAGCAAACATAAAAGTACCTGCTTCAATCTGATCCGGAATGATGGAATATTCTGTCTTATGAAGGCTCTTGACTCCACGGATCTTGATCACATCTGTTCCGGCACCGCGGATGTTCGCTCCCATGCTGTTTAAGAAGTTCGCAACATCTACGACATGAGGCTCCTTGGCAACGTTCTCCATGATCGTAAGACCGTCCGCCATGGCTGCTGCCATCATCACATTGATCGTTGCTCCTACAGAGACCACATCAAAATACAGATGTGTTCCTCTCAGATGCTCTGCTTCTGCCACGATCTTGCCGTGCTCAATATCCACATCCGCACCCAATGCGCGGAATCCCTTCAGATGCTGATCGATCGGTCTGCTTCCGATATTGCATCCGCCCGGCAGAGCCACTTCTGCTCTCTTGTACTTTCCGAGCATCGCACCCAAAAGATAGTAAGATGCTCTGATCTTCTTGATATAATCATATTCTATATTAAAGTCTGTAATTGCGCTTCCGTTAATCTTAACTGTGTGTCTGTCAAATCTCTGAACCATTGCTCCGATTCCCTGAATCGCTTCCAGCAACACATTGATATCATTTACATCCGGCAGATTGTCAATCAGAACGGTCTCGTCTGTCATGATAGCTGCCGCGAGAATAGCCAGTGCCGCATTTTTAGCTCCGCCGATTTCAACTTCCCCTACCAGCGGATTGCCGCCTTTGATAATATACTGCTCCATATTGCACCTCGATTATCGATAATTCTATCGTAGTCCCTTGTTAAATTTCATTACCCCCGCCTTATAAAAGCAAAAAGAAACGATAATTCGCCTTTTTACCCTATAATACGATTAGTTATTATACCATAAAATTTCAATTTGTAAAATCATTTTTTCTCCAGCGCCTCGATCTGCGTCAAAACTGCATCGATCGTTTCCTCGATCTGACAGCCGTCCTCGCATATCGTAAGGTCTGCATATTGTTCAAAAAGTTTTGTCCGTTCTTCATACAAATCCCGGAAAGTCTGCCCTTCTCTGAGTACGACTCCCCGCTTTTTCGGACTGCGGATCCTCTCTTTTATTGTGCGATAAGAAGCCTTCAAATATACGACTGTTCCTATTTCTTTAAAATGTTTCATCGCCTCTTCGCAGTATACAACACTTCCTCCCGGAGAGATTACGGCGTGTTCGGCATTCACCTGACAATTCACCTGATTCTCAATGGCAAGAAATCCATCTTCCCCCACATCTGCTATAATCTCTCTGAGCAGACGTCCCTCCTGCTTCTGAATCAATAAATCTGTATCGATAAATTCCATTCCCAGCCGTTTTGCGACAACCACTCCGACCGTACTCTTTCCAACTGCCGGCATTCCTATAAAAATCAGATTCTTCATACGTATTTTCACCCTTATTTTTCCATAATCATGTTAACTTTTATCCCAAAATCTTCGTATCTACATCATTTTTATCATAGCACAAAATCTGCAATTAGTAAATTCTGTGGCGAGACCTGCGATGATCACTTCTTCTTTTATATAGTTCATGATACAGCATAACTTCAATCAGATTCTGAAGCCAGTTCGGCATACGTCTTCTTTCCGGTTCCCGCCGATTCTGTTCCTGCACCTGCATAAATTCAGGTTCCCATTCAGATTCCGGCTCCTGCATCCGCTCTGCCTCTTCCATCTTCATGACACTGTTTTCTTCTGCCTGCGACAGAAGTCCTTCATATTCTGTTCCATAGAAAATTTTTTCATGTTTTCTTACATTTTCACAGACTCTTTTGCACATCAGATGCAGCTGCAGACGGTCAGGATATTCATCATACATCATGCTGTTGTCATATTCCATCCTGTCACATTCTTCCTCTATATACGGGAGCAGCCGTTTTGCCACATCCGGATAAAGACTCTTCATGTACTCATAATCTCTGCGCTCTTTGCGCTCATCATCATACTGAAGAGGCAGAGGATACGCCATGTAATACGGTAATTTTTTATTCATAGATCCACACTTCCGTTTCAGACATTATATGACTAATATATGTGAATTTTGAGATATGGTGATTTTCCTTAAAATATGTTAGACTAATATAAAGCATATTTTTTCTAACATTCATTTTATTTCATAAAAATGACGTGAAATATCTTATTCATTTCAAAAACAGGCAAACGCCTGTCCTTTCAGAAAATTCATGCTTTTACAAATCCGATACCAGTCAGATGGACAGCATTCCGATAGAAGAACTTACGATTACTCTGGTAACAGGAAAGTATCCACGAAAAT
The DNA here is from genome assembly GCF_008121495.1 of Mediterraneibacter gnavus ATCC 29149. NCBI lineage: Bacteria > Bacillati > Bacillota > Clostridia > Lachnospirales > Lachnospiraceae > Mediterraneibacter > Mediterraneibacter gnavus. Next base: position 1,540,642 of record NZ_CP043051.1, on the reverse strand, counting down.
TGATTCACCACTTGAAAACAAAACTGAGATATCAAGTAAAAAAAGCGGAAAGCGGGATTTATTATGTAACGGGAGATAAAATTCCGATTCAGATTATTGTAACAAAAGAACTGACAGAAGCTGAAAATCTGTGGCTGAAAAGTCTGACCAATGAACTGGAACAGAATGAGACCGCAGAAAAATTATTGGAAGAATATTCAAAAAATCAGGCAAATGCACTGTATCGCTCCGTCATGGAATTGATCGTGCGGGCCAACAAACAGAAGTTTGAGGAGGTAAAAGGAATGTGTGATGCACTGCGAGAATTGATGAAAGATGAGATTGATGCGGAAGTAAAAAGACAGGTACAGGAAAGAATTGATGCGGAAGTGAACAAGAAGGTACAGGAAAAAATTGATGCGGAAGTAGATGCACAGGTCAAAGAAAAAATCAATGCAGAGGTAGAATCAGCCGTAGAAATTACAAAAAAAAGAAAGCACCAAAGCAACAGAAAAACGCATCAACGCTCTGATTATTGCACTGTCCAAGTCTGACCGAATGGAGGATATCATAAAGGCGGCCAAAGACCATGACTATCAGCAGAATTTATTTAAAGAATTCGGACTGTAACTAATTCTGACTATGAAACTCCCAGACATACGAGAGTCAACTATGTCTGGGAATTTTTAGCAAAATCAGATGGAGTAAAACCAGTTTCTCTCTTAAATGCTTTTGAAAAATAACTTTGACTGGCAAATCCAAGATTCTCTGCAACAACAGATACCTGCCCACCATCCTGCAATAATTTTTTTGCTACATTAATTTTTAACTTTAACAAATATTTGTGCACGCTTATCCCTGCATATTTATCAAATATTCTTTTCAAACTGGCGTCACTGATATTACAGTATTCTGCAATTTCACTTACCGTTGGCTGGCAGTCAAGATTCGTATTTAAAAAATTAATCGCATTACGAAACGTGATCGCATCCGGAACAGAAGAAACAGAGGATAATGTTCCCTGCTCCGCGAGACTCAAAAATAATTGGCAAAGGTAACTTACAATAATTTGAGAATAATATGGAAATCTGGAAAAAGGATGTAAATAATAATACTCTATTTTTTCTGTTTCTATATTAATTAAATCAACTTTATTCTGCATATATACAAGTAAAGAATCTATAATTTGTGTCTGCTCCTGAGAAAGTTTAAACACTTTATTGCGAAGCCAAAAAGTTAATGGACCACCTGCCGAAAAAGAAAAAGTAAGCACGGTAGCTCCTTTCGGATTGTTCACGATAAATTTATGAAACTCTAATGGTTTGTGAAAAATAAGTTCACCCTGCGACATATTATAGATACGTTCGTCAGCAGAAACGCAGAGCTCCCCGTCTAAAATATACAAGCATTCCCAGAAATCGTGCGTCTCACCTGGAAATTCAAAACCACACTCATAATGAATTTTAAACAAAGAATGCATACTGGTTATATGAATTTGTTCGATAATCGGAATTGCCGGAAATTCATTTTTGATCAACATACAGCTCCTCCCCATTCCTGATCTAAAATTACATATTTTTGGACTTTTATTGCATAGATTTGCTCTTTTTATATGTGTATAATAACACTAACAAAGAGTCCTGTAAATAAGAAGGAGAATGAACATGGACAAAGTTTTAAAAGTAATTTTGATCGGTGCAGGAAACAGGGGTGAAACATATACCGATATTATGGCTCAGATGAGTGACAAATTCAAAGTTATTGCAGTTGCAGAACCCATCGAGAGCCGTAGAAATAATATCCAGAAAAAACATCAGATAGCCGATGATCTGTGCTTTGAAGATTGGAAGCCATTACTTGATCTTGGAAAGATCGCGGATGTTGCTGTTATTTCAACGATGGACAAACAACATCTGGAACCGACACTGAAAGCAATTTCTTTGCAATATGACATTTTATTGGAAAAACCAGTATCCCCGGACCCGGAGGAATGCAATAAAATTGCAGATTATGCGGAACAAATGGGAAGTAAAGTCATTGTTTGTCACGTACTTCGATATACACCATTTTTTATTACAATCAAAGAACTGATCAATGACGGAAGACTGGGAGATATTATTTCTGTTAATCATGAAGAATGTGTTGGAAATGTACATCAAAGCCACAGTTTTGTCAGAGGAAATTGGGGGAACTCTAAAAGATCTTCCTGTATGCTGTTGCAAAAATCCTGCCATGATATGGATATTCTGCAATGGTTAATTGGAAAGAAGTGTAAAAAAGTACAATCTTTTGGCGCCTTATCCTATTTTAAAGAGGAAAATGCTCCAAAAGATGCACCGGACTATTGTATTCAGGGATGTCCGAAAGCAGACACCTGCCCATATAATGCTGTCAGACTTTATCTGGACGATAAGGAAAATGACTGGTTTCGAACAACCTCAACCAGAGAAGCAAATCCCACTGATGAAATGGTGGAAACAGCACTTCGTACAACACAATATGGAAAGTGTGTATTCAAATGTGATAACGATGTTGTAGACCATCAGACTGTCAATATGATTTTTGAAGATGATATCACTGTTACCTTTACTATGAATGCCTTCAACAAAGGCGGCAGATTTATACATATTATGGGAACAAAAGGGGAATTGCACGCAGCAATGGACGGGCTCGGAACTCCTATTACAATATATGAATTCGAAACAAAGCAGACTACAGAAATTCCGATTGTTGCCAAAGATGGCATTACGAATGGGCATGGCGGCGGCGATGATGGCATTGTGTACTCTCTTTATGAGTATCTGACTGGGGAATATCAAGGCTTCTCTGTTTCTGACATCCGAACATCCGTAAATAATCACCTGATCGTGTTTGCAGCCGAGGAATCAAGAGCAAACGGGACCGTTGTAGATTTCGACACTTTTGTAGAGAATCTGCGTTAATTTTCACAAATCTATCAAATCAATGATAATTATATGGAGGAATATATTATGAAAAAACCAGTATTAGTCATTATGGCCGCAGGAATGGGAAGCCGTTATGGAGGATTAAAACAAATTGACCCAATCGATGATCAGGGACATATCATCATGGATTTTTCCATTTTTGATGCCAAAAGAGCAGGATTTGAAAAAGTCGTTTTTATTATCAAAAAAGAAAATGAGAAAGATTTTAAAGAAGTAATCGGAAATCGTATGGCAGACGTCATGGACGTAGAATACGTATTCCAGGACTTGACGAATCTTCCGGAAGGGTTTGAAGTTCCAGACGGAAGAATAAAACCATGGGGAACCGCACATGCCGTTCTCAGCTGTATTGATGTTGTAGATGGTCCTTTTGCTGTGATCAATGCGGATGATTACTATGGAAGAGATGCATTCCAGAAAATTTATCATTTCCTGTCAACACAGAAAGATGATGATAAATACCGTTTTACAATGGTAGGATATCATTTAAAAAATACATTGACAGAAAACGGTCATGTCGCACGGGGCGTTTGTACTGTGGATGAAAATGGATATTTAGTAGAAGTTACCGAACGCACTCATATTGAAAAAAAGGGAGAGCGGGCCGCTTTTACAGAGGATGATGGAGCCTCCTGGACAGAGCTTCCAATGGATGCTGTCGTTTCTATGAATATGTGGGGATTCTCGGAAGGATTTCTTCAGGAAATCAAAGCAGGATTTGCTGCATTTCTGAAAGAAGGTTTAGAACATAATCCATTAAAATGTGAATATTTCCTCCCAACCGTAGTAAGTAATTTATTAAAAGAAAATCGGGCAACCGTGTCTGTGCTTACCTCAAAAGATAAATGGTACGGTGTGACATACAAGGATGATAAACAGGTTGTCGTAAATGCAATTCAGACTATGAAAGACGACGGTATCTATCCGGAAAAAGTCTGGTGCGGGGAAACGGAAGCATTGCTCAATTTCCAGTTCAACGCAATGGTAATGAAGGCAGTACGTTACGGAAGCGGACATATCAACGATACCTTTTTGGTCACATTAAAAAGAGAAGATGGAACCGAAGGCCGTGTAATCTTACAGCGCATGAATAAAAATATTTTTAAAAACCCGGAAGAGTTAATGGAAAATATTTTAGGAGTGACATCATTTCTCCGTAAAAAAATCATTGAAAACGGCGGGGATCCTGAACGAGAAACATTAAACGTGATTCCGACCAAAGACGGAAACTCATATTTTGTGGATTCCGAGGGTGAATACTGGAGATGTTATAATTTTATTGAAGGCGCTACAAGTTACGACCAGGTAGAAAGTGAGGAAGACTTTTATCAAAGCGCAGTCTCTTTTGGCAATTTCCAAAGATTACTGGCAGATTATCCGGCAGAAACACTTCACGAAACAATAAAAGGATTCCATGATACAAAAGCCCGCTTTGAAACATTTAAAAAAGCTGTGAAAGAAGATGTTTGCGGACGTGCACATTCTGTTCAGAATGAAATTCAGTTTGTTCTTGCTCATGAAGATCTCGCAAATGCATTTGGAGATATGCTTGAAAACAAAGAATTGCCACTTCGTGTAACGCATAATGATACAAAATTAAATAACATTATGATCGATAACGAAACCCACAAAGGAATCTGTGTCATCGATCTGGATACCGTTATGCCCGGTCTTGCCATGAATGACTTTGGTGATTCAATCCGTTTTGGTGCAAGCACAGGTGCAGAGGATGAAACTGACCTGGATAAAATCCAGTGTGATATGAACTTATTTGATATTTACGCAAAAGGATTTATTGAAGGCTGTGCCGGAAAATTAACAACAAAAGAAATTGAATTGCTGCCTCTTGGAGCCAAAGTCATGACCTTCGAATGTGGTATGAGATTTTTGACAGATTATCTGCAGGGAGATACTTACTTTAAGATTCACCGTGAGAATCACAACCTGGACAGATGCCGGACACAGTTTAAGCTGGTATCTGACATGGAAGCAAAATGGGATACCATGAATAAAATTATTAAAAAATATCATTAAGTTGAGAAATAAGGGAGCTGGTCGAAATGAACTGCTCCCTTATCCTTTACTCAATCGCTTTTTCTCCTACACTGTCATGACCATCTTCTGTCCTTCTACCTCTGCCACACGCAGCCGGATTCCATACAGATCTTCGATACTGTCCGGAGTGATCACCTCCTGTGGTGCTCCCTCCACAACGACCTGTCCGTCTTTGAGTCCGACCAGCCTGTCTGAAAAATAAATTGCCTGATTGATATCATGAAGTACCATAACGATGGTGATCTGGTATTCCCGGTTCAGCTTTCTGATCAGCTCCAGTGTCTCAATCTGATATCGGATATCCAGATATGTGGTAGGCTCATCCAGAAACAAGATACGGGTATTCTGCGCCAGTGCCATGGCGATCCACACTCTCTGTCTCTGCCCTCCGGAAAGCTTTTGCACCGCCCTGTCCCGATACTCAGTCAGGTTTGTCACCTCCATCGCCCATTCGACCAGACGCTCATCTTCTTCTGTCTTTGCCTGCATCATCTTTCTGTGAGGTGTCCGCCCGAATGCGATCAGACGCTCCACAGTAATGTCGTCACTTGACGTGTTGTACTGCTGCACGATCGCTACTTTCCTGGCAAATTCCTTCAAGCTCAATTTTAAAACGTTTTTTCCATTGAGAAAAATATTTCCTTTTCTGGAATACTTGTTTTTTGTCATCAGAGAAAACAGTGTCGATTTTCCACATCCATTCGCACCCAGAATCGTTGTGATCTTTCCTTCTTCAATTTTCAAAGATACATCTTTTAGTACCTTCTGCTTTCCGTAGGAAAACGAAAGATTTCGAACTTCCATTGCCGGTTTAGTCTGCATACTTCTTAGACCTCCTCAAAAGAATCATGAAAAACGGACCGCCTGCGACACTCATCAGAATCGATGCTGAAATTTCATAAGGCGCTGCGATGGTCCTCCCTGCAGTATCTGCCAGAAGAAACAAAAAAGCACCCAGCAGCATGGAAAACGGGAGCAGCTTTTTATGCTCGCTTCCTACCAGGATTCTTCCCATATGCGGCACGATCAGACCCAGGAAACTGATACTTCCTGCCACAGCCGCAGAAATTGCCGCAAGCAGCACAGCAACAAGAGAAATCAGGATCCGCATCAGATTTACATTGACGCCGAGACTTCTGGCTGTCTTATCTTCCAGTGACAGAATATCACACATACCGGCAAGCACCACTGCCAGTACAATCCCTGCCAGCACATATGGCGCAAGCATCCGCACATCATCCCATGTCTTCATCGTAATATTTCCATTGACGATTGCCGCTACCCCGGACATATTTCCACCATTCATGGAGTTGAGTCCGCTGGAAAGACCGGTGAACATTGCATTCACAGCGACTCCGGTCAGAATGACCCGCAAAGGACTTAAGCCGCCTTTCCACGACAGAGTGTACACCAGACAAAATGCCAGCACCCCTCCAAAAAATGCAAACACCGGTGTAAAGAAAAACAGCGTCGGAGCAAATGCTGTGATCAAAATTGCGGCAAAGGTTGCACCGCTGGAAATTCCGATGATTCCCGGATCTGCCAGTGGATTTTTCAGAACCGCCTGAAACAAAACTCCGGAAACTGCCGTGGCAGCTCCTGCCAGTATCGAGATAAAAATCCTCGGGAGACGCAGATCAAAAACGGTGCTTACTTCCTCGCTTCCCTTCCCGATCATCCCCTGCAGGATATCCGGCACCCCAACCTTTAAGCTGCCGATATTCACCGATGCAAAAAAGAGTACCGTCAATAACAGGATCATAACCGCAAATGCAAGTATTGTTCCTGCTGTTTTTTTATACTTCATCTTTTACTCTCCCTTCTTTGCTTCATCCTGTGTATCCGGATACAAAATCGTCTGCAGTTCCTGTAGTGCCTTCTGATACTCAAACGTTGCGCTCATGCCAAACAATTCATAAGTAAGATAGTACACTTTATCGTTTTTTACCGCATCAAAATGTTTCCAGATATCATTGGTTGCAAAGTCCTCCTGAAACATTTTTGTGACCTGTTCCGGAAGCGCATGTGCAGTACATAAAATCATGTCCGGCTCTTTTGACTTCATATCCTCTGTATTCACTGTCAGAAATTCCTGATCTGTTCCGGCATATACATTTTCTCCGCCTGCCATCTCCACAAGACTTCCCACATAAGAGTTTTCCGTTGCAATGATATAAGATCCCGGCAGTCCCATCAGAATCAATACCTTCGGACTTTCTTTTCCCTGATTTACGGTTTTATATTCTTCATAAAAATCCGTAAATTCTTTCTCAAGCTCCGCGGCTTTTTCTTCTTTTCCGAAAATTTCTCCCAGTTCCTGAATTGACTGATACATTCCCTGCACACTTCTTAAATTCAAAAATGCCCAGTCCGTGTGAATCGCTTCATATTTAGGCTGAAGATCGCTCTGTAGGGAAGATGGACTTAGAATCCAGTCCGGGTTCAGGGATGCGATTACTTCCATGTCCGGGCTCATCGCCGTCCCTATCTCCGGCAGATCTTCATACCGCTCTGGAATCGTGGAAACAGAAGTTGAGCACACTCCCACCAGATCCAGCTCCAGACGATCACAGATCGCTGCAACTGCGGGGGATGTGGCAATCAGCTTGGGTTCCTTTCCAAGTGCCTGCACTTTCTGTTTAGCTGCCTTGATTGCATCTGTCTCCCCGGAAGTACCGGAAGAACACCCGACCAGAAGCAATGCACACACAAGCAAAAATGCTATACTCCTTTTCTTTTTTCTACGCATCATCATCTTCGCCTCCGCCCCAGCGGTACCAGTTTTTTCGGAACAAATACAAGATTCCCGCTGCTGCTCCCATCAGGATCAATCCGGAAATCGTCACTGCCGCAGCTGTTCCGAAAATGGTTCCGGCAGTTGACAGTGATCCCTTTTCCCCACTGCCATCCTCTGTTTGAGCTTCTGTCGAAAGACTCAGTCCTTTTGCATCACTGATTGATGTATCTGATGCAGACGGTGCCGCTGTTTCGGTAATACTGCTTTGCAGATCAGACGATTTTTTTGTTTCTTCCGACGAGCTCTGCTTTGTTGTCTCTTGGGAAGACGCACTGCCAGACACAGCATTTCCTCCAGCGGCAGACGCAGATGATGCCACAGATGATGCAGATGCATTTGTACTTGCACCGGATGTATTGTTTGCAGTCTCACTGCTGCCGGATGCTGCCGTCACCATAGTTGCTGTCATATCCGTAGTATTTCCCTCGGAATATCCGCTCGGATAAAAATAATAAATGACCTCTCTTCCCATCGGCTCTACATACATGGATGCTCTTACCACACAGTTTTCGCTGGGAACTTGAATACAAATATCCGCAGTCGTTCCGTTTCCGTCACTTCCGCTTCCCGTCTGTCCCACTGCCGGAGCAGACCAGCCGGAATCACCCACATTCTGAACCCAGAAGCTGTGACCGCTTGCATAATCCATCATCCCGAGACGCACCGTCAGATAATACTCTCCGCTATCTGTCACTTCCAGGATTCCGGTGGAGTACACCACGCTCTGCACCATTCCCTGACCGGTAGCATATCCAGCCTCTCCGCCTGCATCCTCAATCTCTCCGGTCACCGGATTGGAATAGCTCGGAGTAACAGAACAGGTATAGACTGTTCCGGATGCAGCCCTTGCAGTTTGTGGCGGAATTACTGTCAGCACAAGTAAAAATACGGCTGCCATCAGCATTTTCTGAAGCATTCCATTCTTCTGTTTCTTTCTCATACTCCGTCTCCTGTCGTTTTCTTCCGTTTTCTTCTATATAAAAGACCACAGCACAGCAAAATCCCCACTGCCAGTCCCGCAATACACAGCCACATATATGGCAGCTCATCCCCTGTTTTTACACTGGACGCATTCTTAAGACTGCTGCTTCCATTAAGAGAAGAGCTGGAAAGTCCGCTCTTTAAGGAAGAACTGCCAAGTGTAGAAGATCCCGGCTTCAGTGTGGAACCGCCGTTTAGGGAAGAACCGCCATTCTGATTTGTTCCCCCGTTATTGTTGTTATGATTCTCATCTTCTGTGAAAGACGGATCATCCTCTGTTGTCTTTTTCAATGTACTCCAGTCAAGCTTCACGTACATCTGCTGTGTTCCTGTTCCTGCAGAAATACTTTCCATCAGCGGCACTACCACCTGCAGCGGTACATATCCATCCTTTAATGTTTCCGGGATCAGTGGAAATGTGACCAGATCCGGATAATCCGTACCATATGCATCACTCACCTTGCTGCCATCGCTGTTTTTCTGCACGGAATCAACAGTGACATCAGAAAGTGTTCCCTGTATATTCCCTCTGGCATCTGTGGTATATCCCGTCTGATAGTATCGGAGTGTTCCAAGATATCCCAACTTGTCCCCTACTGTAAGCCCCTGAAAATTCATCGTAAGAAAATATACTCCCTCTTTTACAGTCAGCTTCATAGTATGCACAATCGCTTTATCCGCCATCGATGCTGTCACTTTATCTACCTTTACGACATTTCCCGTGACAGAATATACTCCATCCTCTAAATTCTGAATATCCGGCTGCTCGTTGCCATCATCCGGATCCTGGCTGTCATCACTTTGTTTATAGGAAATCGTAAATGTAGTTGTTCCTGTATAGTTTCCCGCTTTTGCACCGGATACTTCCTCTGCTGCGATCGTAAGTGCTCCCTGAAGGATTTGTTCCCCGCCTGCTGCATTTGCCTCTCTGACCTGATCCGCCGTAATCTGTTGCTTTCCAAAGTTATTGGTAAATTCCAGCGTATTTTCCTGATTATGAAGTACGCCGCTCTCAGGTGCAGATACCTCAATCGTTCCTTTTGCATCTGTTGTTTTTATGCGGACTTCATAATTCTGTACGGTATCTGTCTGTGTACTTAAAGAACCAAGTGCAACAGAAGAAGGTACTACTACCATATACGACGGCTTCTGGTCCTCCTGCACGATATCCGCAGAAATCTTCATACTTTCCGACGATGCGTTCACACTTGCCGGCTGCAGCAGCATCCCTGCTGCCAGGACAAATGCCAGTGCTTTGATCTCTCTCTTTTTCCCTTGTTTTTTCCACTTCATCTATTTTCTCCATCTTTTCTCATTCACTGTGGTCATGAGTCTTTTTTCCCTCGTTGAAGACGAAAATCCTCAGCCGCCAATGTCTGAGGATTTTCGAATTCATATTGCTGTTTTAGAAGATTCTACTTATTTGCGGCATATGAAATTGCAAATGTAGTTGTTCCTGTATAATTTCCGGCTGCCGCTGCTTTTACGTTTGCAGCCGTCACACGGATCTCACCTGTCAGCTCTGTTCCTTCTGTATCTGCTGTCACATTCTTTGTACCGAAGCTGTTCGCGAATGCCAGCGCATTTTTATCGCTGTTCAGATTTCCTGTTTCCGGAGCTGTCACAGACAGTGTTCCGTCAAGATCAGATGCTTTCACCAGAACTTTGTAAGCCTGTGTGTTATCCTCTTCTGTACTCAAAGTTCCCATTGCAACAGAAGCAGGAACTGTCACTGTATAAGAAGGCTCTGAAATCTGTTCTTCTACATCTGCGCTGATTTCCATGTTCTGTGTGTTTTCTGAAGGAGTATCCGGCAAAGCTGCTGCTTTTAAATCTGTCACCTGCACAAAGAAGTTCTGTGTAGAATTCATGAAAACATTTACATAAGCAGAAGTCTCTACCTGTGTCTTCAGATTGTCTACTGCACTTCTTGGCAGTTCCAGTGTCAGTGCCTGTGTTGCAAGCTGGTCTCCTGCTTTAATTCCAAATAAAGAAGCATCTGTATCAAATGTCTTCACTGCTTTTGTCGTGATATCAGATTCTGCTTTATACTGTGTTCCGTCAATAGTCATCACAACATCTTTCAGTGTACCGTCTGTTCCCTGATCTGCAAAACTCGGAATCGGATATGCCACATAGAAAGTCAGTTCCGCTGTATCATCTGTCAATTCAATATCTGCTTCATGCGCAAAGATCGGATCGCACATGCTCAGTTTACCGGATCCGTTTCCATTCAGGAAATGAATCGTTCCTGTATAATCTCCGTTGCTCAACTCTGTATCTGCTGCAAATGCGGTACTGCACATGCCAACTGTCATTACTGCTGCCAGGACAACGCCTGATAATTTTTTAAGTCTCATTCTTGCTTTTCCTCCCTGTTCAGGTGTTTATAGATACTAAATTCCGCTGCTGCGGGCTTTTCTATATAAATCCTCTGCCGTCTTCCGGATATACGCGCGCCTTTATCCGGCTCAGAACCGTCGAGAAATTTATAACATGTATTACTGTGCGATCAACGTGCAGTTGACCTCTGCCCCATTGCGGGGTGTGTATTCTTCATCCATGCTGTATGTTTTATACTGCACAGTCAATGGATATTCTCCTGCTTCCAATTCGCGTTCCAGCGTGATATCATATAACGTCTGTCCCGGGCTGATCAGTTTTGATGTGTAGATTGTTTCCTTAGTTTCCGGAAGATAAAAAGAAATCTCAAAATATACGTTATTTTCTTCCGGATTGACAAGCTCTACAGATACGTCTTTCGTTCCTGCTGCGACTATAATCGTCTTATATCCCGGAATCTGAATTCCCGCCTCCACATTTCCTGTGTTTTTTTCACTCTCTTTCTTTGTCTGTGATGTTTCAAATTCCGGTGTGTAGCTGGTTACCTCTTTCGGTCTTGTATACCAGTAAATTCCGACTCCGAAAATCAGAATCACCAGCAGTATCACTCCTGTAATGATCCACTTTTTCTTTTTTTCCATGTCCTTCTCCGTTTCAAGTTAGTTTTCGCTAACTATCATTCTTTTAAAAATGCAACTCTTACGAATTGCATTTTATTAGTTTATTCTAATCATTGTTAGTTATAACATATTCTTTTTATTCCGTCAATACTGTTTATCACTTTTATTCCTGCATCTTCTCTTTATAATGATGCGCATCCTCCAGCATCATATCTTTCACCTTCATCAGACGGATCTGAGTGCTTCGTTCATTCTCATCTAACTTCATGGTAATATATTTAATGTTCTCTTCTGCCTCAGGAATAATCACATGTTCCAACGCGTTGACACGTCGCCTTGTCTTTTCAATCTCTGCTGCCATCAACTGACATGCCTTCTCACATTCTGCCAGCCGGATCATCTCCGGCAGGATATCTGCCAGAGACTTTACTGCTCCATCCAGATCACTGGATGTAAATGCAAATCCATACGAATAAATGTCATTTTCATCCGCGGTTCTCGTTTGATATGCAAATGTCGGAATGTTGACACTCATGATATTCTTTTCCCCGGGTGTCAGTGTGATCCCCTGCTTTGGTGCCATCAATGCAGTATTCAGTGCCGCCTCAGACATCCCCGCTTTGGCAATGACAAAATTTTTATTTGCTGCGAGAATCCCGGCTTCCACTTTTTTACGCACTTCCATGTTTTCCCGCACCAGATCCAGATACTGACGCATCAGCTCATCCCGCTTGTCTTTTAAAAGCTTATGTCCGCGGATTGCCGTGATCCGCTTTTTTTTCAGACGGGTCAATTCCATACGGGTAGGATTTACCTGTTTTGATGCCATCGTTTCTCACCTCTCTTTCCGGGCATAACATTTATGCCTGATAATACTGATCCAAAAACTTGTCGTCGATACGCTTCAACTCGGTTCTTGGCAGCATGGAAAGGAGTTTCCATCCGATATTCAACGTCTCTTCAATGCTTCGATCCGTATTGTATCCCTGAGAAACATATTCTTTTTCAAATGCATCTGCAAATTTTGCATACATCAGGTCAATCTCAGTCAGCGCCGCCTCTCCCAGGATCACCATCAGCTCTTTTGCATCTTTTCCGCGTGCATAAGCTGCAAACAACTGATTCATGGTATTGGAATGATCAGCTCTGGTCTTGCCCTCTCCGATTCCTTTGTCTTTCAGACGGGAAAGGGACGGCAGTACATCGATCGGAGGTGTCACGCCTTTTCGGTACAGCTCCCTGCTCAAAATAATCTGTCCTTCTGTAATATATCCGGTCAGGTCAGGGATTGGATGGGTTTTGTCATCCTCCGGCATGGTCAGGATCGGAATCATCGTGATACTTCCCTTTTTGCCGTTCTGACGCCCCGCACGCTCATACATCGTGGCAAGGTCTGTGTACATATATCCCGGATATCCACGTCGTCCCGGCACTTCTTTTCGTGCTGCAGACACTTCACGCAGCGCATCCGCATAGTTGGTGATATCTGTCAGAATGACCAGCACATGCATATCTTTTTCAAATGCCAGATATTCCGCAGCCGTCAGCGCCATTTTCGGCGTTGCGATTCGCTCAATGGCCGGGTCATTTGCCAGGTTTACGAACAGAACCGTTCTGTCAATGGCTCCGGTCTCCTTAAAGCTCTCCACAAAGAAGTTGGACTCTTCGAAAGTAATTCCCATCGCAGCAAATACAACCGCAAATTTTTCATCCGTTCCCAGTACTTTTGCCTGTCTTGCAATCTGGGCAGCCAGTTTTGCATGGGGCAGTCCGGATGCTGAAAAGATCGGCAGTTTCTGTCCACGTACCAGTGTATTTAATCCATCGATCGCAGAGACTCCGGTCTGGATAAATTCCTCCGGATAGCTTCTCGCGGCAGGATTCATCGGAAGTCCGTTGATATCCATCCGTGCCTGCGGCAGGATCTGAGGTCCATTGTCAATAGGACGACCCAGTCCGTCAAATACACGGCCCAGCATATCCTCAGATACACCAAGCTCCATGCTTCGTCCTAAGAATCTGACCTTACTGTTGGACAGGTTGATTCCTGTGGAGCTTTCAAACAACTGTACCAGTGCATCGCTTCCATCGATCTCCAGCACCTTGCACCGTCTTGTCTCACCGCTTGCAAGCTCGATTTCCCCCAGTTCGTCATAAGTTACATTTTCTACACCGCGCACCAGCATCAAAGGTCCGGCTACTTCCTGTATGGTTCTGTACTCTTTTGGCATTTAGAAGCCCTCCTTCCCCTGTGCAGCAGAAATTTCCGCATCCAGTTCCTGATTTACTTTCTCGTATTCTGTATCCAGATCGTCCTCGTGCACATATTTAAAACGTCCGATCTGCTCTCTGACCGGCATATTGATCAGATCCTGCAAAGATGCACCACCTGAAAGTGCCTCCACTGCCTTCTCATAAAATGCCATGACCAGCTTCATCATCATATGCTGTTTTTTCAGCGAAGTATACGTATCGATCTCATGGAAAGAGTTCTGATGCAGGAAATCTTCACGGATGGATCTGGCCGCCTCCATTTTCAGCCGGTCACCCGGTGAAAGAGCATCCATACCTACCATTTTTACGATCTCCTCCAGCTCTGCCTCTTCCTGCAGAAGTGTCATCATCTTCTGACGGCCTTCCATCCAGTCAGATGCCACATTGGCATTGAACCATGTCTCCATATCATCCAGATACAAAGAATAGCTGTTCAGCCAGTTAATTGCCGGGAAATGCCGTTTGTAAGCCAGTGCGGAATCCAGTCCCCAGAATACTTTCACGATACGAAGCGTTGCCTGAGAAACCGGCTCGGAAATATCTCCACCCGGAGGGGATACCGCACCGATTACAGAAAGCGCACCTTCTCTTCCATCTTTTCCAAGTGAGATCACATGTCCGGCTCTCTCATAGAACTGCGCCAGCCGGCTTCCCAAATATGCCGGATACCCTTCTTCACCCGGCATCTCCTCCAGACGTCCGGACATCTCACGAAGGGCCTCTGCCCAGCGGGATGTAGAATCTGCCATCAATGCCACCGAGTATCCCATATCACGGAAATATTCTGCGATCGTAATCCCGGTGTAAATCGAAGCCTCACGGGCTGCCACCGGCATATCCGATGTATTTGCGATCAGAACCGTTCGCTGCATCAGAGACTGGCCTGTCTTTGGATCCTTCAGCTCCGGAAATTCATTCAGAACATCCGTCATCTCATTTCCACGCTCTCCACATCCGATATACACCACAATATCTGCCTCTGCCCATTTTGCAAGCTGATGCTGAATGACAGTTTTACCGCTTCCGAACGGTCCCGGCACGGCTGCCACACCACCCTTTGCAATCGGGAAGAACGTATCGATCACACGCTGCCCGGTTACAAGCGGCATCTTCGGCGGAAGCTTTCTCTGATACGGACGCCCTTTACGGACCGGCCATTTCTGCATCAGGGTAAGCTCTCTGTCCTCCGTATCAGTGGCAACAACGGCAACCACTTCCTCAACCGTAAATTCTCCTGCTTTGATCTCTTTGACCGTCCCTTTTACTCCATAAGGAACCATGATCTTCTGCTGTACCACAGGCGTCTCTTGGACCGTACCGATCACATCTCCTTCTTCGACTTCATCTCCGACTTTAACAGTCGGAACAAACTCCCATTTCAGATTTCGTTTCAGAGACGGAACTTCCACACCACGCTTCAGACTGTTGCCTGAAATTTTCATGATATCATCCAGCGGTCTCTGGATTCCATCGTAAATGCTGGTAATCAGCCCCGGTCCGAGTTCTACGGACATTGGCACTTCCATGGATTCCACCGGCTCTCCCGGTCCGAGTCCGGATGTCTCCTCATATACCTGAATAGACGCCTCGTCTCCGTGCATCTCTATAATTTCGCCGATCAGTCTCTGCTTACTTACACGCACGACATCAAACATATTCGCATCGCGCATTCCAGAGGCAATGACCAGCGGTCCTGCTACTTTTTTAATTACGCCTTTACTCATTGCCGAATCTACCTCCCATTATTCCTGTGAGAACAGGATATCCGAACCGACTGCCTGCTCCACGGTTTTTTTCACGCCTTCTACACCTGCTCCTGTATTGCCGGATACACCCGGTATCTGAATGATGGCAGGCATGACCTGTTCTTTATATCGCCCGATCTCTTCCGGCAGTTCTGCCGCCAGAGCCTCTGTAATGTAGATAATCCCGCACTCCAGGGCCAGCTGGCGCAGTTTTTCTTTCCCTTCTTCGGCATCTCTGACAGGGCAGATCGAAAGACCCAGTGTCTGGAAGCCGTAAATGCCGTCATAATCTCCGATTACTGCTATCTTATCCATACATCTCCCTGATCCTTTCCCGAATTGCCTCCTCCGGAAATTGATTCTGTTTTCCGGTCAGAATGATTCGAACTGTCTTGATCTCATTTTCCCGCGCCACAATATATGCCACCAGCGGTCCCACAGAAAATGCCTGATATTTCTGCGGTCTCATGGTTTCGATCATCCGGTTGTCACACCACCGCTCAAATGCGGACGGTGACTCTGCCAATGCTTCTGCCCCACCTGCATAGGCAGTTGTGAGCAGATAATCCCGGATCGCATCCATGCCGTTTGCAGCTGCTTTTGCCAAAAGCTCCACCTGAACTGTATCGCAGGGTGCCAGAGCACGCTTTAAAAACTCCTGGCTTTTTCCTGTTTTCTGAGAACGGACTGCAATCTTGATATCTGCGATTGCTACCGCAGACTCTGCATAATCACGGATGATCGCATCCTCTGCGTTTCTTCCGGCCTCAGAAATCGCTTTCAGCGCTGCCCGATCCACGATCACATCACACAACTGTCCGTCACCGGTATGAAGCAGCACGTCATACGCTTCCTGAGCTGCCTCTGACATTGCCGGCGGAAGACGCCAGAATTCTTTATTCTTTACAATCTCCAGCATCTGCGCCCCGGGAATGGAACAATCATTGTAAAAAACATTCCGATCCTCTGTCCCTGTACATACTGCTTTGATTGCTGCTTTTACATTGTGAAACACTTTTGTGTAGGACATCACATCAAAAACAGACAAATCCGGAGCGATATCCGAGATCACTTCCCAGATTTTCTCCTCTTCCCGCTGCAGCATCTTCACCGGATCGTGTGCATCCGCCGGATCTCCCCATCCCTTCTCGCTCAAAAGCTGAAGGCACTGTGTTTCGTTCTGACACGCCATCAACTGTTCAATGACACTTTGTGTCAACAGAGAACTCTCCAGCGCCCGTATGCGCGCAACCGCGTAGATATATTCCAATTCATTCAAGACGAATCCCTCCTTCTCGCTTTCTTTTGCTGCCTGCAAAAAACGGCTGCGCTCTATACAAATAATATTTTCTGTACAACATCCGACAATTCATCCTGCTTTGTGTGGAACATTGCCCTGATCGTACAATTTTCTTCAATCCCGCCATAAACCAGCACAAATCCGCCGTCCATATCCTTCGGTTCTTTCGAAACCACAAGATGACCGCCTTTTTTCTGTGCCGTCTGTTCAATCACGTCCTCAAATTTCTGCGGCATACGCGCAAGATCCGCAGCAGAAAAATAGATTGTTCCCTCCTGCGGAAGTGCATATGTTTCCAGCAGCTTCTGAAGCATCTCAAAGTATGATTCCGGTTCCAAATGCAGTACCTGCTGATATGCCTTGTTAAGAACCTCCTGTATCACTTCCTGTTTTGCCTGCAGAAGAGCCTGCTTTCTCTGCATTTCACTGGAAGATGCAATGCGCTGTGCATAGTCTTTTGTCTCGTCTTCCGACTTTTTAGCCATGACTGCGCTCTGTTCCTCCATCTGCTCTCTTGCTTCTCTTAAAATCTCTTCCGCCTTTGTCCTGGCTTTCGAGATCTGTTCTTCCGCTGAGTGATTCGCTTCGTCCAGAATCTGACGTTTCATATTCTCTAATCCACTCATCCTTCATGCTCTCCTTTTTCGTTCACTTTGGCTCACTCATTTACACCTGAATTCCGCTGACAGCCAGGAAAGAGATCAGAAGTGCAAGGATTGCATAAGTCTCTACCATCGCCGGAAACAGCATTGCTTTACCAAACTGCTCCGGTCTTTTTGCAATGATCCCGATCGATGCTGCGGCTGTCTTTCCCTGCGATCTTCCGGAAATCAGACCTACAATTCCGATCGGAAGGCAGGCTGCCAAAATCAGAAGTCCGGTTGTCACATCCACCTCTGCAAGTCCTCCGCCAAGAATTCCGATTTTAGACAATGTGATAAATCCAATCAGAAGACCATAGAGTCCCTGTGTACCAGGAAGAAGCTGTAAGATCAATACTTTCGCGAATTTACCTGGATCCTCTGTTACAACACCTGCTGCCGCCTGACCTGCGATTCCAACTCCGATCGCAGAGCCTGCACCTGCGAGAAGTACTGCAATTGCCGCACCACAAAGTGCATACACGATTCCTAAATTTTCCATAATGCTCATAACTAAGATTCCTCCTTAACATCTACATATTTTGTATCCGGGGTGAACGGATGAAATGCTCTTCCGCCTCCCTCGTAAAATTTTCCGAAAAACTCCACAAACTGCAGACGATTCGTGTGTACATATGCTCCCAGCAGATTGATTGCCAGATTCAGCGTATGCCCGATTACAAAAATAACGAGAAACAAAATCACGCCTGCAATATTGTTTGGCAGCATGCTGCCCATCTGATTGATCACCGATGCGATTACTCCTGTTGCCAGTCCCAGCGCCAGCAGACGGGAATAGGACAGCACATCACTGAGCCATCCGGTAATGTTGTACAGATCATAAGCACCAAGCGCAAGACGCAGCGCCGGATTTTTCTTGTCCCTGCCGGACATCAGCAAAATTCCCACCGCACCCGCGATCGCCAGTCCCTTTGCCACCAGGTTCACTGCATCCGGAAATACAATCTGTATCTGCGAGATCGATGAAAAAATCTCACTCGGAAGCAGCATCAGGATCAGCCCGATCAAAAGCATAAACCAAAGTACCACATCACAGAAGAAATCCATGATCTTCTTCTCTTTCAGGCACATATATCCTTTGATGCCAAGTCCCACAAACAAATGGATCATACCAAACAGCATCGAATACATCAAAAGCTTCATCGGGTCATTCAATGGAATGAACCAAAGAGCCGGCACCGTTATCGTTGTTCCGAAAA
The DNA here is from genome assembly GCF_008121495.1 of Mediterraneibacter gnavus ATCC 29149. NCBI lineage: Bacteria > Bacillati > Bacillota > Clostridia > Lachnospirales > Lachnospiraceae > Mediterraneibacter > Mediterraneibacter gnavus. The sequence continues at coordinate 1,521,721 of NZ_CP043051.1, read as the reverse complement.
ACTTCTGGGATACAATATCTACAATATTCCCAAAATATCCGCCAAACAGAATTCCCCAGATCAGTGTGGAAATTCCGCAGTACATAAACATCTTGATCGATTGATACATTCCCCGGCTCATCCGCGGGAATTTTTTTAATAATACGAAACACGCCACTGCAATGATGGCGCCATACGCCGCATCAGAAAGCATCATTCCGAAGAAAAATACATAAAAGAATGACATAATCGTCGTCGGGTCAAATTCTCCTCTCTTCGGAAGTCCATAGGACTCCACAATTCCTTCCATACTTGCGGAAAATGAATTGTTGCTTAAAAGCGTTGGCGATTCTTCATCCTCTTTGATTTCTTCAATATCAATGACGCACGTAAACTCCTTCGTCAGACTCTCTTCAATGCGTCCTGTATCTTTTGCCGGAGCATATCCTGTAATGAAAAATGCCCGTTCTGACTGCGGCAGCTTTCCGAGCACTTCGTATTTTTCTGCCCGCACCCTGTAATCATCTGCAAGAATCCGGATATTTTTACGCTCACCGGCAAATGACCGTACCTCTTTTTCAATTTCCAGAATGCGCTCTTTGCACTCCCGACATGTTTGTTCCAGCTCCGCCTTCACTGCCGCAGGCTCTTTGTCCCATATCTGGGACGGTCTTGCAAATCCACGGCTTCTCAATACTTCTTCCAGCTTTTCTGCATCCTGTGTAAGACAAACAACCGCCAGATACACGGTATCCTTATCCGAATAGATAACGGACACATCCACACCATCCACTTCCGGTGCATCCTGTGCGAGCATCTGATAGATCTCTTCCAGCGTGGCAAGCGGCATGGTTCCGATCAGCATCACTGTATGTGCCGTACCGCCATAATTCATCGGTACATGAAGATCCATCCACGGAGTCAGACTTTCCATACTGTTCTCCAGCTTTAGGATACCGGCTTTTTGTTCTGCCTTTTCTTTATCCAGCGCAAGGATCCTCTTGACTGTACCTAAAAGTTGTTCCTTCTGATCCACCACTTTTTCATAATCACCCGCTTCGATCAGCGCCTTCCCTTCCAGTGCAGAAAACATCGACTTCTTCTCCGGCGCATACCGATCCAGAATTTCCAGTGCCTGATCTGAAAGTAAAGCGCTCTTTTCTAATTCCATTCGCTCCTGTCTCGTATCCATCGTTGTAAAATCAGGATCCTCCTCCAGAATCTGGCTGATCTCCATCACCTTCATCCTCTGAAGCTTTTCCAGAACTGCTTTTCGATCTTTTTTCAGGGCGCAGATACTGATTTTTTGCATCTGCAGTACCGCCATAGTGCACTCCCTCCTTTTTTAATTTCTTTTCACAACACTAACTGAGAAATCACTGCACTCACTGCCTCCGCTTCTTTCTGGACAGCAAACTCCTTTAACACCTTGATTTCTTTCTCTGTCTGCACACGGGCCTCTTCCTGAAATACCCTAGCTTTTTCTCTGGCATCCTGCATCGCATCCTGTGCAGAAATCCGGTGTGTTTCTTCCTGGGATTTGATCATACGTTCTGCCTCTTGTCTGGCATCTTCCAGAATCTTCTGGCTTTTTTCCCCAGCTTCTTTTACAATCACATCTGCCGCTGCTTCGGTTTCACGGATTGCTTTGATTGTTTCTTCCACCATCGATTCTTCACCACCTTCCTTTACTTCCCCATTACAATGCAACTATTCTATGCATTGCGCATGAACTTAATGTCATTATACCGCAAAATGTAATAATGTCAAAATATAAATCCATATCATTCTATTTTTCTGTTAATTTCGAAATCTTCATAAAATATGCTGTTTTCTTCTCGTGCTGCAAACTGCACACATCTACATTAGTATTCACAAAAAACAGGACAGGCATTCTCCAAATAAAAAGAATGTCTGTCCTGTTTTTTATCTGTCCATTTCCAGTTCCGGTCCTACATGCTTGTGATTTCGAATGATTGCATCCATCTCTCTTTTACTGCAGGATGGAAGATCTCCTTTGATCGTATTCTTCACTGCTCCTGCCGCATTCCCATACTCCAATGCTTTCTGACAGTCAAAATCATACGCAAGAAGTCCGTATAACGCCCCCGATACATACGCATCTCCGCTTCCAATCCGGTCTACGACTTCAATGTTGCGATATGGCTCCTCTTCGTAATAGCAATCCTCTTTCGCACTGTAGATTACTGAACCGAACGTATGCTTTTTCGGACTGTGTACGATTCTCTGTGTAGAAGCCACCACAGAGATCGGATATTCCTGTGTGAAGCTCTTCATGATACGCTTCGCATCGCCTTCTTTTAAGAATGTCAGCCTTGCGGTCTCTTCTGAGCAGAAAAAGATATCCACATACGGAAGAATCTCTTCAATACATGCTTTCGCCTCCGGTCCTGTCCAGAGATTTCCACGGAAATTCACATCAAACGAAATCAGTGTACCGTTTTCCTTAAATCGTTTGATCATCTCGATGGCAGTACGGCGGATATTTTCACTCAATGCCAGTGTGATCCCGCTTGTGTGGAAACATCTGGTGCTCTGGAACATCTCCTTTGGCAGTTCTTCCAGACTGATCTTGTCAAAAGAAGTGTGTCTTCTGTCATACACCACTCCCGGCTTTCTCGGATAAGCACCATTCTCATAGTAGTAAATCCCGAGACGGGCATCCTGACTGTCATCATATACCAGAAAATCATCGCTTACTCCGCAGAAACGTACCTTATCTTTTGCATAGATTCCGAGTGCATTGTCCGGCAGCTTGGAGACAACGCCTGTGCGAAGCCCCAGAATCGAAACTCCCGACACGACATTGAGCTCTGCACCGCCAACCTGCTTCTGGAATGTCTCCCCACTGACGATCCTTTCATTATCCGGCGGGGATAATCTCAACAAAATCTCACCTAATGATAATAAATCAAATCTGTTGTTTCCCATCTTGATTCCTCCTGACATTCTTTCCTATCGATTTTAGTTTCATATTGTGAAACTGGTTTTTATATTGTGGAACTGTTTATTTGAATTATACTACAACAAGCAAGAGATGTCCAGATTTACATTGAAAAAAATGATCTTACTGCATCATTGCATATAAGACCATTTTTTCCTGATTTTCTCTATTTCATTCTATTGCTGTTCCCAGCTCAGCTCATGCAGATGTCCTTCCAGATTCATATGCGCAAAATTCTGCTGGCGAAGTGCTTCATACAAAATAATGGCAACTGAATTTCCAAGATTTAAAGACCGGATGTCTCCCACCATGGGAATCCGCACGCAGTCCTCTTTATGGTTCACAAGAATCTCTTCCGGAATGCCGGCGCTCTCTTTTCCAAACATGATATAGCAGTCCGGCTCATACTGTACTTCCGTATAGACTTTCGGAGCCTTTGTTGTCGCCATGTAGATTTTTGCTCCCGGATTCTTCTCCAGAAAATCCTCAAAATTGATGTACGTTCTTACGTCCAGATCTGCCCAGTAATCCATCCCCGCACGCTTTAATGCTTTCTCGTTGAGACGAAATCCCAGCGGCTCGATCAGATGCAGTCTGGTATTCGTAGCAACACAGGTTCTTCCGATATTTCCTGTATTTGCCGGGATCTCCGGCTCATGTAACACGATATTTAACATGATGCTTTATCCTCATTTCTCAGTTTTTCAATAAAGCGCTCCAGTCTTCCCAGCGCCACCTTCAGATCTTCCAGAGAATATGCATAGGAAATACGCAAGAATCCCTCTCCACACTCTCCAAATGCAGTTCCCGGTACGACTGCAACTTTTTCTTCCATCAAAAAGCGGGTTGCAAATTCTTCCGAAGTCATGCCGAATTCACTGATATTCGGGAACACGTAAAAAGCTCCGAACGGCTCAAAACATTCCAGTCCCATTCTTTTGAATTCATGCATCAGGAAACGCCTTCTCTGATTGTAGGATTTTCTCATTTCCTCTACTTCATCTCCGCAGTGGCGCAGTCCCTCGATCGCTGCATACTGACTGTTTGTCGGCGCACACATAATGGCATACTGATGCAGCTTTACCATCTGCTCAATGATCAGCTTTGGTCCGCAGCAATATCCCAGACGCCATCCTGTCATGGCAAAGCCTTTGGAAAATCCGTTGATCACAATCGTTCTCTCCCTCATCCCCGGCAGAGCTGCAATTGAAACGTGATCTCCCTGATAACTTAATTCCGAATAGATCTCATCGGAGAGCACGTACAGGTCATGCTCTTTGATAAACTCTGCCACCGGCTCCAGATCTGCTTTTGTCATGATCGATCCGGTCGGATTGTTCGGAAACGGCATCACCAGAACTTTTGTCTTCGGCGTCACTGCTTTTTTCAGATCCTCCACTGTCAGCTTAAATTCATTTTCGTACTGAAGCGGAATGATCACAGGCACGCCATCTGCCATGATCGTACATGGAAGATATGATACATAACTCGGCTGCGGAATCAGAACCTCATCTCCCGGATCCAGCATACAGCGAAGTGCCACATCAATGGCCTCACTTCCGCCGACTGTCACCATGGTCTCTTGCATCGGATCATAAGATACTCCGATTTTCCGCTCCAGATAGCTGCAGATCTCTTCTCTTAGTTCTTTGAGTCCTGCATTGGATGTATAAAATGTACGTCCCTTTTCCAGAGAAAAAATGCCTTCCTCACGGATTCTCCACGGCGTATCAAAATCCGGTTCTCCAACACCCAGAGAAATCGCATCCTTCATCTCATTTGCCACGTCAAAAAATTTACGGATGCCGGACGGCTGGATCTCTACGATCTTTTTTGATAATGGATTTCTCATTACGGTGTCACCAGCATCCTTTCTGACTCACTTTTTGAAGAAAGGATCGTTCCGTGGTCTTTATATTTCTTCAAAATAAAATGAGTCGCTGTACTGATCACTGAATCCAGAGTAGAAAGTTTTTCTGAAACAAACTGCGACACTTCTTTTAAAGTCTTTCCTTCCAGAGAAACCAGAAGGTCATAGCCGCCGGAAATCAGATACACTGCATGTACCTCCGGATAGTTGCAGATGCGCTCTGCAATCTTGTCAAATCCCTGACTTCTCTGCGGTGTCATACGCACTTCGATCAATGCTGTCACAAGCTCCACACCTGCTTTGTCCCAGTCGATCAGCGTGTGATATCCACAGATTACTTTGTCTTTCTCCATCTCTGCAATCTCATTGGCAACTGTCACCTCATCTGTTCCAAGCAGTACTGCCAGTTCTCCAAGATTGGCTCTGCTGTTTTTCTCTATATAGTATAAAATTTCTTTTCGGATCAATTCTCGCTTTTCCATCGTTTTTATTCTCCTTATTCTGATCTTACCTCTTTTTGTGCCTGCTCTTCCCACCAGCGCATCAATTCATCCGGAGCAGGTCTGTCCAGATAACGCACTTCGTCTCCGCTTGTGATTACTTTTGCATGATCTGCCGTTGTAACCCCAAGCACACTGGCTCGTGCCCCACTCTCTTCCAGACACCGCACAAGAGCATTGCCGTCTCTGGTAACCATCAGAACCGTTCCTGCGGAAGTCATCTGATACGGATTCAGGTGATAATATTCACAGACTTCCACACATTCCTGCCGAATTGAAATCCGGGACATTTCAATCTGCATTCCCACATTTGCCGCCTCTGTCAGTTCCCAGAGAGACGCCAGGATTCCACCGCTTCCAATCTGCTGCATTGCAGTCACCAGTGGTTCCCCTTTTGGTGTATTTTCCTGCTTCACACTGCGAAGCGCATGGAAAACCTCCAGTTCTGATTCTATCCCCTGGATCTGACGCATAAATGCCGGAACAAACCGCTTTGAAAGCTCTTCTCTCTTCTCATCGAAAATACGCAGTACGCCTTCTGCTGCGATCGAACCACAAAGTACGATTTCCTGATTCGGCTCCGCCTGAGCAAGCGTACGCAGCTGTCCTTTTTCCACACTTCCTGCCGCAGTCACCGATACCACGGACTGGCTCACTGCAGGACTGGTCTCTGCCTTTGCACATGTTATTGCAATCCCCCAGGATGCACACCGTTCTTCCATACAGCGGAACATCTCTTTTAACCGCGACTCATAAGCATATGTTGGCAGAATCACCTGTACCGAAACACCAATTGCCGAAGCCCCCCTTGTCTCCAGATCCAACACGGCACGCATGATCGCATATACCCCGATATTTTTGGAATTTCCAGAAACTACAGCCGAAGCAAAGACCACATCTTCTGTGTCCCTGATCTGTACCGCAGTACACATCTCTTCCACCGAAAGGTCTGTCAGAATCTCTTTTCTTTTTGTATGCAGTTGTTTCAGTACAGAACGTTTTAAAACTGTCTGTGATACATTTCCAACTTTCATCGTTTCCGTCTCCCTTAACCCTCTATGTTCCTGTTCGCAACAGCCACTTTTCTATACCAGATATGGCAGGATCATCGTCGCGATCATCGCAACGACCAGTACCAGCGCTCCGATCGCAATCACTCTTTTGACTCTTTTATCATTAAAATCCACTGTTTTCACCTCTTTAAATTCTCATACCCAATGGGTATTTTAGGTTACATTTTAAACTCTTTGCAGTATTTTTGCAAGAAGCACTGCTCACATTTTGGACTTCTTGCCGTACAAATCGACCGTCCGAAAGTAATGATCTGAATATTATATAAGATCCAGTGATCTTTTGGCAGTTCTTTCATCAGATCCGTTTCAATCTTTTCCGGATCTTCGTTTTTTGTCAGGCCAAGGCGTCTGGATATCCGTTTTACATGTGTATCTACCACCACACTCGGATCATGATAGATGTTTCCCCGGATCACATTCGCCGTCTTTCGCCCGACACCTGCCAGAGAAGTCAGATCCTCCAGACTCCTAGGCACTTCACCACCGAATCTGTACAGCAGATCTCTGGTACAGGCAATGATATTTTTCGCCTTATTGTGGTAGAATCCGGTCGGCTTGATATCTTGTTCCAGCTCTTTTAAATCCGCATTGGCAAACTTCTCCAGTGTATCATATTTCTGAAACAGATCTGCCGTCACAATATTTACTCTTGCATCCGTACACTGTGCACTCAGCATGGTTGCAATCAGAAGCTGCCACGGTGTCTCATAATTCAGATAACAGACGTACTCCCGTCCATACTGCTCATCCAGAATCGCTAAAATTTCTTTTGTCCGTTTTTTCATACATGATCAGACGAAGTCTGCCCGCCGCAGGCATGTGTTGGATGCCCGGATGGGTATGCCTCGTCTCCTCCTTCTACCCAAAATACGCTTGCCTGATTCGTCAGAACATTCCGGTTCCGGTAATCAAACACGTAGAGATTTCCATTGATCTGCTCCAGATGCGTCATTTTCCGAAGCTGTCTCTTATCATATCCTTCATAGCCCTTCAAATACCGGCGCTCTTCTGCCTCTTTTTCATAAAATGCAGAAGCTTTTTGCTTATCAACGCTGACTTCACCTGCAAACTCCGGTCTTTTTTTCACATTTTCCCGTAAATAGAGATCCAGTATCAACATCTGCCGATAGTTTTCCACATTCTTTTCTACACATGCTTTGATAAATGCAAATAATACTTCATATCTTGTAATTCGGGAGTGATTTATCATATGCAGTCCGTTTTCTTCATAATAACGGCTCAGACTTTCATACAAAGCAAACGTATCTGTAAACTCTTCCTCTAATAATCGAAGTGTATTGACAAACTGTCCGCTGTTGTAATAGACCTCCACCATCTCTTCCACACCTTTGAGACGGATCACGTCATCATAGGAGAGCCACTTTGTAGAAAGCACTTCAAACGGCGGCCGATCCTGATATAAAAGCTGATAATCTTCCGTCTTTTCATGCATATAGGAACCTTTTAACACCTTCAGGAATCCAAGCTGGAGCTGCTCCGGATGCAATGCATAGACATCACGGAAGGACTGTGCAAAACGCTCATAATCTTCATACGGCAACCCGGCGATCAGGTCGAGATGCTGATGTACGTTTCCTTTTTCCTGCACTCTTTTTACAATCCGCTTTACTTCCTCAAAGTTCATCTTTCTGCGGATTTCCGTGATCGTCTCCGGATTGGTGGACTGGATTCCGATCTCCAGCTGGATCAGCCCCGGACGCATGGACGCGATCAGCTCCATCTCCTCTTCATTTAACAGATCTGCTGCCACCTCAAAATGGAAATTCGTCTTTCCTCTGTCATGCTCTTTTAAGTATGTCCAGATTGCCATGGAATGACTGTGCTTACAATTGAAGGTGCGGTCTACAAACTTCACTTGCGGCACTTCGTGATCAATGAAAAACTGAAGCTCCTTTTTGACCAGTTCCAGATTCCGAAAACGGAGACATTTATCAATCGAGGAGAGACAATAGCTGCAGGAAAACGGACATCCGCGACTGGATTCATAATAAATGATCTTATTCTGAAAATCCTCAATGTGATCATACACAAACGGCACTTTACTCAGATCCATGACCGGGCGCGGCGGGTTCTGCCGGCAGGTTCCATTCTCCCGGTATACGATACCCTTGATCGTATCCAGACTTTCCCTCTCCTGATTCCAATATTCCATCAGTTCCAGAAAGGTCTCTTCTCCTTCCCCGCACATGACACCTGTCACCTGTGGATATTGCTCCATCACAGAAACTGCATTGTAAGACACTTCCGGCCCGCCAAGCCAGATCTGCATCTTTGGCAGCACTTTGTGAATCTCTGTGATCAGCTGCTCCACATATAAAATATTCCATAAATAGCAGGACAGACATAGAATATCCGGTTTTTTCCTGTAAATATCAGACAAAATATCATCCATCGTCTGGTTAATGGTATATTCTGCAATCTCTGTCTGCTGTGCATATTTTCCCGCATAGGCGCGCAGACTGTACACCGCCAGATTGGAATGTATATACTTTGCATTGATCGCTGTCAGTAAAACTTTCATAAAAACCTCCATATCCGTTGACATTTGAATCAAAACCATGTAAAATTAAAAACCGTGCAGCCGGGGTGTTAGCGGTACCTTGTACCTGCAATCCGCTATAGCAGGGGTGATATTACGCAGAGGGTGCAGCATTGCATAGCTGCCCTCGGAAAGTGGCGTTGAGATTTGGGTCCTACGCGACGGGAATCTGTGAACCGTGTCAGGTCGGGAACGAAGCAGCACTAAGCAGAACCTCTCGGGTGCCGTAGGGGTGCCTGGGTTGAGTTAACTACCGAGGTAACGTATGGGGTGATGCATTCGAAGCGTAATGCACGAATGATTTTCCGCAAAAACAGGAAGTTTGAGTTATTCAGACTTCTTTTTTTTATCTTTTTGTTTCTGACGCAGTTCCTTAAAAAACTGTTTCATCATCCCACTGCACTGTTCTTCCAGAACTCCCGTTGTCAGTTCCACCTGATGATTGAACTCTTTCATATCCAGAAGATTCAGGATCGAACCCGCGCAGCCCGCCTTGGGATTCATACACCCGACTACCACCCGTTTGATCCGCGCCTGCACGATCGCTCCGGAACACATCTGGCACGGCTCCAGTGTCACATACATGGTGCAGTCTTCCAATCGCCAGTCATCCATTTTTTTGCTTGCTTTGCGGATCGCCTGCAGCTCCGCGTGAGCCAGTGTGTTCTTATCCACTGTCCTTCTGTTATATCCGCGTCCAATGATCTTATCCTGATACACGATCACACAGCCAATGGGAACCTCCTCCAGAGCGTATGCTTTTTTTGCCTGACGGATCGCTTCCCGCATATATTTTTCATCCTGATTCATAATGTTTCCTCTTTCCAATTTCTCTCTGCCCTGATCCGGTTCTTTTTTCCCACACATTGAATACATTAGAAGAAAGACAAGACCTGAGGTATTATATGACACCCGGTATCTATTATTTCTATGAATATCAAGCGGACAAAAAAATTCGAAATGTAGGCTTTTTAAAACTGACGCAGACTTTTCAGTCCTGTCATCTCCAGATCTCCATCCGGCAGATTCCTGCTGCATCACAGGAAAAACTTCCTCTGTCCATGTTCTTTTTCGAGAAAGACAAACCCCGGAAAAAAACTGTGGCAGAGCTTCCCACACAAAATCAGTGTGTATCCTGTCGTGTCACACTTTCAGAAGCTGACTTTCCACCGAATCTGACATTAGCGAAGCTCCATGGTTTTCTTCTGCAAACCGCAGACGGCAGATATTTCGCCGCTTCTACAGGCAACCGGCCATTTTCTGTAAACCTTCTGACTGACTGGATGGAACCCGCCCCCTGCCAGGAGCCGGACTCGGAATCAGAATCTATACCGGCTCCAGAACCTGAAACCCCATCTGTCCTTGCAGAAGAAAAAATGTGCGAGCCGCCAGAAGAAACCGCACAACCTTGCGAACCGACTTCCCGCATACGCAAACTCAGTTATGAAGATCTCTCCTCCCTGCAAAAACCATTCTGGCGGCTTGCCAACAACAGCTTTCTGCTGCATGGATACCACAACTACCATCATCTTCTTTTACTGGAAGAAGACGGACATCAGTGGCTTGGTGTTCCCGGTATTTATTCTCCCCGTGAAGCACATGCTGCCGAGTTATTCGGATTTCCTCAGTTTACGAGAGAATACCATCAAAAACTGGCGCTCTCCGAAGACGAATGCAGCACGGATAAAGACTTCGGCTACTGGTGCCGCTGTCTTAAATAATCCCGTTCATATCCTGATACAGGCGCTTTGCATAGCTGTCTGTCATCCCACAGACATAGTCTGTCACCAGAAGCAGGCGGAGATACAGCTTCTCTGCCTCGCTCTTTCCTTCTGCCTGATAACTGTAAGCCTTTTTATAGTTATCTGAAATAAATGACAATACCCGGCTGTCAATGGCATTTAACTCCCTGTCGGTATCATAGTACAAAACAGCCTGAATCATACGCTCCATCAAAAAGTCCAGGATCACTGCTTCTTTGACTTCCATCCGGTAAATTTCTCTGGAGGAGAATACATACCGGTATGCGATATTACCGAGACATTCCATCAGTTTTTCTCCAAAGGTACCGCGAAAGAGATCTCTTTGAAACGTCCCTGCCATGATTTCTTCATAGTGATCCATAAATCCTTTTGTCGCACAGTCGATCAGAAATCCCTGCGCGCGAATGATCCAGTTCTTGATGGCATAAGCCTCCGGATTTTGAACACCCTTTTCCTGACCTCTCTGATACAGTTCTTTCAGCTTTAAAACTCCGTCAAACCCGGAATCTGGATATTGCTCATTCAGACATACGAGTTCTTCTTTAAACGCATGATACGACAGAAATCCTTTTACAAATGCATCTTCGATATCTGCCGTCTTATAAGCCAGATCATCCGCAGCCTCAAGAATATAGGTCAGAGGATGACGGCAGTTCCCTGTCTTCGTCTCCTGCGTGATCTCCTCAAATATCTTCTCATCTGCCAGAAAATATCCCATCTTCTTTTCTCTGATATTCCCGGAATCCGGATGGACCTGTGTGGACGAAACCGGATATTTTATAATCGTATTGAGCAGTGCATAGGTCAGATTCATCCCGTACTCATCCACCAGATAATGAAGTCTCGTTACCAGTCGGAGTGCCTGTGCATTTCCCTCAAAATGATAGAAGTCCTCTTTCATCTGCGGACTCAATATCATATCCAGAGTCTGTCTCTTATAATGCAGTTCGGGAAGCTTCCGCACAAACCAGTCCCGGATCGCCAGCTCCCCGAAATGCCCGAACGGCGGATTGCCGATATCATGGATCAGCCCGGCACATTCCAGAATATGAGAAATATCCTCCTTCATCTTCCGGGTAAACTTTTGATCCGCTCCACGCTCCAGGATTGCTTCACCGATATTCTGTCCCAGCGACTTGGCAAGAGAAGACACTTCCAGAGAATGCGTCAGTCTTGTCCGTACAAAATCGCTCTGATCCAGAGGAAATACCTGCGTCTTATCCTGCAGTCTCCGAAATGACGCACTTCCTATGATCCGATGATAGTCCTTTTCAAACTCACTGCGGAAATCCGATTTTTTCGCATTCTGTTTCTTTCCGGATCCCCGCATCCGCTTTTCAGATAATAAGGTCTTCCACTCCATAGACAGCCTCCTTTTAATCCAGATAAACCGGCGGCACATACTCCCTTCCAAGCATCGCTTTCTTTCTCTCCTGCTCTCCAAGAAATGCCCACTCTGTCATATCTTTCCACTTATGAGTCCTTCTGTCGTATACCTGAACATATCCGATCCGACTCGGATGCATTCTGACACTGTTGGACTGGTACTCATGACCTGTATATGGATTGATATCACCCACAGACAGATCTTCTCGTTTTGCATCCTCTTCTTCCGCCCGCTTCATCACGGAAGAAATCGGAATATCCTTTGCGATCTCCTCGATGGTACGCTCCTGATTCTCTTCTTCCTCATGTGGCTTTAACTCTTCCAGCGGAAGCTCTATCTGCATCTCTTCAAGTGTCGGCTCTCCATCCTCTAATTTTCCTTCTTTTCTGCGCATCTCTTCTACGGTACGCAGATCCGCAGGCGTCAGTTCAGCAGATTCTCCGCCTAAAATACTCAGCTGAAACGGACAGTCTAAGATCGACGCGATCATCCGCATATCCTGCTCCTGAAAATTGTCTCTTCCCAGTCTCTGCGTCAGATTCTGTCTGGACATTTTCATTCCGGTCTTTTCTTCTATAATCTCCGCAAGTTCCTTTATGGTCATGCCTTTTCGGCTCAATACTACCTTGACCTGTTCTCCAAATGTAAGATCTTCCATGCTCTTCCTCCTTCTCGGATTTTTACATCAGACAGGAAATGTTTTTATTTCCCGTCACCCAACTTCTCTCATTGTAGCAAATCCCATTTTATGCGTCAATCGCAAAGCCTGTTTTTCCGCTATAGAAAGAAAAGAGTTTCTATCCCGGCTTGCGAAATAAAAACTCTTCCTGCTTATTTTTGTATCTGTGCCAGATATTCTTCCAGCGTAATTCCTTTTTCCATGATCGCCTTTGCAGCCTCTTCTCCCACATAGCGGTAATGCCACGGCTCATAAATATACTGGGTTATATCTGTCTTATCCTTCGGATAACGCAGAATAAATCCATAATTCTGGCAGTTCTTCATCAGCCACTGCTGCTCTTGCGTCTGTGCCTGTGTCTCATCCAGTGTCTGGTTCGACTCAGATGTGATATCCAGTGCAAGCCCCGTTGCATGTTCACTTGTTCCCGGAACTGCTACAGACTTTTTCGTCTCATCGTAAGAATCTAAATACGAATATCCCTGACTGAGCCATGACTGCATGGTATCATTGAACACATTCTTCTGATCATCATACGAACGGTATGCTGAAATGATCTTCAGATTCATCCCCGCTGTTTTCGCATCCTGAAGCATTTTATTTACAGACTCTACAATCCGGGAGTCTACTTTATGATCTTCATCATCTACAGCCGTCAATTCCGGTGAATAGTCTGCTGCAAGCGGATAAGAACTGTTCACCAGGAGCAGATTCCATTCATTTGACTGCAGGTTTACTTCTTTTTGCTCATTCTTTGCTTCCTTCAGCTGCTTCTTCAAAGATTTCGCTTCTTTTTCATACTTTGCCTTGACAGTTTTGATCTCATCATTTTTGTCATGCATCTTGCTGTTTGCTGCCAGAAATGTGAGCAAAATCCCTGCTGCCGCTCCAAGGATCATCCCTGTGATCAGTATTTTTTTCGCTTTTCGATTTACTCTTGCCATATTTCTTTTAACTCCATTTGTATTCTAGAATCTAACTCTGAATCGTTCGAACAGACTGCGATTCGATAAGGAAATCCTTCCAGAGGGTACTCACAATAATAATATGTCTCTTCAAACTCCTCCGGCTTTTTTATCAGCCTGGGTGGATTCGAAAGCAGGATCTCAAACGATGACATCTTCAGTGCCATTCCCTTTCTGGTCGCTTTCATGAAACTTTCTTTTAGTACCCAGTATCTGCAGAACTTTTCCGCTCTTGCCTCTTTTGAATCACATCTGAAAATATCTTCATATTCACTGCGGCAAAAAAAACGTTTTGCTAACTCCATTCTGGCCTTTTGGACTTTCTCAATATCACATCCAAGCTGTACGCCCTCTCTTGCATCAGTGTCGATCGAGCACAGCACATAATCCCCGGAATGCGAAAGATTGTAAACTGCCCGGTCGGAAATTTTGTACCGCTTTCTGATCTCCTCCAATAAAAGCCATGCCCCTGCACTCTGAGCCCTGTCTTTCTGAAACAACAGCTTCCTTGCTTTCTCTTGTCGAAACGCAGGAAGTGCTGCAAAATATTTCTGATAACATTCCTCATCATACAGTGCTCTGATATCTGCAAGCCAGGTACGTATCATACTTTTATCCTTTCAGGTAACGGACTTCAAATGTATCAATCGTGATCGGCTTGTTAAACAGGCTTCCCTGTACACAGCTGCAGCCAAGTTCTTTCAATACATTCAGCTGGTCTCTTGTCTCCACACCACTTGCTGAAACCGGTACTCCCAGCTGACAGCAGGCATCTGTTACTGCTTTTGCCACACTCTGGCTTCGGCCGTTGCCTACAATATTGGTCACGATACTTTTATCTATCTTCAATCCGTCAAATTCCATGATCGTCAGAATCGCTACTGTGGATTCTTTTGCCCCGAAGTGGTCCAAAATCACCCGCACATTGCTCTTTCGAATCTTATTACTCGTCTCTGCAAGCATCTCCTGATTCATATCACTGTAAGACTCTGAAACTTCTACTTCCAGATACTCACAGGACACATGATACTTCTCGATCAGAGCTGTCATTTTTTCTGCTACATCTATCTGTCTGAGCGTTGCTCCCGCAAAATTTACAGCGATTGGGATCATCGGCAAATCTTCCGACTCCCATCTGCGCAGCGTCTTACATACTTCTTCAAACACATACAGATCCAGATAATGAGACAGCTTGGTCTCTTCCAGAAGTGTCAGATATTTTCCCGGATTCATAATACCCAGATCTTTGTGGTGATAGCGTACCACTGCTTCTGCTCCGACTACTTCCTCAGTATCTACATCCACTTTCGGAACCAGACAGACAATAAAATTGCCATTCTCTATATCGCTGAGCAGATCCTGTTTGATGATAGGCTCATGATGCCCCTTTTTCAAATTCTTATAATACTTCTGCTTCTCTTCACGCATCATACCTTCTGCGCGGCCGATCAGCTTTTCTGCATCAATATCCACTTTCTCCCAGGCATAACCGACAGATACCAGTCCAAGACTGATATTGTCCAGTTTATGATGTGCATCGTTCACGCTCTTGATAAATGTATCATATGTCGCATCCTCTACCGCTACCAGATACTCATCTCCGGTCATTCGGAACACCAGAGAGCTGCGGAAATGCTCCTCCAGCACTTCACCTACACGGATTACAACCTCATCCCCATATTCATGTCCAAATTCCCGGTTAAAGTTCTTCAATCCATTGATGTCCACAGATACTGCTCCCAGTGATTTGTGCTCTTTTTTCTGTACGTCCGACATATATCTGACGAAGCTGTTCCGGTTCATCAAACCAGTCAGATCATCATGATAACTCAGATATTCCTGCTGCTTCTGCATCTTCTGCAAAAGAATAGACTGTGAAATATATGGAAGGAGAGACCTCATAAAAGAAATCTCACATCCGCCTCTGTGTACCCCTACCGCTGCAAGAACTGCCGTAATTCCATCTTCCAATGGCTGAGAAACACTGTAGTCTGCTTCTGTCGTATCCGTGATATCCTGTCGGATCCACCGCGGCCACTGTTCTTTATCAAGCATCTTGATCTTATCCCGCTGCCACGGCACGAATTCAGCACACCACTCATAGATTGTAAGAATCTCTTCTTCATCTCTCTCGATATAATACACATATTCTGAATCGTAGTAATCGCGTATCGTACCGAGCACGTCATTCATAATCTCCAGGATCGAACGCTGTTTATAATTCTCACTCATAGTTTCTTTCCCCCGATATCATCCTGCTCCGTTGGATATAAAATTTAAGAATACTCCATTTCTTGCTCATCCACGGAAACACATATAGTTATTTTATAATAATATCTTTTAAAATGCAAGAAATTGTGAGTTTGCGAAAAAGATACAAAAAAATGACCATACAAAGAAAGTGGGAGCCTGTTCTCTGCATGATCATTTTGGCAATATTTTGGTTTTATTTTGATTTTCTTAATTACCTTAAAAATTCATTGACAGATACTTACAAGCCGCCAATGCCGCCACACTTCCATCTGCCGCTGCAGTTGTCAGCTGACGCACTTCTTTTGTCCGGCAGTCCCCGGCTGCAAAGATTCCCGGATGAGATGTCATACAGTCCTCAGATGCCAGAATAAATCCATTTTCATCCAGGCGTACCAGACCGTCAAAGATTTCATTCTGCGGAATCTGACCGATTGCTACAAAAACACCGGATACCGGAATATGGAAGTCTTCTCCTGTCTTTTTATTACGCAGGAACAATCTTTCTACCATGAATTTGCCTTCAATATCTTTGACTATGGAATCCAAAACAAACTCTACATTGTCTTTTTCTTTCAGTACGTCTACCAGATTGCTTTCCCCACGGAATTCATCCCGGCGATGTACCACATATACTTTATTGCAGTAATTCGAAAGGAATTCTGCATCCTGCAGAGCGGTATTTCCTCCACCGATCACTGCTACATCTTTCCCGCGGAAAAATGCGCCGTCACAGGTCGCACAATAAGAGACGCCGGAACCGGCAAGCGCCTCCTCCTGTGGGATCCCCAGATGCCGGTGAGCCACTCCTGTTGCAAGGATCACGGCCTTACATGGATATTCTTTCTGGTCTGTCACGATGATTTTGATCCCGTTTTCCTCACGTACTTCTTTTACACGCTCGGAAGCAGTCTCTGCTCCCAGCTTCATTGCCTGATTCAGCAGATTCATAGAATACTTGCTTCCGCTGATACTCTCCAATCCCGGATAATTCTCTACTTTCGGTGAATTTACAATCTGTCCTCCAAAATTCAGTCCTTCGATCACCAGAGTCCGTTTTCCTGCACGCTGTCCATAGATAGCTGCTGTCAGACCTGCTGTCCCCCCTCCGATAATTCCAATATCATACATATCGAGTTCCTCCGTTTTCTATTTTTCTATCGTTTTTCTGCAAATGCCCGGATATTGGACGCATTTGCAAGTTTCTGTACACCTTCTTCTTTGATCACGATCAGTGTCGGCGCCTGCATGACGCCATATTTTCTAACCAGTTCTTCATTTTCTCCCGCATCAACTACTTCATAAGAAATATTGGCTTTTTCCAGGGAATCTTTTGCAAGCTTACAGTTCGGACAGGTCTTCGTTGTAAAAAGAAGTACTTTTCCTTCCTCTGTATTCACCTCTTCGAAAATACGCTGTTCTTCTTCCTGTTCTGTCTCCCTGAAATTCTCCTGCTTCACGTGAGAGTGTTCTACATCATACACTTTTCGTTCCTTAAATTCCTGCAGTTTTCCATCATTCCAGTTCTTGACCGGACGATAATAACCGGTAATTCTGCTGTATACCTCTGTTTCTTCTCCACAAATCGGACAAGTATACTGCTCTCCGGAAATGTATCCATGATTCTTACAGATAGAATATGTTGGAGACATTGTATAATACGGCAGCTTATAATTCTCTGCGATTTTTCTGACCAGAGCTGCCGCTGACTTCCAGTCCGGAAGTTTTTCTCCCAGGAATGTATGGAATACCGTTCCTGATGTATACAGCGTCTGCAGCTCATCCTGAATATCCAGTGCGGCAAATACATCCTCCGTATAGCCAACCGGCAGATGAGAGCTGTTTGTGTAATATGGTGTTCCACAGTCCTCTGCTGCTGTAATGATATCCGGGAACTGCTCCACATCATGTTTTGCCAGGCGGTATGTGGTAGATTCTGCCGGAGTTGCCTCCAGGTTATACAGATCACCATATTCTTCCTGATAGTCGGACAGCCGCTCTCTCATGTGATTCAGAACATCTTTTGTAAACTTCTGCGTTTCCGGATGCGTCAGATCTTTACGGATCCATTTTGCATTCAGTCCTGCCTCATTCATTCCGATGAGCCCGATTGTAGAGAAATGGTTATCAAAACTTCCCAGGTATCTCTTTGTATACGGATACAGCCCTTCATCCAGAAGCCTGGAAATCACCACTCGTTTGATATGAAGTGATCTTGCGGCAATATCCATCATTTTATCAAGTCTCTCGTAAAATTCTTCCTCATTTTTCGATAAATATGCAATTCTCGGCATATTGATCGTCACAACACCAACGGAACCTGTGCTCTCTCCGCTTCCGAAAAATCCACCGGATTTCTTGCGCAGTTCCCGCAGATCCAGACGCAGACGGCAGCACATACTGCGCACGTCGCTTGGCTCCATATCACTGTTGATATAATTGGAAAAATACGGTGTTCCGTATTTTGCGGTCATCTCAAATAACAGACGGTTGTTCTCCGTATCCGACCAGTCGAAATCTTTCGTGATGGAATACGTCGGGATCGGATACTGGAATCCTCTTCCCTGTGCATCTCCCTCGATCATCGTCTCAATAAATGCCCGGTTGATCATATCCATCTCTTCTTTACAATCACCATATGTAAAGTCCTGTTCTTTCCCGCCCACGATCGCCGGCAGATTGGCGAGGTCATTTGGAACAGTCCAGTCCAGTGTGATATTCGAAAACGGCGCCTGTGTTCCCCATCTGGACGGAATGTTCACCCCGAAAATGAAAGATTCGATGCATTTTTTCACTTCCCGATATGTCAGATGGTCTGCTTTTACAAATGGTGCAAGGTAGGTATCAAACGATGAAAATGCCTGTGCTCC
Source organism: Mediterraneibacter gnavus ATCC 29149 (assembly GCF_008121495.1). NCBI lineage: Bacteria > Bacillati > Bacillota > Clostridia > Lachnospirales > Lachnospiraceae > Mediterraneibacter > Mediterraneibacter gnavus. The sequence goes on along the minus strand of NZ_CP043051.1, from coordinate 1,502,860 downwards.
TGCCCACTCATTCTGCATGATTCCCAGAAAATTCACCATCTGATTGCAAAGAACACTCAAATACTTCGCCGGAGCAGATGTGATCCTGCCCGTCACACCTCCCAGACCTTCCTGTATCAGCTGTTTTAAAGACCAGCCTGCACAATATCCGGTCAGCATAGAAAGATCGTGGATATGAATATCCGCATTCTTGTGTGCTTTTCCAATCTCCTCATCGTAAATTTCTGACAGCCAGTAATTGGCTGTGATCGCACCGGAGTTGCTTAAGATCAGACCTCCGACAGAATATGTCACGGTAGAATTCTCCTTGACACGCCAGTCTGTCACCTTCACATAACTGTCTACAATCTCTTTGTAATCCAAAAGTGTAGAATTCAGATTTCGGATTTTTTCTCTCTGCTTGCGGTACAGGATATATCCCTTCGCAACATCTGCGTATCCTGCTTTGATCAGAACAGACTCTACACTGTCCTGAATGTCCTCCACTGCAATTTTATGTTCTTTTATCTTCGGTTCAAAATCTGCAGTCACTTTCAGTGCCAACAGATCAATAATATCCTGATTATACTCTTTTTCTCTGGCTTCAAACGCTTTTCGTATCGCCTCGCTGATCTTGGTCAGATTAAATTCTGTTATTTCCCCGTCCCTTTTTGTGACTTGATACATGTTTCGTACCTCTCCTTTCTGCAGCTAAACGCTGTATTTAGTGTATCACCCACATTTTTGAATGTCAATGAAAAACACCAACATCTAGTATGCAGGTTTTCCTTCAAAAACTAGATATTGGCGTTTATAACTATTTCATCGTTTCTTTATAAGAGTCATCCGCCTGCTGTGTGAGCGCTTTTCCGCCGTTTTCATACCACTTCTTTACGAACGTATCAAAATATTCAGGCGGCTTTTCTCCCACTATGATCTGCAGAAATGTATTCTTCTCTTCTTCCAGCAATTCTTCCGGGATTTTGATTTTCTGACTGCCTAACGAAAGAGGCGGTTGATTTTCATCCAGATTCTCTTTCGTCAAAAGTCCCGTTGCCTGTATCCGGGAAGTGTATGCTGCCCATGCATTCGACGTGGTCACATCTCCTGTAAGGAATGACTTACAGATTTTATAATAAGCAGCTTCTAATCCGTTCAATTTGCTCTGCTGCGTTTTTCCATCCAGAACATCCTGTATATTTTGCTGCACTCTGTAGATCGCATCCCAGTAGTCTACATTGATATTCAACGGTCTTGCTGTCGGATCCACATTCAAAGAAAAATATTCATTGATTTCATCGGACTGCTTCTGATCTTCAAAACGACCATAATCAAACAGTGTACTCACATATTTCCCCACGATCTCCGGATGCTCATATCCCTTTCTTACCACCACATACAGACAGTCTTCATAGGATTGAAATGTACGTGTCCTGGTCGCTGCATTTCCAGTCAGCAGATACGGCTGCCATTTTGCAGTTCTGTCCGCACTATAAGATAAACTCAGTGGATTGTTCGGTGCCCACCAGTATCCGAAAATAGCCCCGCACTTTCCTTCTTTAAGAAGTGTATCCAGATTTTCCTGCTGCCGCAGCAGAAAGTTGGAGTCCAGAATTCCTTCTACATAAAGCTGATGCAGATAGATCAGCGCCTGTTTTGTCTCTTCTGTCACAGAACCATACACCACATTCCCCTGATCGTTCAAAATCCACTGGCTCGGTTTTGCATGATACTGGTCAAAAACAGCATCCAGCCCATAGGTTCCGCTGTTTTCAGAAACCAAATCCGTACTTCCTGCCAACCCCACCGTCTCTTGATTTCCTGCCATATCAGCTTTCACAAACTGCCGGATAATCTCCATCCCTTCCTCCAGCGTTACAGGATCGGAAAGTCCCAACCGTTCCATCCAGTCCTTGCGCAGCCACAAAAGAGAAGCTCCATGATCTACCTCTGCATCCGGAAGTGCGTAGAGTCTGCCGTCAAATGTAGCCGATTCCAGAAGTGCTTCTCCGTAGCTTTGATACATTTCCTTGATCCTTTCTGTGGTACATTCTTCATATACTGTGGTAAGATCTTCGACCATCCCACGCCTGACCAGTTCTTTGACTGTCTCCCTGCCTTTTACCACCAACAGATCCGGCAGCTGCTGATCTTCCATCAAAATCTGAACGGCCTCCTCATAAGAATCGGAATTTTCCCCTTCCAGAACATCTTCGTTTTGAATATTTAACCGTTCTTTCAAGTATCGTGTGTAGGCATTATCCTCATAAGTCGCCTTCACAGGCAGGTTTGCATTATTAGATCCAACGATTTTCCCCAGTGTATAAGTAACAAGCTCGGGATATTTCCCATACGGTGTGTGTGCTGCATTTTCCCACTGTGCGTTTATCACTTCTTTCGATTCCACCGTCTTACCGGTTTCCGATCTTTTGCAGGAAGCGATCAGGAACATCGAGAACACACATAACAGTAGTATGTATTTAATTTTTTGTTTCCTGTTTCTCATGTCCGTTCTCCTTCTTCTTTGGAATCCGTATGCATACTCTGGTTCCTTCTCCTTCTTTACTCTCCACCCGGATTTTATTTTCTTCTCCATAGAGAAGCACGATCCGTTCATTGACATTGCGCACACCATACCCTTTGGATCGATATGTCACGATTTGACTCGCTTTTTCCTCTGTCATTCCGTTTCCGTTATCTTCCACCATAAAATATAAAAACAGCTCATCCTGCACAACCTTTATCCGCAATACTTTTTCAATCTTTTCCGACACATCCAGCCCGTGATCGATCGCATTTTCCACCAATGGCTGCAAAATGAGTTTCGGGATCTCACAACTTCCCATTGTATTATCATAAACTTCCTCCACCCGGAAACTATTATCGTGCATAATCAGCTGGATTTTCAGGTATGCACGGATATTCTCCATCTCGCTTACTACTGTCGTCATTGTCTCCCCCCGGTTCAGACTGGTCCGATAATAGGTAGACAATGCCAGTGTCACCTTACTGATCTCCTGTTCATCTGCTTCGATTGCCTTCCAGTTGATAATTGAGAGTGAATTGTACAGGAAATGGGGATTGATCTGCGCCTGCAATGCCCTCATCTCTGTCCTTTGTAACACAATTTTCGCTTCATATACTTCTGAGATCAGTTTATTGATCTCATTCATCATACGCCGGAAAGTACGAATGAGCACACCAATCTCATCTTTGGAATCACTTTGTACGGTCACTTCCCGGATTCCACTGTGGATCTGATTCATATTTTCCGTCAGCTGTTCCAGCTTACAGACCAGACGTCTGGAAAAGAAATAGCTTAAGATTCCTATCAGCAGAATACAGGCTGTCAGAAGCGGCAGATTTTTCAACATCAAATATCTTGCCGATTCCATAATCGTATCCGTAGGACAAAAATAACAGAATTTCCACTGATTCCCTTCCATCTCCTTTGTCACACTGGAAAAACTTTTCTGTACTTCCGAAATTGTATCCACCTTCCCGGTCTCATATTTAGCGGGAATTTTATTGCAGGAATACACGACATTGCCGTTTTCATCCCAGACAATTCCGGCAAAATCAGATTCCATGATTTTTTCAAACGGTTCGAACAATTTATTATAATCCAGTGTGATCTTCAGCACAGCATTTATCTCACTGCTCCCGTCATAAAACTTTCGGGCTACAATCACTTTATTCTGACTTCCAGTCTGTACATACCAGCGAATCAGACTTCTGTTGTTTCTGGGATACCAGTTTTCTCCCTGAATCTCCGACAAAGGAGCCAGTGTACTTCCATGGGCAACCTGAATATTATCCGCATACAGCGTGATCCCTTTAATTTCTTTGTGATACACCTGCGGCATATTCAACAACGGATCTGACACCTGAGTATACTTCAGATATGTATTAAAATCTGATGCACGTTCCATTTTCAGCACTTTCCTGAGGTCTCCCGAATAAGACAGATAATCAATCAGATTTTCATAAATCTGCGCCTGATTGTCTATTGCATCGACTGCCTGTTTTAAAGACTCCTGCATATTTTCCATTTCCCGCTCCTTGAGCGTGTTCATCATTCCCATCTGCATATAGCATGTCACGATCAGTGTCGGAATGATCCCAGCGATCAAAATCAGGATCATCAGCTTATATCGATATTTAAAATTATGGAACCGATAAAGAAGCTTCTTCATCACTCATACTCCCTTTCCTGCAATACTCCGGTGTGCTGCCAAAATACTCCCGGAAGCTCCTGCAGAAATAAGAATTATTGGAAAATCCAACCTCTTTTGCGATCTGCGAGATCTTCATACTGGTATTTTCCAGAAGCTCCCTGGATTTCTTCATCCGGATATCCCGGACATAACGGTTCAGATTGACTCCGGTCTCCTCCTTGAATACAACACTTAAATATCCCGGGGAGAGATAGACTTGCCTTGCCAGATTCTCTACATTGAGATTTTCTGCATAATGATGGTGAATGTACTGTTTCACTTTCATAACTTCATTCCGAAATCCTTTGTTCTGCTCCTGTACAAATTTCTCCAGTTCACAGACTACCTGTTCTGTAATTGCCAGTACATCTTCAATTTTCCTGCAGCGGTACAGCCTGTCGATCATTTTTGACAATGCTTTCACATCTCCTGGATTGATCTCCTCATAAATATCTTTGACAATATTAGAAAATACAAATTTCACATACATCTCTGAAAATTTCATACTTTCTCTATATTTTCTCTCCAGCTTCTGAAAATCCTGCCGTAGATGGATACTGTCTTTATATTGAATGTCCTCTTTGATATTATTCAGGACCTGAGATTCTTCTGCCTCATCCATTTCTCTGGTCTCCTGCACTTCCCCTGCAAAGAAAATCTTCTGCCTGGGCTGATAAAATTTTTCTGCCAGTACCTCCTCTAAACCGGAAAATACTTCAGGAAGTTCCTGCCAGTCTGTAATTTCTTCACTTACTGCCAAATAGCACTCCTCATCGTACTTATTCTTAAAAAACTGATATAACTCTTTTGCCACTGTCTCATAATCTGCATATCTTTCCTGAAACAGAAATAAGGACTCATTTGCTGCCACATTCAGATAAAGGAACTGACGGGACATGTGCTCTCTGAGCTGACCCAAAAGCTTTTCTTCATCCACTTCAAAAAAGCAGTCCTCGCCGCCTGCCAGGATCATATGAGTATACTGCCCTCCATCCTGACATAAAAGCTCCGCAGCTTTTGTCCCGTTTTCTTCTTTGCCGTCATACAAAAAATTCTGCAGAAAATATTTTCCCAGATCATCCTGCTGCCTTGCAATTTCTCCTTTCTGCGTATTCTTCTCCAGAATATGATCTCTCACAGAACAATACGTCTTATGAAACTCTCCCGGATCTACCGGCTTTAGCACATAATCGACTACTCCGTAATGCAGCGCCTCCTTCGCATAAGAAAAATCATTGTATCCGCTAAAAATCACTATCTCGATCTCCGGCTGCAACTCCCGTGCAGCTTTCGCCAGTTCGAGCCCTGTCATATAAGGCATTTTGATATCCGAAAACAAAATATCCACCTGTTTTTTCTGCAAAATCCCCGCTGCATCTTTCCCGTTTATTGCCTCTAAAATCTCCAGTTCTTCCTGCTCTCGTTTCAGCAGAAACTTGATCCCGTTTCTCTCCAGTTTTTCGTCATCTGCAATCAATATCGTGATCATGTCCGTCCCCCCTCTGATACATGCCAAAAAATCCGCCATGCCCCTCTGTTGGCTGCATGGCAGATTTTTTATTGATCTGTCCTCTTTATTTTAATCCATTCCCTTTTTTCTTACAAGCCTTATCCCTTCACAGCTCCTGCCACGACACCTTCTATAATATGTTTTTGGCAGCACAGATAAAAGATTACAATCGGGATGATAGAAAGTACCAGCGCTCCCATCATGGCTCCCATATCCACAGATCCATATCCACCTTTTAAATACTGTACTGCGATCGGAATCGTCCGGTATTTCTTCGTATCCAGCACCAGAGACGGAAGCAGATAATCATTCCAGATCCACATTGCCTGCAGAATCATTACCGTAATGCAAGTCGGTTTTGAGATTGGCAGGACCACCTTGAAAAAAGTCTGGATTGGAGTGCATCCATCAATCATTGCCGCCTCTTCGATCTCCAATGGAATCGACTTCATAAATCCGGTAAACATAAACACCGCCAGCCCGGCACCAAACCCCAGATAGATGAAGATCAGCCCCCATGGAGTATTGAGTCTGAGCATATTTGCAATCTTGGACAAAGTGTACATTTCCATCTGAAACGGCACCACCATGGCAAACAGACAAAGCATATAGATCAGTTTTGTCCACCATGTATTCACCCGGCTGATAAACCATGCACACATGGAACAGCACAGGATAATGACTGCAACTCCGCCCACGGTGATAAACAGACTCCAGCTAAATGCCTCAAAAAACTTTGTCTGCTCGATTCCGCGGATATAATTTTCCAATCCTACAAACATATTGTCTTTTGGCAGATCAAATGGCACCCGGCTGATGTATGCTTTTTTCTTGAATGAGTTGATCACAACAAGAATGATCGGATATAAGTACAGCAGGCTGATAACAGAAAAAATCAGCGTAACCAGCCAGCCATGTTTTAATTTTTTATTCACTACTGCTGCACCTCCTTTGATCTTGTCATGCGATTCTGAATCACGGCAACCAGACCAACGATCAGAAAGAAGATTACTGCCTTCGCCTGACCAACACCTTCATAACCGGCTCTTCCATAGAACGTATTGAAGATATTGAGCGCCAGAAGTTCTGACATTTTCGAAGGTGCACCATTGGTCAGTGCCAGGTTCTGGTCAAATAACTTGAAACCGTTTGTTAACGTTAAAAATGTACAAATCGTGATCGACGGCATCACCATCGGAATAATGACCTTGCGAAGTACCTGCCAGGAGTTGGCTCCATCAATCTTCGCCGCTTCGATCAGCTCTCCGGGAATATTCTGAATGCCGGAAATGTAGATGATCATCATATATCCAATCTGTTGCCAGCACACCAGAATGATCATTCCCATCAACCCGTAGGTCCCGGAATATGTAAGTGTTTTTCCCCAATGTGCAAGCACTCCGTTTAACAGAAGCTGCCAGATATATCCCAGAATAATTCCACCGATCAAATTCGGCATAAAAAATACAGTCCGAAAAATATTTTTCCCGCGTACTGGTTTTGTCAATACCAACGCCACCGCAAATGCCAGTACATTGATCAATAACATGGAAAGTACTGTAAACAGCACGGTATACCACAGAGAGTGTAAAAATGTAGGATCCTGAAATACCTTTCCATAATTCTCAAGCCCGATAAATCTGGCGTCTGTCACGGTTGTAAATTTACAGAACGAAAGATAAATACCCAGTAAAAACGGCGCGATAAACCCAATGGTAAATGCGATCATCGTGGGCAGTACAAAAACAGGGAAATATCGTTTTATTGCTTTTTGCATGTCCCTCTCTCCTTCCTCTTGATGGAAAAGGCGGACGGTTTGCCGTCCGCCTCAAATCTATGTTTTTATTCCGCATGCGCTGCCTGATACTCAGTTGCCCATCCATCTACAAATGCAGTTTCCACTGCATCCCATTTTCCAGTTCCCTGTGCATATTCAAGAAGTGCAGAGCCTACATTGTTTTTCCAGTTTTCAGAAGGCATTGTCGTAAAGTTCCAGCTTACAGGTGTCTTGCCCGCCTTGTTATATTCCTCATTTGCCTGCACCAGAGGATTTGACGGCAGATAGTCTTCAAATGTGGTGAACGGTGTCACAAATCCCATCGTATTTGCAAGCATATCGCGTCCCTCATCACTTTCCACAACCCACTGCAGGAAATCCAGAGTTGCCTGAATGTCTTCTTCTGAAGCATTTTTATTCACACACCAGTAGTTCTCAGATCCCGTGCAAAGTCCCTGCTCTTCTTCTCCTTTGGCACCGATGTAAATCGGAAGCATTCCCATGTCCTCATCGGCAACTTCCATATCCTTGATGTCGTTGTATGCCCAGGTTCCATTCTGATAAAATACAGCCTCTCCAAGTGCAAATTCGGAGCTTGCGTCCTCTGCCGTCTTAGAGGAGATCATAGACGGTTCACAGGTAGAATCTGTAATATATAAATCCCATATGTTCTTATAGTTTTCCAGATAGGTTCCTTTAATCGCATCTGTGGATGTAATGCCCTCATCTTTATATTCATAATAGATTGGAAGATTTGCCAGATGTGTCTTAAATCTCCAGTCAGAAGAAGAATCCATACCTGCGGATGTAAATGCACCTTCCACCCCCAATTCATCTTTGTGTTTCTGGATTCCGTCCGCAACTTTTTTCAGCGTTTCAAAATTATTGATCTCATCCACTGATTTTACAGCAGCATCTGAAAGTTCAAAGTATTGATTCAGGATCGCTTTGTTATAAATAATTCCGTATGTTTCTACTACATACGCAATTCCTTTGACTTCATCTCCTTCTTTTAACACATAATCGTCACTGGAAATATCCTTGTAAATCTGACTGTCTGACAGGTCATAACAGTAATCTTTCCAGGATGCCAGACCGACAGGACCATTGACCTGAAACAGGGTCGGCGCCTCTTCTTTTGCCATCTCAGATTTCAGCTGGGATTCATACGTCCCGGAAGCAGCTGTCTGCACATCCACCTGAACACCAGTCTCATCTGTGTAAGTCTCTGCAAGTTTTACCCAGTCATCTGCCTGCTCCGGCTTGAAGTTCAGATAGTACACTTTCCCTTCACTCTTTGCCTGATTTTTTCCTTTTTCATCTTCCTTGCCATCGGATCTGCCGCATCCTGCAAGCATCGTTCCTGCCATTGCTACTGTCAAAAGAAGTGCCAGCATTCTCTTTTTCTTCATTATCGTTTCCTCCCTTTTTATTCGTCTCTGTTTTTGATATCTGTATTATAGAAAAATATGGAATTTTCTAAAATAATAAAAAAAATAGAAACGTAACACTTTTTGAGGAAATTATACTAAGAAACAGTGGCTGATTATTACATGATTTTGCTCTTTTATACATGAACAATAAAATACAGGGAGGGTATGACCCGTTTTGAGTCACATCCTCCCTGCATGAAACCGTCTATTTTCTTGAATTTTCAGGCTTTTCTAACAATTGTTGTTGAAATAACTTGTAACCTACACACCCCTTAACTTCGCATTTGGAATGTTCCTCTTCACAATTTCCAGCGCCTGTTCCATAATCTCTTTTGTATACCCCTTCATTCCGGGGCAGATCAAATCTCCGGAATCTACAAAGCTCTGCAGATAATATTGTTTTGCCCCCTTGATCCATCGCCCGATAGCAGCAAAATCTTCCCTTTTATGGAACTGCCGCACAACCGTGGTGCGAAATTCATAGGGAACATCCCCAGACATCAGAAAATCCACACTCTGAAAAATATTGGACATATCATATTCTTCAATTCCAATAGTCATACCATACTTATCCGGAGCATTTTTGATATCCATTGCTACATAGTCCACAAGCCCCTGTTCCACCAGCCGTCTCAGACGCAATACATTGCTGCCGTTGGTATCCAGCTTGACCTGATAACCGAGCTCTTTCACTTTCCGGATAAACTCTTCGATATCCGGCTGAAGCAGAGGCTCGCCTCCGGTAATGCACACACCATCCAGAATCCCCTGCCGTTTCGCAAGGAATGAAAACACTTCCTCCTCGGAAATTGCTGCCGCCGCATCTACATGTGTCACCAGAGAAGCATTATGACAGAACGGACAGCGGAAATTACATCTCGCCGTAAAAATCGTACACGCCACTTTTTCCGGATAATCTAACAGTGTCATTTTCTGAATTCCATGAATCTCCATCGCCGTTTCCCCCTCATGCCTGTCACTTTACTCTACATATTTCTGGATTTTTCCGCACACACACGCATTGCCTCGATAATAGCACTTCGAAAACCGCGCTCTTCCAGTACCTGCACTGCTTCGATCGTTGTTCCCGCAGGAGAACATACCATGTCTTTGAGTTCACCCGGATGTTTTCCGGTCTCCAGGATCATCTTGGCGCTTCCCATCACGGCCTGAGCGGCAAACTTATACGCCTGAGGTCTTGGCATTCCATCTGCCACTGCCGCATCTGCCATTGCTTCGATCATCATAAATACATATGCCGGAGAACTTCCGCTTGCAGACACAACTGCATCGATCAGATGCTCTGATACGACTTCTACCTCTCCGAAAGAGCGCAGGATTGTCAGCACTTTTTCCAACTCTTCTTTTGTAACCAGAGCATTTGCACACGCTGCCGTCATCCCTGCACCGACCATTGCCGGTGTATTCGGCATGGTGCGCACGATCTTGACATCTTTTCCAAACTGCCCCTGCAGCCATTCCAGAGTTTTTCCCGGAGCAAGGGTGACAATTACCTGCTCATCCGTGATCTCATCTCTGATCTGTGCGATCGTCTGTTCATAATACTGAGGTTTTACAGAAAGAACCACGATCTCTGCCTTTGCCGCCTCCCTGTTGTCATCTGTCACACAGATTCCATAAAGAGAATGTACCTTTTCCCTCCCTGCTTCCAAAATATCCGAACCGATGATTTCTTCCGGCTTCAGCACTCCGTTTCTGATAATACCACCCATGATGGCTCCTGCCATATTTCCTGTTCCGATAAATCCTAATTTCATGATGCTCCTCCTGTTCATTCTATAAACCAAGTTCTTCTTTCCTTCATTTCACAGAAAATGCCTTCTCTTCCTCCAGTGGAATCTCTCTTGTATCGATCCACTCGATGGAGATAAACTGATTCTGATTCAGTCCCACCAGAAGCTTGTTGATCAGCGTTTCCCGTCCCTGTACTTCCATTGTCACAGTGCCGTCCCACTCATTTCTCGCCCATCCGGTAAGTCCCAGTGACAACGCAAGATATTTTGCAGTGTAGCGGAATCCTACGCCCTGCACCTTTCCATGAAAAACAAAATGTTTTCTTACCTCAGACATTCTATCACCACTTTCTGATATTTCTGTGTCCAACTTATCACACCGCCTGTTCTCTGTCAATATTTCCTCTGCTAAACAATAACCCTGTATTTTCAAAATGTTACTGTTCACACCGGATGTTAAATATAGATTCTTTCCCTTACATGCAAGCATGACGGTTCAGAACCTATATTTAACATCCGGTGTGAACAGTAACTTTAAAATTGTGCTATAATGAAAAAATACAGAAATTTTTTACAGAAAGGAGCCAGAAATGATGGATCCATGTCTTTATACCTTCATTGACAAACTGGAAGCGGAGCATACTCTTTATGCTTCCGAATGGCAGCAGCTGCTTGATGGGTACACCCCCCGGCTTGCCGCATATCTGTTTGAAAAATCACGACGCGCGCGGATTCAATTCTACGGACATGATGTCTATATCCGGGGACTCATTGAATTTACAAACTACTGCAGAAATAACTGCTATTACTGCGGGATTCGAAGCGGGAACACACACGTACACCGCTACCGGCTGACAAAAGAAGAGATCCTCTCCTGCTGTGAAACCGGATATGAGCTCGGATTTCGGACTTTCGTCCTGCAGGGCGGTGAAGACCCCTATTATACAACCGCCCGGTTATCTGATGTGGTGCATACAATCCGGACCACTTACCCGGACTGCGCGATCACCCTTTCCACTGGAGAGGCCACAAAGGAAGAGTACCAGCAGCTTTTTGATGCCGGAGCCAACCGTTTTCTTCTGCGCCATGAAACTTACAACACCGAGCACTATCAGAAGCTGCATCCGGCACAGCTTTCTGCTGCCCACAGACAGCAATGCCTCTGGGATTTAAAAGAAATCGGATATCAGGTGGGAACCGGATTTATGGTAGGATCTCCCTGGCAGACGAGCGAACATCTGGCAGAAGATCTGTTGTTTCTCAAAGAGCTGAATCCTCAGATGGTCGGGATCGGCCCATTTATTCCACACCATGACACCCCGTTTGCCGGGCAGAAAGCAGGAACACTGGAGCTGACTTTATTCCTTTTGGGACTCATCCGTCTGATGCTTCCAGGCGTGCTGCTTCCGGCAACCACAGCACTTGGAACCATTGCCGAAAACGGACGGGAGCTTGGCATTTTATCCGGTGCCAATGTGGTCATGCCAAACCTGTCCCCGAAACGTGTGCGGGGAGACTATCTGCTGTATGACAACAAGATCAGCACGGATGCAGAAGCTGCCGAATGCCGAAGGGAATTGGAACAACACATGCAGTCCATCGGCTATCAGGTGGTGACCGCCCGGGGAGATTCTCTGAATATCACCCCGTAACAACTTTGTTTTTTGCTTTTTATTTTACAAATTGGAGGGATTACTTATGTATGATGTACACTCAAAACATGCTGATGATTTTATCAGCCACGAAGAAATTCTGGAAACCCTTGCCTACGCCGATGAGAACAAGACCAACGAAGCCCTCATTGACTCCATTCTTGAAAAAGCCCGTTTAAGAAAAGGACTTTCCCACCGGGAAGCATCCGTTCTTCTCGCCTGTCCGATCGAAGAGAAGAATCAGGAAATCTACCGGCTGGCGGAACAGATCAAAAAGGATTTCTACGGAAACCGGATCGTCATGTTTGCGCCTCTCTACCTTTCCAACTACTGTGTGAACGGCTGTACCTATTGCCCGTATCACCTGAAAAATAAACATATCGCCAGAAAACAACTGACTCAGGAAGAGATCCGGAAAGAAGTCATCGCACTGCAGGATATGGGACATAAACGGCTTGCACTGGAGGCCGGGGAAGATCCCGTGCGCAACACGATAGACTACTATCTGGAGAGTATCAAAACGATTTACAGCATCAAACATAAAAACGGCGCCATCAGACGGGTAAACATAAATATTGCCGCCACTACCGTGGACAACTACCGTCTGCTCAAAGAAGCCGGAATCGGAACGTACATCCTCTTTCAGGAAACCTACCACAAGGAAAGTTACCTTGCACTTCATCCAACAGGACCAAAACACGACTACAACTATCACACCGAGGCTATGGACCGTGCCATGGAAGGCGGCATTGATGATGTAGGGATCGGCGTTTTATTTGGACTGGACAAATACCGCTATGAATTTGCAGGTCTTCTCATGCACGCAGAACATCTGGAAGCTGCATTCGGCGTCGGACCGCACACGATCAGCGTACCGAGACTCCGGCATGCGGACGATATCAATGCAGATGAGTTTGACAACGGTATTGACGATGATACCTTTGCGAAGATCGTAGCCTGTATCCGGATCGCCGTTCCCTATACCGGCATGATCATCTCCACGAGGGAGAGCCAGAAATGCAGAGAACGTGTCCTGCATCTGGGCGTTTCCCAGATCAGCGGCGGCTCCCGTACCAGCGTTGGCGGTTACTGTGAGCCGGAGCCGGATGACGCAAAATCAGAACAGTTTGACGTCAGTGACACCCGCACACTGGATGAAGTCGTACGCTGGCTGATGGAGATGGACTACATTCCAAGCTTCTGTACCGCCTGCTACCGGGAAGGCCGCACCGGAGACCGTTTTATGTCTCTTTGTAAAAGCGGACAGATCCAGAACTGCTGCCATCCAAATGCACTTATGACACTCAAGGAATACCTGATGGACTATGCTTCCCCGGAGACAAAAGCCATTGGAGACCGCCTGATCGACAAAGAAGTGTTAAATGTACCAAATGAAAAAGCAAGAGCGGTCGTACTGGAAAATCTGCGTCTGATCGAACAGAATAACCGCCGGGATTTCCGTTTCTAGAGAAAGGAGCAGTTTTATGACATTCAATCAGACACCTTCTGCCGAACGAATCCACATCGGGATCTTCGGAAAAAGAAATGCCGGAAAATCCAGCCTGATCAATGCCCTCGCCGGACAGCCGGTATCCATTGTTTCAGATTTTAAGGGAACCACCACAGATCCGGTCAAAAAAGCAATGGAGCTCCTTCCTCTGGGGCCTGTTGTTTTAATCGATACCCCGGGACTGGATGACACCGGGGAGCTTGGTTCTCTGCGTATCGAAAAAACACAGCAGATTTTAAATACAACAGATATCGCTCTGCTCGTCATTGACGGGCAGCTTGGCATAACCGAAGAAGATATCCAGATTTTACAGCAGATTCGTAAAAAACAGATTCCTTTCGTGATCGCTGTCAATAAAATGGATCTTGCTCCAGCTTCTCCTGTTCTTCCGGATGAGATTTCCCCGGAGCAAGTCCTGTATGTCAGTGCTGCCGCGGGAACACAGATTCACGAACTGAAAGAGCTGCTTGCAAAACAGCTCGGACAGACACCAAAAACACGAAAAATCGTGGGAGATCTCATCCATCCCGGAGACTTTGTCGTACTGGTCATTCCCATTGACAAAGCTGCTCCGAAAGGCCGTCTTATCCTGCCTCAGCAGCAGACCATCCGGGATATTCTCGATCACGGAGCAACCGCAATTGCAGTGAGAGACAGTGAGCTTTCAGAAACGCTTAAGAACCTTGGAAAATCACCTGCTCTTGTCATCACAGACAGCCAGGTCTTTGATGCCGTTGCCAAAATCGTACCAAAAGAGGTACCGCTGACCTCTTTTTCCATCTTGTTTGCCAGATATAAGGGAAATCTTGCACTTGCTGCCAAAGGCGCACAGACACTTGACACACTGAAGGACAAGGACCGGGTACTGATCTGCGAAGGCTGCACGCATCATCGGCAGTGCGAAGATATCGGGACTGTCAAACTGCCCCGGATGCTGAAACAGTTTACACAGAAAGATTTGCAGTTTACATTTACAAGCGGAACGGATTTTCCGTCAGATCTGTCCCCTTATCAGGTGATCATCCACTGCGGCGGATGCACGCTGACAGAAAAAGAAATGCAGTATCGATTAGATTGTGCCAGAGAGCAGGGCATTCCAATTACGAATTATGGAATTGCCATTGCGTATATGCGAGGGATTTTGGAGAGAAGTATGGAGTTATTTTAAAAAACAGGGGCAATCTGCCCCTGAATAAACTTAAAGTCAGTTTTGTGTAAAATTCGATATTTGCTTATTTATAAGTATACAATTTATTTTTCCCATTTGTCAATTAAATAAATTTCTAATGTCGGCTTATCAGTTGGTGTACTATGAAAATAAGAAAATTTGATTTTCTCACCAACCATTGATGAATCAATTTTATACTCACCTGCAGGACCTGTGAGAATTAAAGTAACCTCATCGTATAAAAATCGATTATCTGAATCATCTACTTGTACTATGGTTTCTTTTTTATCAGGATGGTATTCCAACAAAGTACCTGTATCTGATAAAAGATGAGCATTTGACATTTGTGATATGTCTCTATTTGGGGATGTTTCTTTATTTTCTTTACTCAATATCGAAGCTCCTATTATGATTGATAAAAATCCAAAAAGTAATAGCGGTAATAATTTTTTCATCGAACTCCTTCCTTGAACATAAAAAAATAAGAGTTTTCTAATATCCATCTTTTATTCCAGCTATAAATGAGCAAGTTCGTGATTTTGCATAAAAGAAAGACACCTCGATTCCATGTGTTGTATAATGAAAGTGCCAAAACAAACATTTGCAACATTTACGAAAGAAGGTGTCTCTCGCAAATACTATACATCATTCCTCATTCATATACAACCAGTTTAAAAAATTAAACTTATGCAAATTTTATTCGAACCGAGTAATAATATAATGTGTGCAGTGGGTACTGGTAGGTTCTGTTCGTTTGAAACTGGATATCACGAAATCTGTGATACCATTCAGCTGGAAAAGTATCGTTATCTTTTTCAATGCGCAAAGGAAAGTAATGATTTTGATTCATTTATGAAATTCGCAGTGTAGTTTTGTGCAATTTTTCAAATTTGCTCATTTATAGCTTATTTTCTGATAATTTTAATCTTTTTTCACCACTTTTGTCAACTCTGTAATTTTTTAAGATGATAAAACTCCCCTTTTTGTTCCATCAACTCTTCGTAATTTCCATACTCTAACACTCCACCATTTCCAATCACTGCAATCTTATCTGCATTTTTTATCGTAGACAATCGATGTGCGACAATTAACGTGGTTCGATCTCTCACCAGTCTTTGAATGGAATCCTGAATCTTCCTTTCTGAAACACTGTCCAGAGCAGAAGTCGCTTCATCCAGAATCAAAATTTTCGGATTTCGCACAAATGCCCGGGCAATTGAAATTCTCTGTTTCTGGCCTCCGGATAAATTATCCCCATGCTCTGTTATCATCGTATCCAATCCATCCGGCATTTTCTTAATCACATCCTCCAAATTTGCTGCCCGAACGATCTCCCAGAGTTTTTCATCCGGAATCCCTTCTGTTCCATATGTTATGTTGTCTCGAATCGTTCCCGAAAATAAAATGGACTGCTGAGGCACAACCGCGATGTGTTCTCTATAGCTCTGCAGATTCACTTCCATTAGATTTTTTCCATTAATCCGTACCTGACCACTGTCTGCTTTCAGAAAACCAATTGCCAGATTCAAAATCGTCGTCTTTCCTGATCCAGAACCTCCTACAAATGCAACTGTTTCTCCTTTTCGTATCTTCAAGTTTAAATCATTTAGTATTTTCTTTTCTTCCCCTCTGTAAGAAAACGAAACTTCATCAAATTCAATTTCACCTTCTACTTCTTTTACCTTCTCTTTTTTCCAGTTATCTTCAATATCATTTGCACACAGCACTTCTCCTATCGACTCAACTGATTCCAACCCTTTGGAAATAATCGGAAGCAATGCCATCACATTTGCAATCTGTGCAACAATAGATGAAAAATAGGTCTGATACAGCATAATATCTCCGATTTGAATCAACTCTTTCCACGCCATGTAAGCAGTAAACACCAGACAGAACACCTGAAAAATCTGAAATGCCACCCAGCTGATCGATGAAAAATAGGTCTGGACCATGTCCAGCTTTAACCCTTTTTGAGCAATTCTTTTCAACTGCCGTTCCATTTTTTCTGTTTCTTTATCTTCCATTGCATGCGCTTTTGTAACAGGGATCATTTCCACCATCTCCATCACTTTCGCAGATGTTTCTTCCATTTCCTCTCTAAATTCCCTGTTGTGACTTTTTATTTTCCCCTTAAATCCTACAATGATTAAAACCGCCACCGGAATCGTACATACAAAAAACAGAAATACAATCTTGCTTTTATAAATAACCACCCCAAATGACACTACAATATTCAAAATAATCGTAATCAAAGAGATAAAAATCTGAGACGCCAGTGTCTGAACCTGTTCCACATCCCTCATAATTTTGGACTGAAGCCTTCCGGACTGCATTTCTTTATGATACGTGATCGAAAGCTGCTGCAGCTTTACAATCAAAGCCTCTCTTAACTCCTTTTCCACACCTCTTACACTTTTCGCATAGAGCCAGGTATGAATATAATTTGTTGCTACATTCTGGACAAGAAATACGAGCATTAAAATCGTATTCACAGTCAAAATCCGCACAATATCCCCCTCTTTATCTGTCACTGCATTGATAATATTTGCTGTGACGATTGGCAGCACCCACGTAGGAGAATGCTTGATTACAAAAAAGAAAACTGATCCAAACAGCGCCAGATACCGCCCGCGAAACAAAAGCAACAATGTCTTTAAACTGTGACCTTTGTTTTCTCGAAACATTTGTGTTATATTACTTTTTTCATTTTCTCTTCCCATTGCTTTTCCCCGTCTATTCCTTATAATACTTCTTTATAATCTCCTGTACCGGCTTCTGGCAGATTTGATAACTGTCATCCTTATATGCCTGTTTTGCTGATGGTACTGCAGGCGCCCATTCCCACAACCCATACCCTTGCATCCACTCTCTTTTTCTGCATGACTCAAACATAGTTGTATACCACTCCACCTGTTCCTCTAACCGTAACTTTCCTTCAATCCCCCAGTTATTCGGAACGTGTTTTGATCCTGTTCTGGACATACATCCTGCTTCTGCAAAGAAAAACGGTTTATGATAAGCTTTTACTACAGCCTCGATCCGATCCAGTTCCTGCTCCCAGTCCTGAATCGGATAATAGCCGCTGGATGAAATCACATCTACACAATCCCACCATTTAACCCGGTCTTCCTGATACTTATCCGTATTGTATGATACTGTCCCATCGTAACACTCTCTGATTGCAGCAATCACTTCCCGCCACTCCTTCTCTCGATGTTCTGACATCACCATTTCACACCCTGCGATTAACATATCGCATTCTTCTTTTTGTGCAATCTCCGCATAATGCGTCTGAAATTTCGTGTAGGACGAAAACCAGTTTCCCCATTTTTGCTCACACGGTACATCATGTTCAAAAAAGCTGATATATGCTCTCCATTCTCCGTTTTTACAATTCACGGTAGGCTTTAATCCGACTCTGACTCCTTTTTTCTTTGCATAACAGATCATATCTGCCAGTTCCTCATCCGAAAAAGTAGCATTGGAACTATAACAAATCTCTTCTGAATGTGCTGTATCCTGCAGCCCTCCCGGTGCCAGTATCACAAAATCTGCTCCCGTATTCTCTATCATATAATCAAAGCTTTCTCTTGCCTGCTCTGTATTCAATGTATTTTTCCTGTAAAACGGAGCAAATGTAATTCCTTTTATAAACTTCATATGCGCAATCCCCTTCCTTTAAATTCCCCGAAAGTATAGCATATTCCCTTTATGCATGATATAATGATTCTCGCAAAAAATTGTATAAATCTATGATTACCCAACATTTGCATCTTACTGTTTTTTCACAAAGGAGGAGGACATGAACCCCATTTTCGAATACTCTGATACGTTAAACAATCCTTATGAAGCTTTCTTTTTTGACGCTCAAAAAAACAACTTCCCGGTTTCTCCGCACTGGCATTATTTTATGGAAATTCTGTATATTTTGAAAGGAACTGCCTATATCGAAACCGATACAGACAATTATGTTCTGGAACCCGGAGATTTGATTGTTTTCCACCCGCAGACACCTCATGCCATTTATGCTGCAGGTCCTTTTCCCCTCCAATATCAGGTGCTGAAATTTGATCCCGTACATCTAAATATTCCGGGAAGCAGTCTCCCTTCCATTTCCACGCTGCTTCATATGATCGATACTGACAAGCGCTTTTCCTGTTTTTTTCAAAAATCCGAGCTGGAGCATATTCCCTTACATTCCCTGTTTGATACAATGATCCAAATCGTTACAGAAAAAAACTTTAGTTACGACATTCTCGCACACTCATATTATTGTATCCTTATCACAGAGTTGCTCAAACTTTGGGAAAAACAGGGATTTTCAATTACAAGTAATGCATTGCAGCACTCTCAGAACGAAACATTTTCCGCAGTGGCAGAATATATTTTTCAACACTATCAAGAACCCATTTGTATCGAAACTCTAGCACGGAATTTTCACATGAGTTATTCTCACTTTTCCGCAAAATTTAAAGAATACTACGGACAGACCTGCGGGCATTTTATCAAAATGGTACGAATCCAAAAAGCAGAAGATCTTCTTCGTTTCACTGATTTTGACCTTTCCTACATCAGCCAGGAAACCGGCTTTTGCGACTGCAGTCATTTCATACGGGTATTTCAGGAATTTCATGGAATTACACCCAAAAAATTTCGTA
This sequence comes from Mediterraneibacter gnavus ATCC 29149, assembly GCF_008121495.1. NCBI lineage: Bacteria > Bacillati > Bacillota > Clostridia > Lachnospirales > Lachnospiraceae > Mediterraneibacter > Mediterraneibacter gnavus. Next base: position 1,483,202 of record NZ_CP043051.1, on the reverse strand, counting down.
AAAATCTACATACCACCTGACATTTCCATACAATATAAAAACTGCCGGCACCACAGCTGCCGGCAGTTTTTATATTGTTCTTTGTTCTCCGTTATGAAAAGTTCATTTATTTTCTTATTTAACTCATAAGCTTTGATCTACTTTGACTTCGATTTCATCCACATCTTCCACTCGTATCATTTTTACAATTTCCTGATTCTTTTTATCTTTCAGAGAAATTTTCAACCACTCTTCATCACAGTCCATCACATGACATTCAAACTCTGTTTTTCCAACAAAATTGATTCCTTTTTCGCTTGAAATTTTACAATCTCTTCCCACTAATTCTTCAATCAGTTTTGACATGATACTTTCTCTGCACCTTTCTTTTTCTAACTTTTTTACTTTCCTTTCAAGCTTTTTCACTTTATCAGGATATGACATATAACACAGCACTATAACAAATGCCAACACACCCAAATATTCCATATTGCCACCTTACTTCGCCACCGGCAAAAATGGTGCCAGCACTCCTGCCACATTCGAAATCGGCATCGTCTGCAGCCAGATATGTCCCGGTCCACTGATGACCGTATTGAACACGCCTTCTCCGCCGAACAGCATATTCTTCACACCCGGCACGCTCTGAATCTCCATGCTGCAGGTCGCATCCATTGCAGCCAGATATCCGGTATCCACCACGATCTGCTGCCCCGGCTGCAGCTCATACTCTACCACATGACCGTCAAATTCCAGAAATGCCATACCGCGTCCGGAAAGCTTCTGCATGATAAATCCCTCTCCGCCGAAAATTCCGGAACCGATCCGCTTCTGGAAGAAGATCGACAGATCCACGCCAGCTTCTGCTGCCAGAAAACCAGACTTCTGTACTACAATTTCCCGTCCAGGCGCAACCTCATGTGCAACGATCTTTCCCGGAAAGCTGGATGCAAATGCAATCATTCCGTGACCGCCCTTTGCAGTATACGTGTTCTGGAAAATCGACTCTCCGGAAAACATCCTTCCGAATGCTTTGCCAATCCCGCCGTTGGTACTCGTCTCCATCTTCATATTCGGGGACATCCAGCTCATGGCTCCCTTCTCTGTGATCATCGTTTCTCCTTCTTCTAACGTACAGATCACTGCCGGTAATGTTTCTCCTACTATTTCATATCTCATACGCATTCTCCTTGTAGAATTGTATTATCTTGTTGGTACAATTATAAACATTTTTCTTTGCCCTGTCAATCTGTGATTTATAACATTCTCGCGACTGAAATGAAAAAAACAAGCAATCCCGCTGCAAATAAAAACAAAGATCCAAGAATCAGACCGATCACCAGCCCCGGTTTTCCTGACGGGAATAATTTCGTGCGATACCCCGGCGTTTTTGCATGAAGAAGATAATTTCCGATATAGATTGCCCCGGGAGCCGCAGAAGCCATCATCAGGTACATCCCCACTGCCGGAAGCATATCCTGAGTCCCCTGCGCAAGTGTCTGTGCCTCCATATACAGCTCCATCCTGGAATACACTCCCTGCATGGCATAAAGTAAAATGACAGGAAGTGCATTGTTAATAAAATGAAACAGCATGTTATAACACATATTTCCGGTTTCCCACAACAGATATCCCATCATCACCCCACCGATCGCTGTCGGAAAAAATCGAAAAACATCTCCGTGGAACATCCCAAAAATGCAGCCACTGATCAACAGTACTGCCCATTTTCCAAGCCTTCCTCTCAGACTGCTGACAACTGTTCCCCGAAACAGAACCTCTTCACAGATTGCCGGTGAAATTGCTACTGTAACAAAGGACAGCAGAAACGGACCTGCGGCAATGGACGATGACAGCCCGTCATTGACCTCCAGAATCTGCTCGGGGAAAAACAGACTCAAGATCAAAAGCAGTACCATTTCACACAAAAACGTCCCTACCCAGATCAGAATTGTGCCTGCAATCCCTGAAAAATGAGGTTTCTTAAGCGGAAACACCTCCCGCAGATCCCCCTGGAACAAAAGGACAGCCCCCACTGCCACCCCAAACAGAAGAAGCTCTCCGAGCAAACTTCCATACATGCCAAACGGGGACAGCAATATCGGCGCTGCCACAAACAAAATAACCGCAGAGACCAGCAGGGTGAGTACACCCTGCCAGATCTTCAGCGGTTTTTTCACTTTACATTCCTGTTTCATTTTCTCCATCCGGTACCTCCTGTCTCTTTGGAAACACAATTTCTGCTTTAAACAAATCTGCTTCCGTGGAGATCTGCAGAGTGCCGTGCTGTAATTCTACAAAGCTCTTTACAATCGCCAGACCAAGTCCGCTTCCCTCGGTATTTCTCGAAACATCCCCTCTTACAAAACGGTCTGTAATTTCATCTGTATTGAAATTCAATTCCGCAGAAGACACATTCTTCATTGAGATCCGCACATCCTGTTCTGTCTCTTTCATATCAATATACACACGCGTATGCGGCATTGCATACTTCGTGATATTTACGATCATATTCTCGAAAATACGATATGTTTTCTGGCTGTCCAGCCATAATACGATCTTATGTTCCGGCAGATTCCACTTCATTTCCAGATTTGCTTTTCTGATATTACTATCATACTCCAAACCTACCTGTTTTAGCAAATCTACAATGTCAATTTTCATATAATGAAGTGTTACCGTTCTGCTGGTTGCCTTACTGATCTCAAACAGATCCTCAATCAGCACTTTCAGGCGCAAAGACTTTCTCTCCAGAACTCCGATGTATTCTTTTCTCTTTTCCTCATCTGTCTCATTTTTTACCAAATCCACATACGTGATGATCGCTGTCAGTGGTGTCTTTAAATCATGGGAAACATTAGTGATCAGATCTGTCTTCATCCGTTCACTCTTGACTTCCTCACTGACTGCTTTTTTAAATCCCGTCTGAATGCGTTTCAATTCATTCTGAACCGGTGCGAAAATTCCCACGTCTCCTGTAATCGGGAAATCCAGATTCCCTTCCGCCAGCTGATTGGTCGATTTTAAAATACCCTGGTACTGTTCCTGCACCTTGTTGAGGTACTTTCTCAGGAAAATAAACAATCCGACGGAATAAATAATCAACACCCAGATTCCATACATCCAGAACATACTGATCACAAAGATCACCGCAAAGTTAAGCAAGACGATCCGTAAAATAGTTTTGTTGGTATTATCCCGGAAGTCGATATGCAGCAACGCTTCATATTGATGGCGACAGAATGCTTTGAATGTTCTCCAGCATCCAAGAACAAGTTTTTTGATCTTCTCTGTCATGCTGTTCCCTCCATTCTTCAACCACAATAAAAACTTCACACACAAGGACCTTTCTCTTAAGTACGATTTCTTCAGTACAAAAATCTCTCTGACACATCCTGCCAGCCAGTACACCACTGTAAAATACACAAACCAGATCACTGCATTCGATGCCAGAGAAATGGCATCATTCAGATTTTCTCCATAGCTTGCAGAAAAGATCTGAATAAACTTGTGACTGCATGTATTCCATATCATGATCGCCAGTGCACGGACACACGCCATCAGACAAAGTCCAATAATAAATGCAATTTCCAGCGGACATCTTCTGGGATCCACTATAGCGTCCTTTTCCAACGCCCGTTTCTTATACTGAGGAATCAAAAACGCTGCTGCTGCACTGAATACTGTAAAAATCAGAACAGACCAGTTAAAGGACGGCTGCTGCATCAGTTCATCTACATACATATATGCATACATATCATTCGATGTCTCATACTGCTCCAGATAAGCCTCCAGATTCTGTTCTGTCATCGCATACATGATCTGCACCTCCGATGGAGTCGAAATATAAGACGCCGCTGAATAAACGCTGTTGTCATACAGCCATTGCTCTGCCGTAAACTGAAGGTTTTTATCATATGCTGTTCCGCCCATCTGGATATCGGAAATATCTCCGTCAACATCAAACGAAAAGCGAACACACAGTGCATACGTATCACCGTCGAACTCTTCCGGCAATTTCTTGGCAGATTCATCCGAGGTCAGCATTGCCGTTCCGGATTCATCAAAAATTCCATATTTCATGTACTTTTTCATCAATCCGAAACGACTGTTTCCATACTCTTCTATCACCTCGGAAGACTCCGTCTCATTCGAGATTTCATTATATAACAGATAATTTCCGTCCAGAATCGGATCCAGCATATCCAGCATCTGCTCTTCTTTTCGCATCTCTTTTTGATCCTGATCCGTTATATAGGAAGAAAACGCCGGATAAAAAAGCAGCATTCCGACAGATGAGATCAACAGTACAATGACCGTCAGAAGATTTCCTCTTTTATTGTTGTTTTTCAATTTTGTATCCAACTCCCCACACCACCTTTAAGTATTTTGGATTTTTCGGATCCAGTTCAATTTTTTCCCGGATATTCCGCACATGCACCATGATCGTATCCGTATTGATCGCCTTTTCCTGCCATACCCGCTCATAAATTTCCTCGGCAGAAAATACTCTCCCCGGATTCTTGGCAAGAAGAAGCAGAATTTTATATTCAATCGGTGTCAGCTTCACCGGTTTTCCGTCAATTGACACTTCCACAGTGTCCTCATTGATCTCCAGACCGCCGATCACATGCACATTTTCACGAACTTCCAGCTTTTCCATAAATCTTCTGTATCTGCGAAGCTGGGAATTGACTCTCGCCATCAGTTCCATCGGCGTAAACGGTTTTGTGACATAATCATCTGCACCGATGTTCAATCCCATGATCTTATCTACTTCCTCGGATTTTGCCGATAACATAATCACCGGAAAATCATATTTTTCTCTCAGCTTCATAGTCATCCGGATTCCATCCATTCTCGGCATCATAATATCCACGATCGCCAGATGGATATCCTCTTTTTCCATGACTTCCAGTCCTTCAATCCCATCTGCAGCCAAAAATACTTCGTAGCCCTGACTCTGCAAATAGATCTTAACACCTTCTCTGATTTCTTTATCATCTTCCACAACCAAAATGTGATTCATTTCCATCTCTCATCCTTCTCCTTTTCTCGTCATTTTATGCGGTCACGCACCTTTTAACAGTATACCACATTCTGAGACTTCTGCTCTTGTCGGAAGGTCAGGAATTTGTTTTTTATTGACTTCTCCATAATCGTGAACTGCGACGATGACTTTCGAAAACGGAAGTGGAATCGCATAGTGGTCCCATCTCCAGAACAGCCGAAGACATCCATGATAAGAAACTGAAATTCCCACAAAGGATTCCTGCGCCTGCTCTGCCAGATAAAATGCCAGTTTTTTCGGCTCATGCCTTGGTCCCAGCGGTCCGTCCAGCGCCACCGCAATGGAACGCGTCTGCTCATAAGAATCCTGTAGAATTTTTTTCAGTGCTCCAAACGCCGCAAATCCGTCGGGAACACGCAGGGCATGACCGCCGCATGCCTGCAGCATATGTTCAATATAATCCCCTCTTGTGTCTGCTGTCACAATGACATCTACCGGACTGGTTTTCCCGGATAACTCCTCCAGCACCAGATTCATCAAAAAACTGTCCTCATGCCAGAATCCAAACACCTGATTTCCTGTCACAAATTGGATTTCCTGCCATTCGATCGCAACCGTCTTTTTAAGAAGTTTTAAATAACCGGAAAACAGATGCTGCAGAATGTTCTTTCCCACTTTTTGTATGCTCCTCATATCTCATTTCCTCTTTTCTTTCCATACACTGACGATATAATGTTTCTGCATGTGCAGCCAGACGTGACGCCCGATAGCTTTCTGCGGTCTTTAGTGCCTCCATGCAAACTTGTCTGTAATCTGGACTCTGAATCAACTCTGCCGCCTTATCACTCCAGATTTCTACATCCTCTTCTGTCATATACCCGTTGATTCCATTTTTTACAACATCTTCCACGCCACTCGCCCGAACTGCCACAATCGGATTGCCTGCTGCCATTGCTTCCTCCAGAACAATCCCCTGTGTCTCTGATTTCGATGCGAACAAAAACAGCTCACTTGCATACAGATACTGCTTTACATCCTCATTCGATATATTTCCCAGAAAGACCACGGTATCGGACAATCCCATCTGTTCTGCCAGTACTTCCAGTTCCTTCCTCATACTTCCCTCACCCAGAAGCAGCACACGAAACGAAAATGGCAGCTTCTCTTTCAAACACCGGATTCCATTCAGGAGAAATATCGGATTTTTTTCTTCCTCCAGCCTTGAGACGGAACAGAATAAATGTCCGTTTTTCTCTTCCCCAAGATATTGTCTGCGGATCGTTTTTGTCTTCTCTTCATCCTCAATATAAAAACTGTCATCCAACCCGGTCGGCAGCACTGCCATGGAAACCTCCGTACCGTTTTCCCGGATCCGGTTCTGCATTCCAGGTGTCGGCGCAAAGATCAGATCACATTTATTCGTAAACCATTTCATATATCCCGGGATCACAGTCTCTTTGGCAAACCAGATCAGCTTTTTTCTCCACATCCCTGCCTGCTCTTCTCTGAAAAACGGAATATAATGCAGGTAGTCTTCATACCGTGTGTGATACGTATAAATAACCGGGATCTGATACTTCCGTCCAAGATACAATGCCTGCGTTCCCACAAACATCGGCTGATGCACATGAATGCAGTCAAACTCGTGTTCCTTAAATCCTTTCCAGATTTCTCTGCTGACCAGCTTCGGATATACCATGCCGTTTTCCATCTTCTGACGCGTCACCTGAAACCGGATGACATCGTCCTCTTCCACCTGCCCGTAGCGTGGATCAAATCCATAATCTGGTGCGAAGACCGTCACCTTGTGTCCCTGTTTTCTCAATTCTTTTGCCAGCCGCTCCACGGAAATTGGAACTCCGCCGACAAACGGCTTATAGTTATTTGTAAGCATCGCAATCTTCATGACGTTTCCCCCTCTTCTATGCCAAAACACGAATGGCTGCTTCTCCAAAGAAATATCCGGCTCCTACAAACACCAGATTCCAGATCAGAATCCCCAGACAGGAACTGATGGTATATTTCACAAAATCCATTTTTACCATCCCTGCCGGAATCGAAATGATCGTACGCACCATCGGAAGCAGTTTACTCACAAACACTCCCACACTTCCCTTTTCCCGAAGCATGTCGATCTTACTCTCCACTGCTTCCTTTTGTTTCGGAAATTTCCTGAAGTAAAAGCCCAGCACCTTATCTCCGCCTGCTCTTCCCAGCCAATACAGCGCCCAGCTTCCTGTCAGTCCGGCCGCCACCGTCAGTACCATAACCAGCGGAAAACTGATTTCACCCTGAGATGCCCAGATCCCGGAAAGCGGCATGATCACCCCCGCCGGAAATCCCGGAAGATTCAGATATTCCAAAAGCACGATCAGAAAGATGAAAAATGCTCCATATTCAAGAAAATAATTTGTCAATGTCTGGATACTCATAGAAAACGGCCTCCCTTACTTTTGTATTTATCTTAAAATACAAAAATAAAGGAGACCGTTATAAGATTCAAAAGAATTTCTTAAGGATGTTTAAGAATTTTGGAAATCCGATTCCAGAAGATCTATCACATCATATAAAGTGTCAAACCTGCGCCATACTAATTCTAAAACCGCTTCATCCGGCTCTACCAGATCCGGAATCATCACCGGACGCATCCCTGCAGCTGCTGCCGAGCGAATCCCGGACGGTGCATCTTCCAGTGCGATTGCAAACTCGGGCAAAACCTGAATGGAAGCACAGGCTTTCAGGTAAATCTCGGGATCCGGCTTCCCCGCCGATACCATATTTCCATAAACAGCGCCGTCGAAATAATCAAACAGTCCATATTTCTTTAACAGCAGCTGTGCATGAAGCTCTCTGGAAGAAGTCGCCAGTGCCAGCCGATAGCCATGCTCTTTTGCATACTTTAAAAGCTCCTCTGCCCCGGGCTTTCTGTCTACCCCGTCTTCTTCCATGATCCGATGATAGATCCGACGCGTATTCTCCGTGAACTCTTCCATCGGAAAATCCGGCGATACATGCTCCTTAAAATACTGCTCTCTTCTCACTACATTGAAACCAATGGTATGATAAATATGGTCACCGAACCGTTCTCCGAATCCCATCTGCCTTCCGACTTCATTCCACGATTTCTGTACGACTCTCTCGGAATCAAAGAGAAGCCCGTCCATATCAAATACTAGTCCTTTAATCGGCTGCTCACTCATCTGACTGTCCTGCCGTCCTTTCTGTTCCCTACTGTTCTCTGAACACAACACTTCCGTCTGCAGCATTCATCTTTTCAATGATTGCCAGAGACTCCAGCTGGAATCCAAGGTTACGGATGATCCGTCCACCTGACTGAAATCCCTTCTCAATCACAATCCCGATTCCTTCTACAGAAGCTCCGGCTGACTGTACAATCTGAATCAGTCCCTGCAGCGCACATCCGTTGGCAAGGAAATCATCAATGATCAGAACCTTGTCTTCCGGGTTAAGGAATTTCTTTGCAACGATCACATTGTTTTTACACTTATGTGTGAACGATTCTACCTCTGCCACAAGCATCTCCCCTTCCAGATTGATGCTCTGAGATTTTTTTGCAAATACGACCGGCACATGAAAATGCTGCGCCGCAATACATGCGATCCCGATTCCGGATGCTTCGATTGTCAGGATTTTGTTAATCTCTTTTCCTTCAAAACGCTTCTTGAATTCGCGTCCGATCTCATTGAACAGATCAATGTCCATCTGATGGTTCAAAAAGCTGTCCACCTTCAGTACATTCCCCTCTTTGATAATCCCGTCTTTTAAAATTCGTTCTTCTAAAAAATTCATCTTCTGCTTCTCCCAATCACTTTTTGATTTTGTTCCCCATTATACCTGTTTTTTCTCTGAAAAACAACAAGTTTTATATGGCTTATATCTTCTCCGCTTTTTCCGATGTCTCGATATCCTCAAAAACCAGAAATACCCTTCTTAAAAGCAGCGAATTAAGCCACACTATCAAAGAAACACCAAGTAACAGCCAGACCAGAAAACCTAACATCAACGTGCGCACTGTCAGAAATGTCACAACTACCGGTACTACTGTAATGACCAGCATCAAAAGTGTATATGGCATTTTTGCAACCGTAAGGATCAATGCATTTTTCAATGTGTTCTTGATCCGATTTTCATATCTTGCCTGCAACGCAAATCCATAGATCCCCATGCTGATCAGCAGGATAGTCATGAAGATCAAAAATACCTGCATCACAGTCCTGATGGACGGACTCATCATACGAAGCAGCATAAAGTCGACTACAATCACGATCCCAAACACAAGATACAAAAGCCACATCAGTGTGCTTTGTCTGAAATTCTCCTTAAATGCTTTTAAGAACCCTTTTACTATGTAGCCCTCTTCATTCTTTACCAGCTTCAGCATGACCGAATACATTGCTGTCGTGGAAGCTCCAATCGTAATGATGGGAATGGAACATACGATCCACAAAAGATTTAAAAACATAAAATCTGCTACTTTCCCTAAAAAACGTGTTACCCCATTGTCTATCCAGTTCATTTTTCTGCTCTCTTTTCTATTATTTTTCTACTATTATAACATGCCATTCTATGGCATGAAACACTTCTTTCCGAAAAATGTAGAAAAACCTCCGGGAAGCGAAAGTAACTGCCATCTTCTCTGCCCTTGTTATATATTTCTATACAAAAAAACAGGACAAAAACAACTCCATTTTTGTTTTCGTCCTGTTTGCATGAAAAAAGCGGGTGATGGGAATCGAACCCACGTATCCAGCTTGGAAGGCTGGTGTTCTACCATTGAACTACACCCGCATGTTTCTTTGTTTTTTTGTGTCCCTCAAGACAAGAATTATAATATCACACGGCTTCATAAAATGCAACCCCTTTTTTCAAATTTTTTTAATTTTTTTAATTATATATAATATTTCTCATTTTTAGCATCACTCTTGCCATTCTGCATAAACTAGGCTATGATAAGAAAAACTAAAGGAGTACTAACATGGCATTAAATTTTAATCAACTGGCAATGCTTCAGAAGCTTCGCAGCAGTGTCCAGACATTTCGAAACAATCACCCTAAATTTCCACTCTTTCTGAATGCAGTTTCTGCAGACGCATTAAAGGAAGATACGATCATAGAAATCAATGTAACTTCTCCGGACGGCAAGCACTATTCTTCCAACCTGAAGTTAAAATCAGATGATATCGAACTTCTGGAAATGTTGCGGCAGCTGAATTCATAACTCGTTGCTGTTCACAGTAACCGTAAATCCCAATCCCCTTTTGACTTCTATCTTCGAAAGTACTATAATTCAATATAGAAACTAAATGAGAAGAGGGCTTTGTCATATGAGTAAACGTCTGGATAAGAAAAAACTGAAAAGGCAGACCACAGCAATTGAATCCCCTATTGCTGAGACATCTGCATCCAAAGAAACCATAAACTTTTTTATTCAATATCAGGATCAGGAATATCTGGAAACAGAAATTATCTCCAGAGTCAAAGAGTCTTGTCTCTTAAACGGTGCTTCTTCTGATGAGCTGAATACAATCTCGATCTACTTAAAACCGGAGGACAAAAAAGCATATTTTACATACGGAGAAGATAAAAGCGGATTTATTGAATTGTAAGGGTTGATCCTCTAAAGCAGAAACTGTTGTCAATTTACGGCAGTTTCTGTTTTTTTGTAACCATTTTCTCTCAATTTCTGTCTAACCTATGTAAACAAATACAAAAGCTGCCGGCGCTTCTGTATTAGAAAGGATACTGTTTATATGATGAGTAAAGACACAGATGATATAAAACTAATTAAAAAAGCAATCCGTGGCAATTCCACTGCCTATGGATACTTGATTGAAAAACACCGTACCTATCTGTACAAAATGGCTTTTCTATATACAAAAAATGAACAGGATGCTTTAGATGTTGTAGGTGACACAGTACTCAAAGGGTATCTGCAGATAAAAACGCGTCTCTGTTTCAGACATGGATTACACGAGTGCTGATCAACACAGCTCATGATCATCGTAGAAAAGCCCTAAGCACACTTTCACAGGAGGATTCCGCTATAGATTCTGCACATGCTTCCACAGCAAATCAACAGATTCCATCTGTCGAACATTTTGACCTGCAAACCGCTATCGAAACACTTCCTGATAAATACCGCATTCCTATTTTACTAAAATACTTCAGTGGTATGACAGTCGATGAGATTGCCTGGACACTCAGTATTCCATCTGGTTCTGTCAAAGCATACCTGAGTCGTGGAAGAAATGAATTAAAACAAAAATTAAAGGAGGACTATCTCTATGAATCTTGATTTTGATACCATTGAAATCCCGGAAGAAAAACTCAATCGAACAATTCAAAACAACATAAAAAAAGTACACGGTATTCATCGTAAACAAATGATTCGCCATACCGCAGGATTATTTTGTGCTGCTGCTTTTTTCTTCTGCTTGAGCGCTATATTTTTACACTCTAATCCATCACTTGCAGCAGACCTTTTACACCTATTTGAAAAGATAGAAAACAAACAAATCTTTTCCGGAGACCTGCACACTCACGCTACGCCTCTGACCAATAATAACTCACAGAAATCTGACGGATACACATTCACATTATCCGAGACATATTGTGATACACAGAACTTTTATGTCAGTGTCCAGATTACATCTGAAGAAGGTTTTCCAGAAAGCCAACGAGCACAAGTGGATCCAGATGGTATTTCTTCCCTTTATCTGATGGGAAAATGGACCGATTCCAGCTTTCCTGAGAATTCTTACACACAAGGAGTTTCCCTCTCTGGAACATTTTCTGACGATCACACATTTATCGGTTCGTTTCATCAGATACTTGGAGAAAACACCTCAAAAGATACGTATAACGCAGAATGGAAAATTTCTGGAATTCAATATAGTCCCGAGGAAGCTAAAAACGGAAATATGTATATCTATTTTTCCGAACCACTTGAATTTCAGATTGAAACTCCTGTCCAATCAGACGGTACTGTAAAAAAATTACTGAACGAAAAACTGCCAAATGGAACTACTTTGATCTCCGCCACAAAAACACTGACTACAATTTCTCTGGAATCCAAAGGTAATGAAGAATCCAAAGATAACGAAGAAGTGGAACAAAGTAGTACTGACACACTGTTATCACCATTTGAACAATATGGCTATGCTGTTTACGATGCAAATGGAAATCATATGACAGATAAAGCCGGACTTATTGCAATTCAAGATCATGATGTTTCTAAAATTCAAATTTGCTATTTTAAACTTCCTGTGAACCCGGACCAGGATGTTAACAATCAACCCGAATATGAAGAATTTCAACAATCTTTCCGGGAGAGTGGTTATTCCTACGATATGATCAAAGACCGCATTGTAAAACAAGTTGAAATTGTATTTGAAGAATAACATTCCATCTAAGAAAATCCTGCTGAGAGTTTCATAATGACTCCCAGCAGGATTTTACTTATATATTCTGTGTATATCTGCACTTCGGAAAATTTCCACATCCCCAGAATTCCCCATATCTTCCATTTCTTCGAATCATCTCTCCACCACATTTCGGGCAAACAAACACTACTGATTTTTTCTGAAGCTTTGCCATTTCCTCAAAACACTTCTGATTCATCACACAGTCATTCAAAGCCCGGTGCGCCCCTTTAGAACTGATTCCAAAATGCTCAGCGAGATCTGTCAATCGATGATGTTTCAATTCAGGAAGACATTTTCTTGCCATATACAAGGTGTCAATAAAGTCATTCGAGACTGTCTCCTGAAATAATTCTTCCACTTCCCGATAAATAAATTTCATATCAAATGACTGGATATTATGTCCCACCAGAATATCCTCTCCTACAAAACGCAAAAACTCCGTCATTGCTTCGCGGATCAATGGCGCTTCTGACACCATTTGATCTGTAATTCCATTTACTTTCGTAGCCTGTGCCGGAATGTGTCTCCCAGGATTCACCAATGTAGAAAATGTATCCTGCACAATTCCACCTTTCACCTTTACTGCCGATATTTCTATAATATCATCCATATTTGCACTGATACCTGTCGTTTCCAGATCAAATACCGTATAATCCGGTACATATTGAACCAGACGGTTTCCTTTTTCTCTCATCTTCTGTAATACTCCTTTTGTGCTTCCGTAGATTTACATATAGAAAAAAACAACACCAACCGGTGCTGCCTCTCATTCCATCTGTATTTCCTGTACCTTCAAAACTGCATACAAAGAATTCATCCTTTTCCTATCACCTTGCTTGGTTATGCCCTCGACCTATTAGTAACAGTCAGCTCCATGCGTTACCGCACTTCCACCTCTGCCCTATCTACCTCGTCGTCTTCAAGGGGTCTTACTAACTTGACGTTATGGGATATCTCATCTTGAGGGGGGCTTCACGCTTAGATGCCTTCAGCGTTTATCCCGTCCCGGCTTGGCTACTCTGCTATGCATTTGGTAATACAACAGATCCACCAGCGGCCAGTCCACCCCGGTCCTCTCGTACTAAGGGCAGCTCCTCTCAAATATCCTACGCCCACGCCGGATAGGGACCGAACTGTCTCACGACGTTCTGAACCCAGCTCGCGTACCGCTTTAATGGGCGAACAGCCCAACCCTTGGGACCTACTTCAGCCCCAGGATGCGATGAGCCGACATCGAGGTGCCAAACCACTCCGTCGATGTGAACTCTTGGGAGTGATAAGCCTGTTATCCCCAGGGTAGCTTTTATCCGTTGAGCGATGGCAATCCCACTTTATACCACCGGATCACTAAGTCCTACTTTCGTACCTGCTCCACCCGTCGGTGTCGCAGTCAAGCTCCCTTCTGCCTTTGCACTCTTCGAATGGTTTCCAACCATTCTGAGGGAACCTTTGAGCGCCTCCGATACCCTTTCGGAGGCGACCGCCCCAGTCAAACTCCCCACCTGACATTGTCCCCCAGCCGGTTCACGGCTGCTGGTTAGAAATCCAATACTACAAGGGTGGTATCCCAACAGTGACTCCCTGACAACTGGCGTCATCAGTTCTCAGTCTCCCACCTATCCTGTACATGCAATATCGAATCCCAGTATCAAGCTGGAGTAAAGCTCCATGGGGTCTTTCCGTCCTGGCGCAGGTAACCAGCATCTTCACTGGTATTTCAATTTCACCGGGTGCATTGTTGAGACAGTGCCCAAATCATTACGCCTTTCGTGCGGGTCGGAACTTACCCGACAAGGAATTTCGCTACCTTAGGACCGTTATAGTTACGGCCGCCGTTTACTGGGGCTTAAGTTCAAAGCTTCGCCTTACGACTAACCTCTCCCCTTAACCTTCCAGCACCGGGCAGGCGTCAGCCCATATACCTCACCTTTCGGTTTTGCATAGACCTGTGTTTTTGCTAAACAGTTGCTTGGGCCAATTCTCTGCGGCCACTTTTACATGGCACTCCTTCTCCCGAAGTTACGGAGTCATTTTGCCGAGTTCCTTAACAATGCTTCTCCCGTCGGCCTTAGGATTCTCTCCTCATCCACCTGTGTCGGTTTACGGTACGGGTATATCATAAACAATAGCGGCTTTTCTTGGCAGCCAGCTCACATACTTCCGGCTTTACGCCCCACATCACGTCTTCAGATTGTGCACCGGATTTGCCTGATGCACTCCTACCTCGCTTGTACCGGTCTTTCCATTCCCGGCTTATGCTCTCTGTCTGCGTCCCCACAGTTCTGTTATGATATAGTACAGGAATCTTTACCTGTTATCCATCGACTACGTCTTTCGACCTCGCCTTAGGCCCCGACTTACCCAGAGCAGATCAGCTTTACTCTGGAAACCTTAGATATTCGGCCGGAAGGATTCTCACCTTCCTCTCGCTACTCATTCCGGCATTCTCTCTTCTTAACAGTCCACTGCTCCTTCCGGTACAGCTTCGCCCCGTTAAGAATGCTCCTCTACCAATTAACATTCGTCAATTCCTAAGCTTCGGTAGTGTGTTTCAGCCCCGGACATTTTCGGCGCAGGACCTCTCGACTAGTGAGCTATTACGCACTCTTTTAATGGATGGCTGCTTCTAAGCCAACATCCTAGTTGTCTTCGAAATCCCACATCCTTTTCCACTTAACACACATTTTGGGACCTTAGCTGTAGGTCTGGGCTCTTTCCCTTTTGACTACCCAACTTATCTCGGATAGTCTGACTCCCATGCACCATCTACACGGCATTCGGAGTTTGATATCCCTTGGTAAGCTTTGACGCCCCCTTAGGAATTCAGTGCTCTACCTCCGTAAGACTTGCATGAGGCTAGCCCTAAAGCTATTTCGAGGAGAACCAGCTATCTCCGGGTTCGATTGGAATTTCTCCCCTATCCACACCTCATCCCCACCCTTTTCAACGGATGTGGGTTCGGTCCTCCATTGCCTTTTACGGCAACTTCAACCTGGACATGGATAGATCACCCGGTTTCGGGTCTACTCCGACTGACTATTTCGCCCTGTTCAGACTCGGTTTCCCTTCGGCTCCAGGCCTTCAGCCCTTAACCTCGCCAGCCAGCGTAACTCGCCGGACCGTTCTACAAAAAGTACGCGGTTCATCATATAAAGATGTTCCACAGCTTGTAAACATATGGTTTCAGGTTCTCTTTCACTCCCCTCCCGGGGTCCTTTTCACCTTTCCTTCACAGTACTATGCGCTATCGGTCACTAAGGAGTATTT